>JBKPRE010000253.1:0-8072 GCA_046734435.1 Pseudomonadota bacterium | reverse complement strand
TGCGCGACGCCTGACGCGATGTTCTTGCGTTCGCGCCGGCGGACGCGAGTAGCTTCCTTACCCATTCTCAATCCTTTCGCGCCCGCGCGCCGTAACCGGCGTGAGGGCTTATCCTGTTATCAAGTCGGTCCCGCTGTCTTCTTCTTGCCGGCAATCGTCTTGGCCGGGCCCTTGCGGGTGCGTGCATTCGTGTGCGTGCGCTGGCCGCGAACGGGCAGACCCTTACGGTGGCGCAGGCCGCGATAGCAACCGAGATCCATCAGGCGCTTGATGTTGAGTTGCACCTCGCGACGCAGGTCGCCTTCAACCATGTAGTCGCGGTCGATGATTTCACGGATCTGCAGCACCTCAGCGTCGGTCAGCTGCGACACGCGCCGCTCCGGCGGCAAATTAACCTTGCCCATGATATCCTGGGCGGTCTTGGTCCCGATGCCATGGATGTACTGGAGCGCGATGACCACGCGCTTGTTGGTCGGTAGATTGACGCCCGCGATACGAGCCACTTAACTTCTCCTATATCGATCGATGGCGCGCATCGCGCCAGATTTCCAAGTCCCTAGAAGGGGGTAGCGCAAAGCGTAACACGACGCCCGTCCCCGCCTTGCTGGGGCCCGGCATCGCGTCAAACTCCTGAATGTGCAGCTTATTAAGGGATTCATCGCGCTCTCGTCAACCTCCGCCGACCACGGTTTTTACGTTGTCCCGGCCTCTTCTTGCCGCGGTTACCGGCCGTAGCTGGCCGTTTCCGGCGGGTATTACGCTTGCGGGCAGCACCCTTGGGCGCCTTCGCGGCCCTTGAGGGCCTTGGCTTCCGGCGACGGGGTTTGGCCGTCTGGCCCCTGGCCGCGCCAGCGGACGTCAGGTGCCGGTCAATGGCCCCGGCGACCTCTTCGATTGGCGCCATGCCGTCCACGCTCTTGAGCATGCCTTTGCCGGCGTAATGCCCGACCAAGGGGGCCGTCTGGGCGCGATAGGCGGCAAGCCGCCCTTTCAACACCTCCGGATTGTCGTCGGCCCGCACCTTTTCTCCGCGCGCGACCATCTCGGCCACACGCTTTTCGATGCGCCGAAGGAGGATTCCCTCGTCGACCTTCAGTTCGATTACCGCATCTAACTTGAGACCGCGCTCGGCCAGCAACCGCTCCAGCGCCTCGGCCTGTGGAACCGTCCGGGGAAACCCGTCGAGCACGAAACCGCGCTTGGCATCAGGCTGGTCAATACGCTCTGCGATGATTGCAACCACCACGTCGTCCGGCACCAGTTCGCCACGGTCCATAATGCTCTTCGCCCGCAGACCGGTCGGCGTCCCCGCAGCGACTGCGGCACGCAGCATATCGCCGGTCGACAGCTGAATAATTCCATGCTTGGCGATCAGGCGCTGCGCTTGCGTGCCCTTCCCCGCCCCCGGCGGGCCGAGCAGAATCAACCTCATCGCATGCGCCCTCGCAGCTTCGAACGCTTGATCAGCCCTTCATATTGATGCGCCAGCAGATAGCCCTGGATCTGCGCGACCGTATCCATGGTCACGCTGACCACGATCAGCAGCGAGGTGCCGCCGAAATAGAACGGCACCGCCGCGTACGAAATCAGAATTTCCGGAATGAGGCAGACGATCGCAAGATAAAGCGCTCCGATGACCGTGATGCGCGAGAGTACATAGTCGATGTACTCGGCCGTCCGTTCGCCGGGGCGGATGCCGGGAATAAACCCACCGTGCTTTTTCAGGTTATCCGCCGTCTCTGTCGGGTTGAACACCACCGCCGTGTAGAAGAATGCAAAGAAGACGATCAGGGCGATATAGAGGATGAGGAACAAGGGCCGCCCATGCCCGAGCAGCGTCGTCACTGTGGTCAGCCAATTGGGCCCCTGACCGGCGTTAAAGTTGGCGACCGTTGTCGGCAGCAGCAGCAGGGACGATGCGAAGATCGGCGGAATGACGCCCGATGTGTTGAGCTTGAGCGGCAGGTGCGAGGATTGACCCTCAAACATGCGGTTTCCGACCTGGCGCTTGGGATATTGGATCAGTAGGCGCCGCTGTGCCCGCTCCATGAACACAATGAAGGCGATGACGGCGACGACCATCATGATGACAACCAAAATCAACCCGGTCGACAGGGCGCCCTGACGTCCGAGCTCTAGCGTGCCGGCGATCGCCGACGGCAACTCGGCCACGATGCCGGACAAAATGATCAACGAAATTCCGTTGCCGATGCCGCGCGCGGTAATCTGCTCGCCCAGCCACATCAGGAACATCGTGCCGCCGGTAAGCGTGATCGTGGTCGAGATGAGGAAGAAAATACCGGGGCTGGAAACAACACTGCCCGTACCCTGCAGACCGACGCCGATGCCGTAAGCCTGGAACGCCGCCAGCAACACGGTGAGGTACCGCGTATACTGGTTCATGATCTTGCGGCCCTGCTCGCCTTCTTTCTTCAGCGCCTCGAGCGTGGGCGAAACCGTCGTCATCAGCTGAATGATGATCGAGGCCGAGATATACGGCATGATATTGAGCGCAAAGATCGCCATCCGGTGGATGCCGCCACCGGAGAACATGTTGAACATCCCAAGGATGCCGCCGGACTGCGTGTTGAAGATCTGCGACCAGGCGTTGGGATCGATGCCGGGCAGCGGTATATACGTGCCCAGCCGGTAGACCAGAAGCGCACCGACCGTGAACCAGATTCGCTTCTTGAGTTCTTCGGCTTTGGCGAGTGCCGAGAAGTTGAGATTGGCCGCCAGTTGTTCCGCTGCCGAAACCATCGATTGCTCCCTCGGCCCCCAACCCTTCCCGCTGCTATCTCTCTCGCAAGCAGCACATCCGGCTTTTGCGACCCTCTAGATATGACCGGACCTCGCAAACGGTAGTCCGGGATTCCGCCTGCATCGGCAGGCGGTCATTGCGCCTCGGCTATTCGGCAGGCTTCTGTTCGCCTTCCGCTTCCGCCTTGGGCTTGCCGCCTTTCGGCTTGTCGCCACCTTTGGCGGCTTCCAGTGCCTTGCGCTTGTTTTTGCCTTTCGGAATTTCGTCTTCCGCCTTCGCCGGTGCGAGGATCTTTACCGACCCGCCGGCCTTCTCCACTGCCGCGACGGCAGACTTCGAGGCGCGCCAGACCGCAAAGTCGACCTTGGTCTTGATCTCACCATCGCCCAGGAGCTTCACGCCGCCCTTCTCGCGGCGCATCAGGCCCGCTTTCACCATGGCAGCAGCGTCGACAGGCGCCTTGGCATCAATCAGGCCTGCATCGATTGCGGCCTGCACCTTGCCGACGTTGATTTCATTAAGCACCAGGGCAAACGGGGTGTTGCGGAACCCGCGCTTCGCCAGGCGCCGGTGCAGGGGCATCTGGCCGCCCTCGAAGCCCTTGATGCGCACGCCGCTACGCGCGGTCTGTCCTTTGCCGCCGCGGCCGCCGGTCTTGCCCATCCCGGAGCCGATGCCGCGCCCAATGCGCATGCGCTTCTTACGCGCGCCCGGCTTGTCCGCGATCTGATTGAGTTTCATCTTACGCCTCGTTCCAGTTCTCGAGATGGCCGGGTCAAGCCCGGCCATGACCTACGGTCACTTCGCGTCTCCAACCACGTGCACCAGGTGGCGGACCTTGCGGATCATGCCGCGGGTTTCCGGCGTGTCCGGAACATCGCGCCTGCGTCCAATCTTGTTGAGGCCTAGCCCGATCAACGTCTGCCGTTGGTTGAAGTGGCGCCGTTGCGGGCTGCCCACCTGCTCGACCTTGATGGTCTTTTGTCCCTGAGCCATGTGCCGGTTCCTTTAATCAGCGGCCGCCTCGGCATCGCCATCGCGTCGGCGCGATTGCAGCGTCGAGACTTTGATGTTGCGGCGCGCCGCGACCGAGCGCGGCGAATCCTGATGCTTGAGCGCATCGAATGTCGCGCGCACGACGTTGTACGGATTGGATGAGCCGAGCGATTTCGCCACCACGTCCTGCATTCCGAGCGTCTCGAACACCGCGCGCATCGGACCGCCCGCAATGATGCCGGTGCCTGGAGGGGCCGCGCGCAGGAACACCTTGCCGGCGCCGTGCCGCCCGAGCACATCATGATGCAGCGTACGGCCCTCGCGCAGCGGCACGCGGGTCAGGCCGCGCTTGGCCGCATCGGTTGCCTTGCGGATCGCTTCCGGCACTTCGCGCGCCTTGCCGTGCCCGAAGCCGACGCGGCCCTTCTGATCACCGACGACGACGAGTGCGGCAAAGCCGAAGCGGCGTCCGCCCTTGACCACCTTGGCCACGCGATTGATGTGCACCAGCTTGTCGATGAACTCGCTGTCGCGCTCCTCGCGGCCACCGCGTTCTCGTTCCCGTCGCGCTTCCCGTGCCATTTGATCTGGTTCCGTTAAAAGTTGAGTCCGCCTTCACGCGCGGCATCAGCCAACGCCTTGATGCGTCCGTGATAGAGATAGCCGCCGCGATCGAACACGACGTCCTTGATGCCCTTTTCCTTGGCGCGCTCCGCGATCAGCTTGCCGACCGCCTTTGCCGCCGCAATGTTCGCGCCGGTCTTGGCGCCTTCGCGCATGGTCTTTTCCAGCGAAGACGCCGCGGCCACCGTCGTGCCCTGCACGTCATCGATCAGCTGCGCATAGATGTGTTTGGATGAGCGGAACACCGACAGCCGCGCGCGGCCGCTCGTGCCGGCCGCAAGTTTGACCTTGCGGCGCACCGATGCCGTTCTCCGCGCAGTTCGGTCAGTTAATCTCGACATCGCGCATCCTCTATTTCTTCTTCCCTTCCTTGCGGAAGATGTACTCGTTGGCGTACTTGACGCCCTTGCCCTTGTAGGGCTCGGGCGGACGGAATCCGCGGATTTCAGCGGCGACGTGCCCGACCTTCTGCTTGTCGACGCCGGTGACCACGATCTCGGTCGGCTTTGGCGTCGCGATCGCGATGCCTTCGGGAATCGGGAAATTGACGTCGTGCGAGAAGCCGAGTTGCAGCTGCAGGGTCTTGCCCTGCACGGCGGCGCGATAGCCGACGCCGGTGATCTCCAGCCGCTCTTCGAATCCTTTGGTCACGCCCGCCATGACGTTGGCGACCAGCGTGCGCGACGTGCCCCACATCGAGCGCGCGCGCTTGGTCTCGCTGCGCGGCTCGAGCTTGATGCCGGTCTTGTCCATGGCGACAGTGACGTCGTCATGCACAACGACCTGGAGGGCGCCCTTCGGGCCCTTCACCTTTACGGTCTGGCCCTCGACGTTGGCGGTAACGCCGGTCGGGACCGCGACTGCTTTTTTGCCGATGCGCGACATCAGAACACCGTGCAGATAATTTCGCCGCCCACATTGGCCTCGCGGGCATCGTGGTCGGCCATCACGCCTTTGGGGGTCGACAGGATCGCGACACCGAGGCCGTTATTGATGCGCGGCAGGTTGCGCACCGCGACATAGACGCGGCGCCCCGGCTTCGAGATGCGCTCGATTTCCCGGATCACGGGCTCGCCGTCGAAATACTTGAGCTCGATCTCGAGTTCGGACCGGCCGCTGGCATGCGCCACGCTGGCATAACCTCGGATGAAGCCTTCGGTCTTGAGCACCTCGAGCACGCGCTCGCGTTGCTTGGAGCCGGGCATTGAGACCTTCGACTTGTTGCGCATCTGAGCGTTGCGGATGCGCGCGATCATGTCGCCGATCGGATCGTTGACTGCCATCGCGCCCTCCCTACCAGCTCGACTTCACAAGGCCCGGAATCAGGCCCTTCGACCCGAGCTCGCGCAAGGCGATACGGCTCAAGCGGTGCTTGCGGTAATAGGCGCGCGGGCGGCCACTCAGCTCACAGCGGTTGCGGATGCGCGTCTTGGAAGAGTTGCGCGGCAACTCCGCCAGTTTCAGTGACGCAGCAAAACGCTCTTCCATCGGCAGCTTCTTGTCGTGCGCGATCGCTTTCAGCTTCGCGCGCCGGTTGGCGTACTGCTTCGCCATCTTGCGCCGCCTGTTGTTCTTCTCGATCGAACTCTTCTTCGCCATACTTTCACTCCTTGCGGTTCCGCGTATGAGGGACGCCCCTCACTGCCGGAACGGGAAGTTGAACGCGGTGAGCAACGCGCGTGCCTCGTCGTCGGAGCGCGCGCTGGTGCAAACGGTAATATCGAGGCCCCAGGTATCGGTGACCTTGTCGAAATCGATCTCCGGGAAAACCGTGTATTCCTTGATGCCAAGGCTGTAGTTGCCGCGGCCGTCGAAGCTCTTCGGATTAAGCCCGCGGAAATCGCGCACGCGTGGCAATGCGATATTCACCAGGCGATCCAGGAAGTCATACATGCGCGCCTTGCGCAGCGTGACCTTGCAGCCGATGGCCTGGCCGTCGCGCAGCTTGTAGGTCGCGATCGACTTGCGCGACTTGGTGATCACGGCTTTCTGGCCCGCGATCAGCGACAGGTCCCCGGCGGCGTTATCCACCTTCTTCCGGTCGGCGACGCCCTCACCGATGCCCATGTTGAGCACGACCTTCGTGATCGTGGGCACCTGCATGCGATTCGTGTAGCCGAATTTCTTCGACAGCTCGCCGCGGATGACCTGCTCGTAATGGGTCTTCAGGCGCGCGACGTAGTCGGAGCGCTCGCGCGGCTTCTTCACCTTTGGCTCGCCGCCCTTCGCTTCCTGGCCTTTGGTCGCGCCGCCATCCTTGGCGCCTTTCGGAGCGCCCTGCGGCTGCTTCGGCTTCTTGCCTTCGGACTGCTGCTGGGTATCAGCCATCGATCTCGACTCCGGAACGCTTGGCGATGCGCACCTTCTTGCGGGCATCGCCTTCGCCGACGAACTTGAAGCCAACACGGGTCGGCTTGCCGTCCTTCGGATCGGCGATTGCAAGATTGGACAGGTGGACCGACCCCTCCTTGGAGATGATTCCGCCTTCCTGTTGTGCGGTCTGACGCTGATGGCGCTTGACCATATTGATCCCGCGCACCAAAGCGCGGTTTTCATCGGGGCGCACAGCGATCACCTCGCCGGTGCGGCCTTTGTCACGGCCAGCGAGCACGACGACCTTGTCGCCCTTGCGGATCTTGGCTGCCATCAGAGCACCTCCGGGGCGAGCGAGATGATCTTCATGTGATTCTTGGCTCGCAGTTCGCGCGGCACCGGCCCGAAAATTCGGGTGCCGACCGGCTCCATCTGCGGCGTGATCAGCACCGCGGCATTACGGTCAAAGCGAATGACCGAACCATCCGGGCGCTTGATGTCCTTGGAAATGCGCACCACGACCGCCTTCATCACGTCGCCCTTCTTCACGCGACCGCGCGGAATCGCTTCCTTGACCGACACGACGATGACGTCGCCGATGGTGGCGTATTTGCGCTTGGAGCCGCCAAGCACCTTGATGCACATGACACGACGCGCGCCGGAATTGTCGGCTACGTCAAGGTTGGTTTGCATCTGAATCATGATGCGGCTCTCACTGTCTGGTCGCTCATCACGTTCACTGAACTTTCTGCTTCTTCTCGCCCCGGACCACGGCCCAGCGCTTGAGCTTGGAAATCGGCCGGCGCTCCTCGATCCACACCAGGTCGCCAACCGAGTAGGTGTTGGCCTCGTCGTGCGCGTGGTACTTCTTCGAGCGGCGGATCGTCTTCTTCATCGTCGGGTGCGTGAAACGCCGGTCGACGCGCACGACAATGGTCTTGTCCTGCTTGTCGCTGACAACAACGCCCTGGAGCGTACGCTTCGGCATCTCGAACCCCTTATTCCTTCGACTTCGTCTTGGCGCGCGACTTCGGCTTCGCAGCGGCCTTCGGTTTGGCGGTCTTCGTCTTCTTCTCGGCTTTTTCGGCCTTCGGGGCCGGCGCAGCCTTGGCTATCGGCTCCGGCATTCCCGCGCGTTTCTGCGCGGCGATCGTCTTCATGCGCGCGATGTCGCGCCGGATCACGCGCACCCGCGACGTGTTCTCGAGCTGACCGGTCGCCCGCTGGAAGCGCAGATTGAACTGCTCCTTCTTCAGCTTGAGCACTTCGTCATCGAGTTGATCGAGCGTCATCGCTCTTACATCGGCGGCTTTCATCGTCATCACTCGGCGATACGTTCGATAAAACGGGTCTTGACCGGCAGCTTGGCGGCGGCGAG
>JBKPRE010000252.1:0-8149 GCA_046734435.1 Pseudomonadota bacterium | reverse complement strand
CACTTATGACGGCGTGGTGCTGCGGGCCGAGATGGACTCCGCGAGTCCGGACGCGATCAACCTATGGCGCGGCTATGGTGTCGAGCAGAACACCACAGGCGACTGGTCGTTGCTGCGCGAGCATATCCGCGACGTGATTGCCAACGGCAAGGCCGACCGCGACGAATACATTATTCGGTGGATTGCCTGGGCGCTCCAGAATGCGGACAAGCCGTGCGAGGTCGCGCTGATCTTGAAATCCACCGCGCATGGCACCGGCAAGGGAATGCTGCTGCGGACGATCCGCAAGTTGTTCGGTGCTCATGCCATGCAAATCAGCAAGGGCGGCTTGCTTACCGGACGCTTTAACGCGCACCTGGCGATGACGTGCTTTCTGTTCGTGGACGAAATGACGCTCGCCGATAACAAAGAGTCGGCCACTTTGAACTCGACCTTGACCGAGGACGCCATACCGATTGAGCCAAAGGGCGTCGATGCTTACATGATGCCAAATCACGTCAAGGTGGCCGCCGCGAGTAACCAGGAGCATGTGATCTTGGTCGCAGGTAGCGACCGCCGCTTTATGGTGTTCGACGTGAGCGACAAGCGCGCCCGCGACTCCGCGTACTTCCGCGCGATGCAGACGCAACTCGATAACGGCGGTTATGGGCGTATGCTGCATGACCTCCTGGAGTTTGATCTAGGCGATTGGCACCCGCGCGATACCGCCGGCGTCAGTGATGATAAGGACCCCGAGAAGCAACAAAGTGCGGGCCCCGAAGTGCATTGGCTGGCCGGCTATCTCGACTCGGGTGTGCTGGATTGCCAGGTCAATGGCCGTGGCGGGTCGGTCGTCCACGCGAGCGATCTCTATCTCCGCGCCCGCAAGGCAAACCGCGGCCTGATGGATTGGAGCGATCATAAATTCGCGGCATTCCTGAAGGGCTGGGGCTGCACACGAATCCGGTCCAATGGCTCACTGTGGCGGTTCCCATCGCTCGCCGACATGCGCAATTCGTTTCGGGCCAAGTATCCTTATTGGCCCTCCTTTGATGACACGGTGGACGCTTGGCACGACGACTATGAGGTTGAGGAACCCGATTTCGGGTAGCTGTGCGATCCCATGTGTCCGAACTGTCCGCCGGCGGTCCTTGTGCCATGGGGTTTGGACAGTTTGGGCGGACGGACAGACATTTTTCTTTTATAGTTTGGCCTTCTCATTTGTTCGCCTTAATAACTCTGTCCAGTCTGTCCAAATTGTCCAAACACTTGCAGCGGAGGCACGAGTCGCGGACAGACTCATCTTAGGTCTGTCCACTGGCAGAGGGGCAGCGGCCGCGTTTGAAATCCGTCGGGTCCTTCCTGGCCAAAACGCAACGAGGGGGGATGGGCGACGGCGACCCACAGCACTCATTGGACAAATTTGCTCGCAAGTTATTCCGACAAAATCACACCCCAAAAGGATTGTTGGCTCCGGAAATTAGCGCATCCGCGAACGGCTAAAAGCAAAATTAAACCTTTAACTCGGAAGCGGCTCGGCCTATTTTTGGGATTGAAAAACGGAGTCGAAGTCGTGTGCGAGCAATGTGCCTTTTTGAAAGTTGAATTCAACGAAGCCTTGCGAAAGCAAAAGGCGCAAATTGCAGAATTGGAGTCACAGCTAGACCGCACGGCCCGAACGTGCCCGGCCTGTGGCAAAGCTTTTTACGCCGCACGGATGGACGCGATTTTTTGCTCCCGCAATTGCAAATGCCGTGGAGCGTATCGGCGGCGTATGAATAAGAAAGCGCAAGTCGAGTCGTTCCCGTGGGATTGACCGTCGACGCGTGCTGAAAAGGCGGCCAAAGCCATGACGGGCGCTCCGCCGATAAATGCCGTTATCGGCAGCAAGATGTTTCTTTGTAACTACAGTTCCGTAAGACGCCGGTGGCCTCAGACGCCAGTCACAGCCATCAGATCTATTTCGATGAGAAAATCCGGATGGGAGAGGCGCGTCACGCCGATGAGTGTACTCGGCGGCGGCCGGTCGGGATGCCACGGAAAGGTCATCGTCGGATCGGTTTGAATTTTGATGAAAGCATCCATGTCTAGCACGTAGAGACGGCGGAACACCACGTCGTCCCACGTCGCACCGGCAGCCTTTAGCTGGATCGTTAGGGCTTCCATGACGCGATGATATTGGCCACGCATGTCTCCAACGAACATCGGCTTGTAGTTCTCGTCGGATGCCGTCTGGCCCGCGATACAGATCATCTTACTAGGGCCGGTAACCGTGATAACGCGGCTATAGGCTGGATGCTTGAACAGCTCCGGCGGGTGAATGAATTTCTTGTCCACGTCGATGTCTCCTTACTGACTTAGAATGTCGGCGGCGTGTTGAGCCAAAGGATACGAGCCACCTTCTTGCAGCTGTTCATGTACGAATGCGGCCGCTCGGACCGAAAATGGAAGCTGTCGCCAGGCCGCAATCGATATCTCTTCTTGTCGATGATCAAATCCAGCTCACCATCGAGTACATAACCGAACTCCTCACCCTCATGCGTGATGACGCCTTCGCTGCCGCCGCCAGGCTGGATGTCATTGATGTAGCCGGACAGCAGATTGCCACTGCGGCTCGGAATTAATGCTTCGAGCTTGTGACCCTTGCCCTGCCCGGCCTGAACCGTCGGGCGTTCGCCCTGCCGCAGGACGACATTGCCGTCCTCATCATCCGCCCCTTGAAACAGACCGGACACCGGCATGTTCAGCGCCACCGCGACGCGGTGCATCGTCTTAATCGAAGGATTGGCGCTGCCGTTTTCGACGCGCGACAGCATCGATTCCGAGCAATGGGCGAGACTGGCGAGCTTCTTCAAAGTCAGGCCCTTGAGCAGGCGCATATGCTTCATCTTAAGGCCGACACGGCTCTCAGGCGCCTGAACCCGTTTTTCCTTCTTTCGAACTGCAGCGTTCATTCGTCGCTTCCCGTAGGCATCTTCGTTCAGCGGACAGCCGCGTGCATTTCGGTGCCGTCAGCCACCCCTTCTGCTTTGGAGGTTTGCGTCCGTTCCAACCCGCACGTGAATTGCCTACGGCTCTCCGCGTAGTTGATCGTTTTTAGCCCTTTGGCACGTGCTTGGGCCCCCGCATGAACTTGTCGATCCACCACGAGTGGAAAACATAGCGCAAGACTTCCACCTCTGATTCGCCATATTTACCAGTGGCGGTCAGCTGCGAGAGCCACTCCTTCTCCTCGTCGCTGAGTTCGATCTCGATCTCTGAGATCTCGATCGGCACATTGATGAAATCGGGCTTGTAAGAAATGTCCTTGTACAGTTCGCGATCAGCCTTGATGTTCTTGATCTTGAACATTTCCGGATTGCGCTGGTTCTTAAGGCGCGGCGGCTCGTTGACCTTAGCCCAATCAGAATCGGCAGCGTCGAACACGCTCAGCTTCAGTGGCTTTAGTTCAAAATTGCTGGTCATCATGACGTCGGCGCCACAGACATTCGGTATCGCCAGGACATCCATTAGCGCTAGTAGTTCGACGTAATCGCCCGCTTTGGCCATGTTCTTTGCGATGTAGGGATGACCGTCCGGTGCGACGCCGGTGTGCATGAAGAAGTTGAATGAGTCATGCACGTCGTCCGGAGTCAGGCCGTATTCGCGTTGCGCTTCGGCTTGGATGTCGTGGCAGTTCGTATGTACGGCCAAGCCGTACTGGTGCTCGAACAGGAAGGCGCTACAGCGCGGATAGAGCACGTCATTGGTGCCAACGGTGTCCTCGATGATCGCCATCATCGGCCGCTCGCGCGGAGGCGCCGACCAGAGGAAATCGCCTTTAGTCGGATGCATGCCGTGCAGGTGGCGCGTGCGGCCGGTGTGGAAGAATTCCTTGTAATCGTGAAGATTGAAGCAGTTGAAGTCCGCACATTGCCGGCCGGTCGTTTGCGCGATACGCAAAATCTGGCCGCGCCGCAATTCCAGCGCCTTGCCGGTACCGGGCTCGATAATAAGTTCTTGAAGCAGTTTGCGCTCAGTCGTCATTTGTCTTTTTCCGGCTGCGGTAGATTGGCTTTGGCAAATTCGCGTAAGGCGCGTCGAACCAGATCGTCGCGGCTGTTGCTCTCGCCGGACCTGATGGTGTTGTCGATCAATTCGATCTGCTGCTGATTAAGGCGCAGCTTGATCTTCGATGTTGCCATGCATCCTCCTGCGGCGCTCATTTCCGCGCCGCGAACGGCGCGGAAATGAATGTTGCCGTTGATTATGGGGTCCAACCTTTAGGGGCCTGCATGCCGGTCTTGTTGATCGAGTTAAGGTTGGCCGCGGTCACCGGGATGAGCGGGACTTCGACCTTCTTCGCCGTCAGTGGCTTGCCCTTCACGATCGCGTCCATCAACTGGACGGCCGTGCGGCCAATGACCACCGGCTGCTGCGCCACCACGTAGTCCGCGCAGCCGGCACGCATCATCTCTTCGGCAGCTTCACCGAGCACGGCGAACAGGATCTTCACCTTGCCACACTTCTGGGCGCCCTGCGCCGCGCGCGCAGCGCCCACGCCGTAGGTATCATCCGCGCCGTAGAGCAAATTGACGTTGGGGAAGCGCTGCAGGAAGTCGTTAGCGAGCGAGAGCGCGATCGCCGGATCCTGTTCGCTGGTCTGTTCGGCGACGATTTTGATGTTGCCGCCAGCGAGATCTTCCTTGAAGCAACGCAAACGGTCAGAGGCCCAGAAGGCGCCCGGCGGGCCGGCGAGGACCGCGATCGTGCCGCCATTCGGCAGCAAGGTCTTCGCACCTTTGGCGAGTTCGTGGCCGATGTTGCAGTGGCTCGAAGATGCGGCGGCGTCAGCGTCGACGTCGCTGGCGACGATCGGGCTGCCCGCGCCGATCACCGGGATCTTCTCGCCTTTCGCCTCACGCACAACGCCGTTGAAAGACGCCGGGTTAGCCGGGTCCATTAGGATTGCCGAGACCTTCTGCACGACGAGATTGGAGAACTGGCTCACCTGCTTGTCGACGTTGGCGTAGCCACCAGCGTCCAGGATCGTGACTTCGTAGCCGAGCTTCTTGGCTTCATCCGAGATGCCGAAGAGCACGGGCGTAAACCACGGTCCTTTGATGTTGGGCATCGACACACCGATCTTGTCGGCGGCGTGCGCGGGGCTTGCAGCCATGAGGGCGACACAGGCGGCGGCTAACATTGCAAGTCGTGTCTTGTGAACTACGCGAGACTGCATCCGATCTCTCCTTTTCATGTTCAATGGTGAAACTCAGTTTCCTTTGCCGGCTTTAGCGCCGATGAATATCTGGTCGAGCGAGACTGCGAGGATCAGCGCCCCGCCGATGACCATCATCTGCGTATAGGAAGGGACGTTCAGAAGGTTGAGGCCGTTCGACAGGATGCTGATGAACAGCACACCGAAGGCGACGCCGACCACGGAGCCGCGTCCACCGAACAGCGAAACGCCGCCGAGCACGACCGCCGCGACAGATTCCAGCGGCAGCGTCGCGCCGAGCGACGGCTGTCCTGACGCCACGCGCGCGGTTAGGATAAGAGAGCCAACTGCGGCACACAGGCCGCTTAGCACATAGGCGGCAATCTTCACCGCGCCAATCGAAATGCCCGACAACCGCGCCGCCTCTTCATTTCCACCGACCGCATAAATACGGCGGCCGAGCTTGGTATAGCGCAGGACTACGATGCAAACCGCGAGCACGGCGACTGCGATGACGACCGGGATTGGCACGCCGAGGGTACGGGCATAAGCGAGGCTGGAGAAAGCCTCCGGCACGCCAGTGACGGCAACGCCGCCGCTGATGCTCAACGTCAACCCCGACACGATCGACATCATCGCCAGCGTAGCAATGAACGGAAACACCTTTAAGCGCGTGATGACCAGGCCGTTAACTAGTCCAACGGCCACGCCCGTGGCGAGCGAAGCCGTCAATCCCGCCAACACGCCGTACTCTCGCATAACAAGTGCGCCGACAATACTAACCAGCGCGACGATGGCGCCGACGGAGAGATCGAGACCCGCGGTGAGGATCGTAAAAGTTTGCCCAAAGGACACCGCCGCCAAGGCCGCCGCCGATACGCCGATGTTGCGGAAGTTCGGCAGCGACAGGAACACGCCAGAATTGATGGAAAAAACGATCACCATCAGCAGGACAATTATCGGCAAACCGATCTCGCGGCCGTAGCGTTGTAGGAATGCAAGCGGCTTCACACGACTCTCATCCGAGTTCAGCGCCCTCGTCGACAGAGTCATTGTCATAATGCTCCCACCGCCCGCGGGCTCGCCTGCGGCGTCACGTGAGCCGCAAAGGCTCCTTCTAGAATGCGCTTCTCGTCGAACTCGGCGAGCGAGAGTTCATCGCGGATGCGGCCACCCGACATTGTGTAGATCCGGTGGCAAGTACCCATCAGCTCGGGCAATTCGGACGACACGATGATTACGGCCGCGCCTTCTGAAGCCAACCGATGAATGAGACGATAGATTTCCGCTTTAGCGCCGACATCGACGCCGCGCGTGGGTTCATCAAAGATGAGAACCTTTGCGCCCGTCAGGATAGACTTGCCGATGACGAGCTTTTGCTGATTGCCGCCGGATGCAATGCCGGCGGGCGCATCGAGCTGGCCCTTGAACTGAAGGCGGTCGGCGGTCGCACGGGCGGTCTTGCGGATCGCCGATTTGGAAACAAAGCCCGCGACGCAGCATTGATCAAGTGAGGCCATCACCAAGTTTTCAGCACCCGACATGGTCAGCACCAGACCCTGGTCCTTTCGGTCCTCCGGCAGGTAGGCGATGCCGTACGCAATTGCATCGCACGGATGTCGGATCGTGATCACCCCGCCATCCTTGCGGATCTCGCCCACATCGGGCCGGTCGGCGCCGAAAATAGCGCGCATGACCTCGGTGCGACCGGCGCCGACGAGGCCAGCAAAGCCGACGACCTCGCCCGCGCGCACATCAAAATTGATGTCCGTAAATATCCCGTGGCGAGTGAGACCTGAGACGCTGAAGACGACGTCGCCAAGCTTCTCATTGCGCAGCGGAAACAGTTCGGCCATCGGCCGGCCCACCATCAGACCAATCAGTTCGGACGTGCTCTTGATCTGGGACGCTTCTTTGGTCGCGACACGTTCGCCGCCGCGCAGAACCGTCATGCGGTCGGCGATTTCCATAACCTCATCGAGCCGGTGCGAGACATAAAGGAAGGAAGTGCCTTCGGCGCGCATACGCACGATCAGGCTGCGCAGCGCCGCCGCCTCGTTTTCCGACAAAGCCGCCGTAGGCTCGTCCATCACGATGACGGGCGCGCGCAACACGAGCGCACGTGCTATCTCGATGAGCTGACGCTGGGCAGTCGAGAGATTGCCGGCGCGTTCGGACGGATCGATCTGGGATCCGACCCCGAGGCCCGCCAAGACCTCGGCCGCTTTCCGCGCGGCCTTGGCGCGGGAATAAAGGAGCGCCGGCCCGGGTTCGTTGCCGAGAAAGATATTTTCCGCGACGCTAAGATCCGGCGCGATCATCAATTCTTGGAAGATCGTTACGACTCCATGCTGCCGGGCATCGCGCGGCGTCTCGAACACCGTCGGCCGGCCTTCTATCTCGATCGAGCCGTTATCCGGCTTTACGTCGCCGGAGAGGACGCGGATGAGCGTCGATTTGCCGGCACCGTTCTCCCCGACCAGCGCATGGACTTCGGCACGCCGCAGATCGAGCGAAACGCCATCCAGCGCGCGCACTCCGGGAAAGTCCTTCACCAGATTGTTCAGCGTGACCAGGGGTATCGCACTTTTCGCACGCGCTGACGTCGCAGAAGCAGGCCCAGCGAGGGGCACGGCTAACGTGCTCCACCCTTGAGCGGAATGTGGGCGACGGCCTCGACCTCAAGCAACGTTTCGAGCGTCGGCAGCAACTCGGACACCTGCACCACGGTGCTGGCTGGCGGCATTTCGAAAAACGTGGCCCGGATGCGGTTGTAGATCGGGAAGTCGCGCAGGTTACGGAAGAACTGCGTTAGCTTGACGACGTCGCTCAGTGTGCCGCCGGCCGCTTCGACCGTCAGACGCAGGCTGTTGAGAATCCACCACGACTGCGCGGCAATCGGGCCGTCCTTGAGATCGGACGACATTTCGCCGATCTCGCCGGCGATCTTGCGCGCCTCGGATGGGAGGT
>JBKPRE010000251.1:0-13795 GCA_046734435.1 Pseudomonadota bacterium | reverse complement strand
GCGCAGCCGCGGAAAAAGATCGAGCACCATCTCGAGCGTGGCGGCCTCGCTTTGCCTTGCGCGGGCCGGAAAGGCGCCCAGCAGGAGGTTCTCGCGCACGGTCAGCTCGCCGAAAATCCCGCGGCCCTCGGGAACCAGCGCCAAGCCGGCCTCGACGATTTTGTGCGCGGGAAGGCCGGCAAGCTCGCGGCCGTTCATGGTCATGCGCGCGCCGGCGCCTGCGGGAACCAGGCCGGCGATCACCTTGAGCAAGGTGGTCTTGCCGGCGCCGTTGGCGCCGAGAATGACGACGATCGCGTCGGTCGCGACGTCGAGCGACACGCCGTCAAGCGCGCGATGCTTGCCGTAGAAGGCCGAGATGTCGCGGATCTCAAGCATCGGGCTCTCCAAGATAGGCCCGGATGACCTCCCGGTCGGCGAGCACGGCGGCGGGCGGGCCTTCCGCGATGATGCGGCCGGCATTCATGACCACGCAACGGTCGCAAAGCGATCGAATGGCGTCCATCACGTGCTCGACGATGACGATCGTCAGCCCTTCCTCGCGCAGCATTTTCACCAGCGCGATGCCGACCTGCAGTTCGGAGGGGTTGAGGCCGGCAAGCCACTCATCGAGCAGCAGAACGACCGGCGCAAGCGCAAGCGCTCGGGCAAGCTCCAGACGCTTCTGGTCGATGTAAGTGAGCTGCGCCGCCGGCATGTTCGTCTTGTCGCCGATGCCGACGCGCGCCAGCAAAGCGCGGGCGCGGGCGTCGGCCGCGGCGCCCCAGACCGGCTTGGCGTGGAAAGCAATTCCGGCGACCACGTTCTCCAGGCAGCTTGAATCCGGAAGGACGCGCACCAGCTGAAAGGTCCGCGCGATGCCGCGCTGCGCAATGCGGTGCGTCGGCAGCAAGGCGATCGGCCGGCCTGCAAGGGCGATGCTGCCGCGGTCGGCGCGCAGCGCGCCTGAAATGACATTGAGAGCGGTGGTTTTGCCAGATCCATTGGGGCCGATCAGCCCCAGAATTTCGCCGCGGCGAAGCGTAAAGCTCGCGTCGTCGACGGCGACCAGGCCGCCGAAGGCCTTGCGCACATTCGCGAGTTGCAGGACCGGCGCGTCATGGACTGCATCTTGGAGCGCGTCGTGCTCCGCCGCGCGCGGCCATACGAATTTTGTCACCACTTCAGCGATCGGCGACATGGCAACATGATGCGCGGCGCGACGCGTGAGCTTTGCCTGGACCAAGCCGATGACCCCGTTCGGCAGGCCATAAACGATGAGCACGAAGACGGTGCCCAGCACGATGCTGAAATAGTTTGGGAACGTGGCGATCAGCACTTCGAACAGCAGCACCAACGGCACCGCGCCGAGCAGCGGACCGAACAAAGTGCCGGCGCCGCCGAACAGCGCCATGATCACGACCTCGAATGAGAGCACCGGATTGAACGCGATCGCCGGATCGATGTAGGTCCAGCGCGGCGCCATCACCGCTCCGGTGACGGTCATGAAGCCGGCGCTCACCGCGAACAGAACGAGCTTGGCGCGGGTCGTGTCGATGCCGCAGTGACGGGCGACGGCCTCGTCCTGGCCGATGACGCGGACGGCAAGGCCGAGCCGCGAGTGGCGGATCAGCCAGCCGGTCGCCAGCACCATGACGACGAGCGCCAGCAGACGCCAGTAGATGCCTTCCGACGTGGTATCGGCGAAGATGTAGCGCCCGACCGAGCCATGGATGTTGATCTCGTACCAAGCGACCAGCTGGCGGATGAGCTCGGCCAGGCCGAAGCTGAAGATCACGAAATAGATTCCGGAAAGCCGCAGCGTCGACAGGCCGACAATGAGGGCCACAACCACGCCTACGGCGGCAGCGGCAAGCAATACCAGTGGCCACGGCAGAAAATCGGTCAGAACGGCGGTGGTATAGGCGCCGATGCCGAAGAAGGCGGCCGTCGCCAGCGAGATGTAATGGGTCGGACCCGAGAAGAGAGCCCAGGCGGTCGCCAGCACTGTGAAATACAGAAGGCTGATGGCGAGTGCGAGGTGATAGCCGCTCGCCACCAACGGAAAGGCGGCAAGCGCCGCGATGACGACTGCGGCTGCAGCGCCGAACATTTCCATTCGCATGGTCAACGGGCGGGTCTCCCGAAGAGTCCGGTCGGCCGCCACAGAAGGACGCTCAGGAACAGCGCGTAGGTCACTGCAATGGTAAGGCCTGGATCGACCAGCCTCGCCACCGCCGTCTCGGAAATCCCGAGCAGCAGGCCGGCGACCAGCGCGCCGAGCATATTGCCGACGCCTCCCATGATGACGACGATAAGGGCCTTCATCGTGAAAACGACACCCATCGCCGCGCTAAAGGTCAGAAACATGCTGATCAGGACGCCGCCCGCGCCGACAATGGCGCCGCCAGCTGCAAAGGCGAGCGCCGAGGCCGCATGAATGTCGATCCCGGAGAGCCGTGCCGCGTCAGGATTGACTGCGATCGCCCGCAACGCCGTGCCGTAGCGGGTCCGCGTCAGAAAAAGATAAAGAACACCGCCGATGACCACAGCGAACAGCAGCGCCAGTATGCGGTTGAGCGCAAGCGTGGTGCCAAGAATATAGACCGGCACCGACAGGTACGAGTAGCTCTGCAACGAGCCGCCGAAGGTCAGCAGCATCAAACCCTGAATAACGAACAGAATTCCGAATGTGCCAAGGATGCTGTCCACCTCCAGCATGCCCTGGTTTCTTGCGCGCCGGACCAGCGGCATCAGCACGATCTGGTAGAGCAGCCAGTTGGCCGCGAACGAGGCCGGCACGACAGCGAGCAGCCCGATTATCGGGTTCACCGCCATGCCACTGTAGAGGTAGAGGGCAGCAAACGCCGCTGCGACGAGGCACTCGCCGTACGACAGGTTCATGATGCGCGCGATGCCGTACTGGAGCGTGAGCCCCAATGCGATAAGTGCATACATCCCTCCAAGCACCAGCCCGGAGAGAACGATGTCGAGCGCGAGAGTCATGAGGTGCTTTCGCCGTCATTCCGGACGCAATCCAAACCGGCGAAAGCCGGTTTGGATGGGGAATCAATCACAAGGCGGATCCATTACCTGGATTCCGGGTTCGCGCGCTAAAGCGCGCGCCCCGGAACCAGTTTGTCTCTTACCACGCCGGCTTGGTGATGACAGGCTTGGCGCCCTGCTTCGAGATTGGCGCTACGCCGAAGAAGTCTGCGCCCTGCCATTGGCCAACGGCCCAGATATTTTTATTGAGGCCGTTCTCCAATTTGACCTTGCCGATGATGGTGTCAAAGCTGCCCGTGTTGATCTCCTTGATCACGGCCGCACGGTCGACTTTGCCCACGCGCTCGATCGCCTGTTGCAGGACTTGCAAGCTGGCATAGGTGATCGGGCTCGCCCAACGATCGGGTTCGCGTCCGATGATGTCCTTGTGGTGCTGGATGTACCACTTGATGCCCGGAAGCGAGGCATCGGAGCCGCCGATGCCCATGATCCCCTCCGCGCCTGCGCCGAACTTGCCCTTGTACATCGGAAACGCTGTGCCCACGCCAACGAAGAAAACCTTCGGATTGAAGCCAAGCACCTTGGAGGTGTCGGTGATCGCGAAAGTGTCAGGTGGATAGCTGAAGGCAAGGAGAACGTCGGGATTGGCCGCCTGCGCATCCTTGAGCACCGGCTGCATGTCCTGCGTGCCGAACGGATACGACTTGTCGTAGACCAGATCGAAGCCGGCCTTTTTCAGTCCTGCGCGTGTCGCCGTTGACAGCTCGATGCCGAACTGATCCCCGACGGCGATCATCGCGATCTTCTTGTTGATCTTGCCATCCTTCTCGAGCTTGGCGAAGGTCTCGACGATACCGTCGACGATTTCCGACGGCAGGCCGAGCCAGAAAGTCAGGTTGGGCCAGCGCTTCGTCAACTCCAGCGCCTGGTTGGTATTGGCCGTGACAGCAAGTTGCGGATAGCCGAGCTTGTTGAAGATCGGCGCGGCCGCGAGATTCATGCCTGTGCTCCAGGGCGGCAGGATGAAATCAACCTTGTCCTGCGTCGCCAGCCGCTCGACCGCCTTGATCATTTCTTCCGAATTGCTGCGGTCGTCGTATTCGATCACTTCAATCTTGAGCTTCTTGCCGCCGACATTGATGCCGCCGGCATCGTTCACGTCTTTCACCCACACCTGATAGTTCGGCAGGGTGGTGACGCCGGCGCCCGCCGCAAACGGCCCGGTCTTGGAAATCGCCCATCCGATCTTGATTGAATCTTGTGCCTGCGCCGGCGCGCCAGCAACCCACAACATCGCGGCCGCCACGACCAATGTCCCGATCGCAGCCAACTTATTCCTTCGCATCACAGTCGCCCTCCTCTTGTGAATGCTTGCCGGATTTGCACCGGCATTGGTTTGTTTGCAGTATGCTACCCAGCAGGTCACGTTCCAAAATCGTTGGGTCCCAAACCATTTGACCGGGGGTACCGACGCCGGGCGGGTGCTTGGGTTTGACTTCGCACCCGGGATCGTTCGATCTACTGGTCGGAATCGATTCCTTGCCTTTTCAAACGCTCGCCCACCCGGCTCGCTACGGCCGGCGGATCGAGCAGCCTATATAAGCAGGTTTTTTCGGCAGTGGGCAGAGATGGGAAGTTCGAACGATAACCTGCGCTCTTTTCTCGCAGGGCTGTTTCGCACCGCGGTATCGGCGGCACATCCAGCAACGTGCCTTCCTCCCCTCCTCCCCGCTTTGCCTTCACGCCGGCTGATTTTGCTTGCCGCCGGCAAGGCCGCAGGGTCGATGGCCGAGACAGCCGAAGCGCACTACCTCGACCGGATGCGAATTGCCTCGGAGCGCCTGGCGGGGATCGCCGTTTCACGGCACGGCTATGCGCGTCATCTTCGCAAGGTTCGAATGATCGAGGCCGGACATCCAATACCGGATGCTGCAGGCCTCGAGGCTGCCGATCGCGCCCTTGCTTTGGCAGACGACGCAGGTGCGGACGATCTCGTCCTGGTGCTGATGTCAGGCGGCGCCTCGGCGAATTGGATCGCGCCGACGGAAGGAATTTCATTTGAGGACAAACAAACGGTGACTCGTGCACTTCTGCGCTCCGGCGCGGCCATCGGTGAAATCAACACCGTGCGCAAACATCTCTCACGCATCAAAGGTGGACGCCTGGCGCGGCATGCTCATCCGGCGAAGCTTTTGACTATCGCGATCTCGGACGTACCGGGCGATGATCCGTCCGCGATCGGCTCGGGGCCGACCGTTCCCGATCCGACGACGCTCGCCGACGCGCGGGCCATCATCGCGAGCTACAAGATTGAAGCCCCGGCGGCGATCACGCAAGCACTGATCAACCAGAAGAATGAATCGCCAAAGCCCGGCGATCCGGTATTTGCCGGCAGCCTATTCAAGTTGGCCGCGCGGCCGGCCGACGCCATGCGTGCCGTCGAAGGCGCGGTCCGCGCAGCTGGATACGAATGCATTTCTCTCGGCGATCGGGTCGAAGGTGAAGCGCGCGATGTTGCCGCTGACCACGCACGCCTTGCCCGCGAATTGCGGGGGCAGAGCAAGCGCGCCGTCATCATCTCGGGCGGCGAATTGACCGTTACGATTAGAGGCAAGGGACGCGGCGGACCCAACCAGGAATACGCGCTGGCGCTCGCAATCGCACTCACTGGAATGCCGGCGGTCGCGGCGCTCGCCGGCGATACAGATGGCACCGATGGCGGCTCGGGGGCGGCAACCGACCCGGCGGGCGCGCTGGTTGATGGCGAATCAGTGGTGCGTGCACAGGCCAAAGGCCTCGATCCCGCCGCCTTCCTTGCCGACAATAATTCGACCGGATTTTTCACGGCCCTTGGGGATTTGCTCTGTCCGGGGCCGACTTACACCAACGTGAACGACTTCCGTGCCATCGTCGTTGACACGCCGTGACCGAACACGCCACAACCGCACATCTTTCGGAACCGCCGGCGCGTGTGACCGCATTGCCATTCATCGCTATCAGGCGTCACATTTTGCATATCGTTACCCTCCTAGCGGTCCTGACCGCAGCGCTGGCAGTCTCGGCGCCGCCCGCCAAAGCGGATTTCCGCCTTTGCAACAATACCGGCAGTCGCGTGGGTGTCGCGATCGGATACAAGGATAATGAGGGGTGGACGACGGAGGGCTGGTGGAACGTTTCCTCACGCTCTTGCGAAACACTGCTCCGTGGCGCACTGGTTGCGCGTTATTATTACATTTATGCGGTCGACTACGACCGCGGCGGCGAATGGTCCGGCAAGGCTTACATGTGCTCACGTGAGAAAGAGTTCACCATCCGCGGGACTGAGAACTGTCTAGCGCGCGGCTACGATCGCACCGGTTTTTTTGAGGTCGATACTAACGAGCAACGCTCCTGGACGGTGCAGCTGACGGATACTGCCGAACAAGCGCCCGAGCGCCCTTTGCCTCCGCGCGCGCCCCTTGGAAATTCACGCCCGCCGACGATATTGTCGCCGCCGGCTGGAGGCGGCCGTCCATGAGACGTCTGCGCCGCGCAAAGATCGTCGCCACGCTCGGACCCGCGTCGTCGAATGCCGACATGATCGGGCAGTTGTTCAACGCGGGCACCGATGTTTTTCGCATCAACATGAGCCACACCACCCAGGACCGCATGCGCGAACTGGTTGGCATGATCCGCGCCGTCGAGCGCGATACCGGCCGCCCGATTGGAGTGCTCATTGACCTGCAGGGCCCGAAGCTTCGCCTAGGTACGTTCACTGGCGGCTCTGCGATCGTCAAAGCCGGTGACACGTTCGTGCTGGATGCCGACACCACAGCGGGAGATGCCAAGCGCGCCTACCTGCCGCATCCGGAAATTTTTGCCACCATCAAACCCGGCCACACGTTGCTGATCGACGATGGCAAGGTCAGGCTCGCCGTTACCGAAGCGGATTCGAAGCGAATCACGACCCGCGTTGCAGTGGGTGGGAAGCTGTCCGACCGCAAAGGCGTAAGCCTACCGGATACGACGATCCCGTTTTCGGCGCTCACCGATAAGGACCGGTCGGACCTAGAAGCCGCGCTCGAGACAGGCATTGACTGGGTCGCGCTATCGTTCATCCAGCGGCCGGAGGATATTGCCGAGGCGAAGAAGATCACGCGAGGGCGCGCGGCCGTGATGGCCAAGATCGAGAAACCGCAGGCGGTCAATCGACTGCCCGAAATCATGGATCTTGCGGACGCATTGATGGTCGCGCGCGGCGATCTCGGCGTGGAAATGCCCCTGGAAAAAGTGCCGGGTGTCCAGAAGCAAATGACGCGCGCTTGCCGCAACGCCGGTAAACCCGTCGTTGTCGCCACGCAAATGCTGGAATCGATGATCAGTGCGCCGGTTCCAACGCGCGCCGAGGTGTCCGATGTCGCCACCGCCATTTTCGAAGGTGCCGACGCGGTTATGCTGTCGGCGGAGTCAGCGGCCGGTCAGTATCCCGTTCAGGCCGTAGCTACAATGAGTCGTATCGCGGAAGAGGTCGAATATGATCCGTTGTACCGCAATATCATTGCCGCTCAGCGTGCCCAACCAGAGGCAACCGGCGCCGACGCCATCGCTGACGCTGCGCGCCACATCGCCGACACGCTCGACCTGGCGGCGGTCGTGTGCTGGACCTCATCAGGCTCGACGGCCCTGCGCGTTGCGCGCGAGCGGCCCCGAGCGCCCATCGTCGCGGTTTCCCCTAACCTGGCCACCGGGCGCAAGCTCGCCGTGGTATGGGGCGTGCATTGTGTTGTTACCGAAGATGCGCACGATGTCGACGACATGGTCGATCGTGCCTGCCGCATCGCATTCCGGGAAGGTTTCGCTAAAACCGGCCAGCGCATTATTACAGTGGCCGGCGTGCCATTCGGCACTCCGGGCGCGACCAACATGCTGCGCATTGCCTATGTCGGTGCAGACGCCGCTGCGGACTAATTTGCAATTGCGGCCGCGGTAAAATCAGATCAGATGTCCCTGCCCTCGACCTTTTCCTGCAGAGTCTTCACGAGATCGGGAATCCGCTCCATTCGCGGATAAAGGGTGAGTGCGCGGCGATAGACTTCCAGCGCGTGCTTATTGTCGCCGATATCCTGCATGATCAGCCCGAGGCCGGCCAATGCACCGAAATGCCGGGGTTCACGCTTGAGAACCTCGCGAATATCGCTGAGCGCACGGCCGTAATCTTTCTTCATATAGTAGATCGTGGCGCGCCGGTTCCACGCTTCCACATAGTCCGGCTTCACCTTTACGATCGAGTTCAGCAGTTTGACTGCCAGATAGAGATCCTTTGCCTCGATCGCGGTCTTCACGCGAGTCATCAAAAGATTGGCGGTGTCGCTCGGTGAGAGCGTCCACAATGCCCAGATGCGTTCCTCGATGGCCTTGGCGGTGACGTCGTCTGGCGCGACCTTTAGCGCGCCGAACAGGAAATCGAGGTTACGAGTTTTGTCGCCCCGTCCGACATGAGGCAGCTTGTCGGGCGGCTTCACCCAATTGCCGGACTGCGCCCCGGCCGGCGCGGCAGAAATCGCGGCTGTTGCGGCAATCAAAAGCGCTGTGAGGAATCGAATGCGCATGGGCGGAGTTTAATCTCTCCGCGTTTTTTGGCCAATATGGGGCGACGGAACAGGCGCCAATGCGTGGATTTCAGCCCTGCCGGGCTTTGAAGCGACGGTTGGTCTTGTTGATGATGTAGACCCGTCCCTTACGCCGCACCAAGCGGTTATTGCGGTGCCGGCCGCGCAGGGATTTCAGGGAGTTGCGGACTTTCATGTCAATCTCGGGCTGCTGTTTGCCGGGGTACATACGCAGCCCACTCGAGACTGTCAACGTGAGCGGCCCACCTGTGGTTAGCCGCCACGGCCTGTTTTACAGTTGGTTCAGGGAGTTCAAGCTGTGCAACGTAGCCACGACCGTTTTCTGACCACCCATACAGGCAGCCTGCCGCGTCCGGATGATCTCATACGCATGATGTACGCCAAAGAGGAAGGCGTGCCCGTCGATCCGCAGGCCCTTGCCGCTCGCGTGCGCACCGCGGTGGCCGAAGTCGTCCGCAAACAGGCGGACGCAGGCGTCGACCTGATCAATGACGGCGAGTTGTCGAAGCCAAGCTACGCCACCTACATCAAGGACCGGCTCAACGGGTTTGGCGGCACGGGCAATACGTTCGTGTATCAGGACCTTGCCGACTTCCCCCGCCTGGAAAAACGCGTGTTTGGCGACCCGGGCCGCTCGCGCCGCAAGACGCCCGCCTGCAACGCGCCGATCAGCGTGCGGGACAAGCAGGCTCCGCAAACCGATGCGGACAATCTCAAGGCGGCACTCAGGGATGTGAAGGCCGCCGGCGGTTTCATGAGCGCCGCCTCCCCCGGCGTGGTGTCGTTGTTCTTTCGCAACGACCACTACAAGGATTTTGAAACCTATATCTACGCGATCGCCGATGCGATGCGTCACGAATATGAAACCGTCGCCAAAGCCGGATTCGTTCTGCAGATCGATTGCCCCGACCTCGGGATGGGACGTCACATTCAGTACGCCGATCTGAGCCTGCCGGAATTCCGCAAGCGCGCGCAACTCCATATCGAGGCGCTCAATCATGCTGTTGCAAACATTGCGTCGGAACAACTGCGCATGCACCTTTGCTGGGGCAACTACGAGGGTCCGCATCACCGCGATGTGCCGCTCGCGGACGTTATTGACCTCGTGTTTGCAGCTAAACCCGGGGCGATCTCGCTCGAGGCGGCCAACCCGCGTCATGCGCACGAATGGTCTTTGTTCGAGCAGGTGAAACTGCCGGACGGCAAGGTTTTGATACCTGGCGTGATCGAGTCAAAATCGAATTTCATCGAGCATCCTGACCTGATCGCCCAGCGTATCGCCCGCTACGCCAATCTCGTCGGACGCGAAAACGTCATCGCAGGCAGTGACTGCGGCTTCGGCACTTGGGTCGGGCAGGCCGCCGTGGATCCCGACGTTGTATTCGCGAAGCTTAAGGCGATGGCGGACGGCGCGGCGCTCGCATCACGCCAGTTCTGGAAATAGGAAATATGAAATGAGTTTTGAACTGCCGCGGGCGGATAAACCCGAAGACGTTGGTCTCTCCTCCAGGCGCTTGCAACGGCTGACGGACGATCTCAGGGCTGACGTCGACAAAGGCATCGTGCCAGGCGCCGTCGCATTTATCGCGCGACGCGGCAAGATCGCATACGAGATAGCGCTTGGTTATCGTGACCGTGAGGCCGGCACCGCCATGGAAGTCGATACGATTTTCCGTGTTGCCTCGATGACCAAGCCGCTTACCTCTCTTTCCGCGATGATGCTCGCCGAGGAAGGCAAGCTGCTGATTGCCGATGCGGTTGCGCATTTCATTCCCGAATTTTCCAAGCTGAAAGTTGCCATCGATTCCGACAATGCGTCGGCAAAGACCCTCGGCACCGAGCCATGCCGGCGGCCAATGACCGTGCAGGACCTACTGCGTCATACGTCCGGCTTCACCTATGCGCATCTGACGGGGCCGCTGCTGAAACAGGCCTACGAGGCCGCCAATGTCGGCGATGACAAGCATACCAACGCCGAGATGGCCGCCCGCCTCGCCACGGTTCCGCTCGCCTATCAGCCCGGCAGCACCTGGCAGTACGGCATGTCGACGGACGTGCTCGGCCGGGTGGTCGAGGCGGCAAGCGGAATGGACCTCGACCGCTTCATCATCGAGCGCATCTGCAAGCCGCTCGGGCTCAAGGATTCAAGCTTTGGACCGATCGCCTACGGGCGTGCCGCCCAACCTCAAGTCGATCCTGCAACCGGCAAGCGTCCGCCGATGCGCGACCCGACGATCCGGTCAAACTGGATTTCCGGCGGCAGCGCGCTTCTATCGACCGCGCGCGACTATATGCGCTTCTGCCAGATGCTTCTCAATGGCGGCGAACTCGGTGGTATCCGACTCGTTTCGCCGACAACCGTCGCACTCATGACGTCGGACCACCTGACTCCCGAAACGCACCGCAGCCCGTCGACTCCCGTTCTCTTCGGCGCGTTGGCGCCATCGCCGGAGCTCGGCCTGGGCTTTGGGCTTGGATTCGCGGTGAGAACACACGCCGGACGCAATCCACTGCCGGGATCTGTCGGCGACTTCTCGTGGAGCGGCGTGACCGGCACTTATTTCTGGATCGATCCGAAGCAGGAGCTCATTGCCATCCTCCTGATGCAGGCGCCGGCGCAGCGGATGCACTACCGCTATCTGATGCGGACGCTGGTCTATCAGGCAATCGAAAAATAGCCAGGCGCGTGATGAAAGAGGTCCTCATTTATACCGCGCGTTATTGTCCCTACTGCACTTCCGCAAAATCGCTGCTGAAGCGAAAAGGCGTCTCTTTCACCGAAATTGATATCGGTGGTAATTGGGAGCGCCGCGACGAAATGATCGAAAAAGCCAACGGACGGGTCACTGTTCCGCAGATATTCATCGGGGACCTCCACGTTGGAGGCAACGACGAACTCCGAGCGCTCGACCGCGAAGGCAAGCTCGACGCGCTGATCCGGGGGGAGTGATGACCCAAGTGGGCGGATTTATCAGGCGACACGGCCTTTGGACGGACGAACAGCACCGTCTTGCCAAAGCGCTTGCGGCGCGGGTCAAGAAGAAAAAATTGAAATTGTTTCGCGTCGCGTGGGCCGACCCGCACGGCGCCTCGCGCGCGAAGACTGTCACCCTCCCCGCGTTCCTGGACGCATTGGAGAATGGCTACAACATAAACGTCGCGACCACGACCCTCGATGCCTCAGGCGCGCGGACGTTCGCCTCTTTTACGCGCGGCGGCGGAATGGACCTCGACGAAATGACGGGGTCGCCGAACCTGATCATCGTTCCCGATCCCGCAACCTTTCGCATCCTTCCCTGGGAGCCGAATGTCGGCTGGATTCTGTGCGACGAATATTTTGTCTCCGGCAAGCCTTTCTATTTTTCCCCGCGGCATTTACTGCGGCGACAACTCGATCGTCTTTCAAAAAGAGGGATGGAGTGCCGCGTCGGCCTCGAGGTCGAATGGTATCTGTTACACCTCGCCGAGGAGCATTTGCCACTCGAGAACATCGGGGCGCCGGGCCTCAAGTGTCGCGCGCCGAAGGTCTATCCCGTCGAGCCGGGATATTCATTTCACTCAGAGACCAATCTGGACCGGATGCAGGCGCCGCTTTCGGCGGTGGCGGATGCGCTGGAGAAACTAAATCTTCCGCTCAGGTCATTCGAGAATGAATGGGGGCCGGGACAGGTGGAATGCACCTTTGCGCCCCGCCCCGCGCTCGAAGCGGCCGACAACCTCGTCCTTTTCCGCACCGCCACGCGCCAGGTCTGCCGGCGCCTCGGCTACCTCGCGACCTTCATGTGCCGGCCGGCGCTGAAAGGCTTCTATTCGAGCGGCTGGCATCTGCATCAATCGCTGGCAAATGCGAAGACCGGGCTGAATCTCTTCATGCCAAAGTCATCCGAGGAGGTGCTTTCCCCTCTGGGGAATCATTATCTGGGCGGCTTGCTGCACCACGCCCTTGCAAGCACGGTGCTAGCCAACCCCACCGTCAACGCATATCGGCGTTTTCGCATTAATTCTCTCGCGCCAGACCGGGCCGCGTGGGGACTCGATCATCGCGGGGTGATGCTGCGGGTCCTCGGCGCCACAAAGGATCCAGCCACGCGAATCGAAAACCGCATGGGCGAGCCGTCGGCAAATCCGTACCTTTATATTGCCTCGCAGATCGTTACGGGTCTTGATGGCGCCGACCATGAACGCGATCCCGGTGCTCCCGAGACTGACCCGTACACCTCGCAACGTCCCATGCTTCCAGCGACGCTTGCAGACGCGTTGACCCTCTTCGAGCAGGAGCCCTTGTTCAGAGATCAGTTTGGGAAGACCTTTGTCGACTACTACGTCAAGATCAAGCGAACCGAACTGCAGCGTTACGAAACATATGCCAGAGACAACGGCATAGACCGCGGCAGCGACGCGACCACGCAGTGGGAGCAGGACGAATACTTCGATTTCTTCTGACGAAGCGCCGGCGAGGCAGCGAACAAGAGGATCCCGCGATGACAACATTGGAACGGATGCGAATCCCGTCGCGCGCCGGCAACGCCCCTTTGCACGACTGGGACGAGCTTGTGCAGGAAGACCGGGTGCATCGGCTGATCTACACCGACCCGGCCGTGTTCGACGCGGAGATGACACATATCTTCGGCGGCACCTGGGTCTATCTTGCGCACGAAAGCCAAATTCCGAACGCGAACGATTTCATCACCGGCAAGCTCGGCCTGCGACCGCTCATCATCACGCGCGACTCGGAAGGCGTCATCCGGGCGCTGTTTAACCGCTGCACCCACCGCGGCACGACGCTTTGCCGCTGGAATAAGGGCAATGCGCGCTCGTTTCAGTGCCCCTACCACGGATGGAATTTCGCGAACTCGGGCAAGCTTCGCGGTGTGCCATGGCCGGATGGATATGCAGAGAAGCTCGTTCGCGACCCGAAGTTCAATTTGGCGCAGGTGCCGCGCGTGGAGTCGTATCGCGGCTTCATTTTCGGAACGCTCAATATCGGGGCGCCATCAATCGAAGATCACCTTGGGCCCATCAGAAAACCGATTGATGAATGGCTCGACCGCAATCCGGGGGGCAAGGTCACCGTGTGCGAGGCCAACCGGTTCAAATACAAGGGTAACTGGAAGCTGGCCTACGACAATTCAGGCGACGGCTACCACGTCATCTATTCGCACCAATCGCTTCTCGAAACCGAGAACCGGTTCAAGGACGAG
>JBKPRE010000250.1:0-16168 GCA_046734435.1 Pseudomonadota bacterium | reverse complement strand
CATGTAAGGAGACGTTCCTGCATCGGAGACGAGAAAAATGGAATCTCAGGACTTGGCGAGCGACTTACTCGACGTGTTACAGCGATTGCCCAATTTACGGGTTGGCGAGAGAGGCGCGTTTATTACTTGGCTGAGCGGGGGCTGCTGCCGCTTTTCAAGATCGACCGCAAGTGGCAGGGCAGGAAATCCACCCTGCGCCAACACATTGCAAATTTGGAATCTGATCGTCGCCGCATCGCGACCACGGCCGGCGCATGATTGAGCCGCATAGTTTTTCATCGCGTCAATCAAAAGCAAAAGCCCGACCGAGCCGCGAGCTCGATCGGGTTCGATTTGTATTAGCAACAGGAAAATTGCAGAGATATGGAATATATAGCCACCGACGAGGAACACCTCAACCTTATTGAGCGATGGCAGCGGCACAAAGACCAAGCTGCTAGGGCGAAGTTACTCAAAGCATTTAAACCGAAAATCATAGCTGCCGCTAAGGGGCACCCTGCGGCCACACCGTCATGCTTGAAAGATCTCACGAGCGCGGCATCGATCGGTTTTCTAATTGCGCTCGATCGCTTCGATCGGAGTAAGGGGTGCAAGCTTCAAACCTATGCATCGTATTGGATTCGCGCGGAGGTGAATCAGGCAGCGGCAGACATCAACCCTAGCTACAAGCAAAGACGCTGGCTAAAACGCAAGCAAAAAGAAAGCGACGTAGAGTACGAAAAGCGCACAGGTTTGGCGCGAGCTATGCTCAACGCCGTCGATATCGACGCGCCACTCCACGAGGGCAATCCCGACTCTGAGCGGGTTGGCTCCCTGATTCCCGATGAGAACGTGCAGGACCCTTGTGCGCTCGGCTCTGCACGGGAGCTGATCGAGGCAGCGCTGAACGAGCTTGACGCGCGCGAGCGCAGGATTTTGGAAGCGAGACACTTAAGGGATACACCGATCACGCTCGATCGGCTTGCTGGTGAGCTGGGTATATCCGGCGAGCGTGTCCGGCAGCTGGAGATTCTCGCAGTAGAAAAACTCACTGCCCACATTCGGCGAGCCAACTACGCCGAGGGAGCGGCAGAATGATCGCCCTCGCATCCAGCAAGCGGCGGTTCAAATGCCCGGTTTGCCAAACGGTCGTCGCCCGCCAATCTCGCACTCAGGTCTATTGCTCTGCCAAGTGCATGCGGAAGGCGAATTACGCCAGGAAGGCCGGTGAGGGGCGGCTTTTGGGTCAAGACACCGCGCTTGTACGTACCCCCCATAAAAACGATAGCGAACGCAATATTCTGCAATGGCCAAAATCGAGACCGACGACCATCTGCTCTAGGGATGGAATTGTCGGGCCACGCAAGGTGATCGACGTCGAGGTGAGCGCCGGCAGGGAGTGGCAGGAAATTGTCAGCTCCGATGGCGTCAAAAGCTACGTAAGCAGACTGACCAGACGAGCACTCATCGACGGGAGCGCACCCGGATGAGCAAGTCGGAAATGCTCCGTTGACTGCGGCTAGGCGATTTGAAAAGGCTTTTGTGGTCGCGCTACGGTCAGATCCTACCGGATGACGATGCCGGCCGTGCGGACCTGGAACTCTTGCTTGATGTGGTTTCGTTTGTGCCCAACGCCCGGTATCGGATGAAGAACATAACCGAGACCTGGGCGCCGTGGATGGACTCAGCCGCCGCCTATGAGCTGGTTGAGGCCGTTCTGCGGAAACCGGACCATTTGCGGAAGTTAAAGGCCGACCAGTTGGGCGAGAAAGTCAATCTCACTTACGAGGAGAGGAGGGCTCTCGGCGTCCGGACCATCGCTCCGGCAGATCTGAGCCCCGATGAGTTCGCAGATCGGCGCAGGGAGGCGCGGCGGGCCAAGGAGCGGGCGAGCAAGGAACGCTCCAGGCGCAAGGCCGGCACGAAGTCGCGTCTAACCTATCTCGCCACCTCACTGGCCCGGCTAAAGCCTTGGGCCGCGCTTGGCATCAGCCGAAGGACATGGGAACGGCGCAGGGCGAGTGCCGCAGGTGTCGCAAGTGTGTCCGCACATAAACTCTTAGATAAGGAGGAGACAGACTTGCGACAGTCTATACCTGCGGAGAGTCAGCAAGAGGGACTTCCGAGAAAGAGAGTGGCGGGAAGGTGAAGGAAGGCAGCACGAACATAGTTCTCAGCTTACTTGTGAGATCATGCGGACAGACTTGCGTCACTAACGAGAACAAACGGGCATCTGAAATAGACACATCGGGCTAAGAGAAATTTCAAAAGGGGTTCCTTAAAAATAATTCGCCCAATTTTCTCGACGGGTGGGGGGTATGTGTCTGAACAGACTCGGAAATTAAATTCGTGAGTATTCGGCAGATTGTGTGTCTCGGTCATCAGGGGAGTCCCGTTCCAGCCCGGGACTCCGATCCGCTGATGCCGCCTGGGGGTCTCCCGCCCCTGGCGTTGCTAGCGATTTGCTAGCGCGAGCATCGGATTTCCTATCCTATGCTGACGATGCAAATTACTGACTTCGCTATCGATATTTTTGCGTGTTGCAGCCATGTTGCGCGGCCCTGGTGCCTAACGGTTACGCGACCGTTTCGATTCCGCTGCCGTCTATTCTGGCCAGATCGGCGACGGATACACTGTGGGGCTGGTTTCACGCAGTGCGATCATCAGGATTGTTGCCTGGATTTTCCGCAGCGAATTTCGTTTTTGCCAACGGTGGCGGACTTGGGATTTACCTTGCGCGGACCTATGTCCGTTAAAGAACCAAAGCGTTTTTAATGGATAGCGAACGAAGCAATTACTCCGCTCAAGATCGTCTGCACAAAACCGAATTGCACCCCGCGCTTCCTGCGCAAGCGACTATATCGCGACGGTCTCTGGATCGTCCACGCAGATGCGGACTGCGCAAGAGCGACCACGAGAAGCTCGTCCGCTCCCGTATCGGCAATCAAGAAAGAACAAACGGATAAACGCGAGTGGCTAATGAATTTTGGTCGCATCACATACTAACGGAGATTTATGACCTACAAAGACGGCGGCAAATCTGGCGGCAGGAAACCCGGAAGCAAGAACAAGTTAACGCTCGCGCGGGCGAAGGCGCTTGAGGAATTGAAGAAACATTGGAATGGCGCATTGCCCGAAAATGCTTTTAAGGGAAACGCGCTTGAGTTGATCCAATACTTTTATAAGCACCCTGACACCGACCCACTCTTTGCAGTCGAGTGCGCGTCCAAGGCAATGCAGTTCGAGGTGCCCAAGAAATCTGAGGCGACGATCGAGGACAACCGCTCGTATGTCGTGAGAATGCCGGCAGATACGCCGGGAAAGATGCCAAAGGAACAGCTCGACAACTGGCTCAAGCTATATGGCGAGGAGAGCATTGCATCGACATCGCTGGCCGATAAAAAGAACACCATTCAATGAATAACGGCGTTCAGGATAGCTCCGGGTGCCGGATGCCAAATCGATTCGCACCTCCGGTCTGGGAGGCGATCCCCGTGAATAGTGATTGTGCCGCGTTGGAGGTTTGCTGCGTCACGTTCACGCGCTGCAAAAAAGCCGCGGGCCTTGAACGGCCGCCCATCTTGCGTAGTAATTCCGGCAGACACATGGAACAACTAGCTGCTCGATCAGGTTTTGCTTGCGAGCGCAGAAGCAAAAAACGGAGTTCCCATATGTCTCAGCACATCCATCTCATCGCTTGTCTGGCAACAGCGACCGTGCTTGGCCTGACGGCCGCTAGTGCGCAGTCCGTTACCCCTAAGGCCACTCAGACGGAACAGCACTTTCTTACTGAGGCTATGCAGGGCGATCTAGCTGAGGTGAACGTCGGCAAACTGGCTCAGGAAAAAGGGCAAGCCGAGGACGTCAGGCAGTTCGGTCAAATGCTTGAGCAGGATCACGGCGACCATCTAAAGCAAGCTGAACAGATGGCACAGCAGTTAGGGGTAACAGCGCCAAATAGCCCGAGCGCTAAACAGCAAGCGGTGCATGACAAACTGGAAAAACTATCCGGCAGCGCGTTTGATAAGGAATTCAAGCAGGCAATGGTGAAAGACCATCAGGAGGACATTGCAAAATATAGAAAGGAAGCGAAAGGCAAAGGGCCATTAGCGCAGTTTGCGCAACAGACGGTCCCCACACTAGAAAAACATCTAAAGCAGGCGCAAGCTCTAGGAAGGCCAGCCCCGACGACCGGCAAGGGCACGAACCGGTAAAGGAAATTAGTGGGAAGCTGCGCTGACCGCCTCGCTTCTGACCAAAGGGAAGAGGTGGCCGCCTTGTGATAGCGGCACTGTCCGCGGTCGCACGGGATCACGCCACCGGGCATATATTGATCGCGAAACGATAACTGTACTGCGTAATGAGGCTTATGTACTCAACTAGGCACGGTCACGAACGTCCGTTACGCCTTCCTCTTTTGCGCAATGCGCACAGCAGTACACAACATCGTCCTTTTCTACGCCGTGGCCGACAATCCGTGTGCCGCACTGCGGACAGGTTGGCGCGAGAGCGTGGATTGCACACTCAAAGCTGTCGAAGATGTGTTCCTTACCGTTTAACGACACTCGAAATGCTTTGTCGTAATCGTTGCCGCAATTTTCACAAATCGGCATTGGCCTCTCCATTTGTGGTGAGGGCGTAATGCGAATTCGTAAAACCGGTTCCATTGGTGCGCCACTTTGCACCGATATCGCCGGTTTCAGCCCGCGTCTTTAAGGTCATAGCGATAAGCGCGAACGCTGTGGCTTCCGCATTCGGCACAGGTCAGCCGTCGGATGAACTTGGCTATTGGTGCGTCGGAGCTGATACCGAAAGCCTTCAACCGCTCCTCGGGAAACGAGGAACTATGGCCGCAACTCAAGCACTCAATAGCGATACACTTCATGGGATGTGTGTCAAACGCCCGATGGCTCAACCAAGAAGAACATACGCGATCAGCTAACTAAGCGATCTGGCTTGCGACCCTAGTTCCATAGTCTGTCCAAACTCTAGCGAATACTGCAACCATACCTTGCGCATTTGAGTTTCTAGGTGCCCATCCTTTGCTAGGGCTTTGCTTGTCCAGTACCGAACGTAGTCCCGGTGTCTCCCGAGGCGCTTGTATCGCAGTGGTTTTTTTGTCTCATCACTCGCTGTGGCATGCTTTGTTGGCGTCCCGGTCGGGCCAAAGTACCGATCAAGGCGCAAAGTGGTTCTCTGATCGTTTTGTTTGGCAACTAACTCAGCCGCCATCTGCCAATGAATGTTGTCCCGGCCCTCTGGACGCCCTTCATCCAGCCAGATCAGATAGGCTCGCTCGCGGATACGCTGCGCGAGTCCGGGCAAAGGCTTCATAAGTCACCAATGAGCGTTACTCGCATTGCTGTATCCTTTCGCGGAAAAAAGATGCGGTCCCAAGTTCCGGGCTGGTCGCGACGGAGGTGGGACCGCTCTAAGGGTCAGAAACAGAGGTTGGGGCTTTTTGGGCTCCAAGACGAAGACGTGCCCCAACGCAGAACCCTGCGCATTTAATTTCGACACACCGCTCGCGAAATATTGCGCTGGCCTGGGACACTCGATTCGAGACTTTACCAATGATCACGAAAGTGGCGTCGATGCCCCCATCCGCCCCGCCAAACCGGACTGGCATACGCGTACACTCGCGGAACCGCATAGATCGGATATTCGTCAACCACCACTGGCGGCGGCGCCACGATGACCGGCCGGCGAACCACAACAGTCTCGGAAACGATCGGAGCCCGCTCCTCCACAACGACAGGCGGCGCAATCCGGCGTTCGTACGTATGAGACTCCCGCTCGTAACGTGGACCTTCGCTATAGGGAGGTACCGGCAGATCGGCTGCCACTGCCGGCGACGCAAGAGCGACGGCACTTACTGCACTCAAGATCGTTTTGCGCATGGGCGTTGTTCCTCTTGTTTGTTGCCCTGTGGCGAGCAAACGCGGAAACCCGGTCTTAGGTCCATGAAAAGGTGTTCAGCCATTCGCATTCCCGAAGCGCTGCACGAAAGTGTTCGTGCGCGATTGTCAAATGACACTTCTGAACTAAACCAAGCGCAGCGACCTAGTTTTTAGCTGGACGCTTGAAGGCGAGCGGTGTGCGAATGCCCGCAGTGTGGACACTCATAGGAAACTTGATCGTCTGTATCGCGCTCTTCGACGTGAACGATCCACAGCGGCACCCGGCAATAAGGGCAGAGAGGGCGCCCATTCTTTGTCTCGAGTGACGAGCGACCGTGGCCTTGCGGCGGCATGCTTCACCTCCCACAGGTTCAGGCGAAAGCGCCCCGCCGCTCGGCCTCTGGAACATTGAACGAAGCAGTATCTGCGCCACCTGCGGTGATTACCGCGATTTAATCCTCGCTTCGGCGCCTACGTGCGGTCGCGCGGACGGTTTAAGTTTCAATCTGAAACCTATGCTTAGCATCTGAACGTTTGTTCATGCTGGTCGTTATTGGCTTACAAGCAAGCGCGGTATTTGGAAGTCCCATTTCGGTCCTGTGCGCAGTGCTAGGGTTCGATAGATCGGGCCACGCGGAGGCCTCGATGCCAAAAATCAAAATCAATGAGTGGGAGATCCTCAGAAATAAGTTTCATGCGCTGACGCGTGATGAAAGCGTGGAAAGCATCGAATTCTTGATGAGCAATTTCGTCGCCGCTTCGCGGAATTGATAAATCAAACCGCGCAGCGCAATAGCACAAATGGTTATAACTGGCCCCGCTAAATCGCTAATGGCGTCCCTTCTGACCTTAGCTGTATGCAACGTCGACCGTCGAAGTCTGAATAAAAAGAGGGCCTGTTCCCAAGGCCCTCTTTTAAAATTGGCGGTTCACCTATTCCCAATAAGGGCGCGTTCGATAATGGGTGAACACGCGCTGTTCGTTTTCGCGGTTCCAATTCCAACCAGTGCTTTGACTGTATTTCGGAGCTCGATCGAGTTGCTCGGCTGTCAGGTTGGTGCGATAGCCGCCGAGCCGAGTGTCGTAGGTGAGGATCGACCAAGGAACTGGATAGTAATCTTCTCCAATTCCGAGAAATCCACCAAAGCTAAGGACGGCGAAGGCGACCTTACCGCCGACCTTTTCGATCATCACACGCTCGATCTCGCCAATCTTTTGCTCGTCAGCGCCATAGACGGCGGTGCCCTCTACCTTATCGCTGCCGATCAGTGACCCTGTTTCTCGGGTCTCGACTGATGAAGCTGTTGCCATTCGGATGTCTCCATTTTCACTGCGCCCGCCAGTTAAGGTGGAATGCAGATTGAGACTGTTTGGTTCAGTAGCAGTGTGTGTCTTTTGACACAAACGGATAGGCGCATCTCTTAGTTCGATAAGCAAAGAGGACCGCGGGGGCAGCGGCCCTCTTTGGGTTCAAGATGACTGCGCCGGGGATGGGGAATCAGCCGCGCAGTCGAACCAAACAACGTGGGAATGATCGCTGTGTTCCGAGGCCGCGCACGAAAAGTTTTGACGTGGATTGTCAAATGACATTAAGGAACGAGAACCAAAGCGGCCATTGCTCCTTGACTCCAATTCACCGCGCAGCCGAAGTCGGGTCGTCACGAGGCTGGCCCGGCTTTTTCCTGAGAAACTAAGTTCCAACGTCCGTTTCCGAACTCATCTTTTGGTTTGCTGTTTTGTCGGACCTCGTGTGCGGATCGAAGTGCCGTGCTGGTACGTTTTGAATGTATGCGTATTCTTTTGTTCACGGCGCTTTTCCTTCTCCCGGGTCTCAACCCACTCGCCGCTGCGATTCGGATTGACACCCGTCATCATCAACAAGGGAATCCCAACCCGGCTTCTGTGATCCCTTCTGACTGGCGGTTCGAGCGCAATGAGGGGCGATACGTGTCGCCGGATGGGTCTTCGTGGTTCGCCGCCTCTGCTTCACCAGTTGGATCGGAATCAATCGCAGCGCAGATGGATCGGTTTGCTCGCCAAGAGGGCGAAAGCGTAACCTATTTCCGCCGCAAGCCAGATTGGATTGTCGTTTCGGGCTTTAAAGGAAGCAGGATATTTTACCGGAAGGCCGTAGTCGCGTGCGGCGGTAAGGTCTGGCACTACATTGAATTTGAATACCCCGCCGCCCGCAAGCGACAGATGGATTCGTTCGTCAATCGCGCGTCATACACCATCGACCACTCAGAAAACTCTGACTGTCGAGAATCCCGCTAGGCGACGGCGTGTCTTTGAAAGTGGCGATGAGTTGCTGACTCTCAGCCACCATGAAACCCGCGTAATTTCCAAGTTTCAAGAAACTCTTCGGCTTGAGTGAGGCTCAGGCCTTGCTCTGACACTGGATGTGGAACATCAACCGTGCGCGTCAAACTAAAGCGGTCGCCGGATTTTTCGACTTTGAAGAATAACTGACCGGCTAGCGCCCGCAAATGGCCCTCACGTTTATCTGGCGATTGCATCGGTGTTCCCGAACTAGACACTCGTTGGCTTCGCCTCCGCCGTTTGGGCGGCGATGTCGCGATGGTGGTGCGCGCGATAGATCACGCCGACCGTGATCAACGCGACAATAATCGTGACAACGATCCAAATAGCGCCCGTTTTACTGCGATATTTCTTTTCGGTCATATGCCCGCCGCAAAAGTCAGTTGCCGCGTTCCTGTCGCGTCCGGGCGGCCTTTCTCGCTGAGCGTGAGCGCTCCTCTGCGGGACGGTTGCCGCCTAAGCGTCCGCCTTTTCGGGACGGCTCATGGTCTTCCGACCTGCCTCTGCCGGAGCCGGACTTCTTGCCGCCATGGGTTTCTTTGTTCACGGTCGCCCAAGCCCGGCGCTCGGCCTCGTCGTGCGAGACACCGCGACTCTCATAGCTATCCTCGATGTGCTCGGCCTGACGTTTCTGTTTGTCTGTATAGCTCGACTTATCTCCGCGTGGCATGTGTTGGACCTTTCAAGATTGGGGATGTTCCGGTCCCGCTCCGATTGGCAGACGTCCGCTGAGCATCTTCCTTTGTTCGCGGCTGATCTTGACCACGCTCATCGCGGACAATGCCGGTTCGCTGCTGTTTGCGCTCAGGCGGAGTGCTTCGACGCTTCGAGATTTTCGGCATCTGAGAGATAAAACATGCGCCGCAGCTTGGTTCCTTACACCGGAGCCGCAAAGAAACGTGACGCCGATATGGCGGCGCGTGGCTACAGTTGGATCGGCGGCCACTGGACGCAGGTGTCTGCGCCATGACGCCCGACCGGCTTTCGCGGTGGCTATTGAGGGTAAAGCGGACATGCCGTTCTCTGTCGGCTAGCCGACCGTTGGGCACATCATCCAGCCGCCGCCTTGCAGCGCAATTTTACGTGGGCCTGCAAATAGCCACCTGGCAAACTACGGCGGCGGCCAGGTCATCTTAAGCGGCGGCGACTGTTACATCAGATGAGTAAACGACGGTGGTCTCAAAGGCATAACCACACGCCTCGCACTCCCAAAGATGACGGATGCAGGAGCTATCGAGGTATTCCGACCATTCCGGCAAAAACAATCGGTCGCCGCATTGGGCGCATTCAGTAATAGGGCGGGGCACCGCCGAGCTGCGGGAAGTAAAACGCACGGGACGTTCCTCACACGGTTATGCGCGCATTGATGCGCGACGTGTTTTGATATGCCCCTAACCCAGTCTTTTACTTTTATGAACGTTTGACGGACAAGCAAATAAATTTTGAACAATTATGGATTGGACAGTTCCTGTGTCTGGTACCGAACTATCCATCGGCCTCAGTCTGCAATCGGACACACACGAACGTCTGTACAGTTTCCGAGCGAGAAACTCGCGCTTGCAGCCTCCTCTAGTGCTTCGTCGCAGACCGTGAAACTTGAAAATGTCTTCTTTTTGTAAGTCATCTGTTTTTGATTGCATCGCGCCCCCGTCTAGGCGCGAGCTTGCCCTCGCATTTCGAAAATAGCTAGGAAAATGTGAATATGTCGTGAGCCGCGACACAGGGTTTAGGTTTTAAACTTACTCGCAAACGCTGCGGCTAAACTCGCTCGGCAAAGCACCATCGAATGACCGCCCATCGGCTGTGTGCGTGCCGTGGCCCCGCTGCGGCTTGATGCCGTGCTGAGCGTGAAACTCGTACATCGCATCGAGCCGCATACCCAGGCCGTTCGGCGGGACCAGTATGTCAACGTGGTGCGGAAATTCCTGCTCGATCGACAATTCCGTTGGGTGGCTTTTGTAGCGAGTCATATTCGCGATCTGCTCAAAAGCGAACGAGCACGTAGCGCCACCAACAGCGACGATGATGTGTAAACGTGCTCTTACGCGCAATGCTGTTGGAGATTTTCAGGCGAGACTTAATCGGTTTGCTGAACCTTCATTCAGGTATTGAAAATTAAGTAGGGTTCACGCGCCCTAATCGGAACACGATCATCCAGTTGCGTGTTTACTGAACCGGATGGATTTTGTTTTTTGCATTGGAATTGCGAACCAGGTCGAGTCCTCATGTTCAGCTCAAAAGACCGCTTTCTGGCAGGAACAATCCTTACTGCCGTCGCGCTTGGATCAGTCCACTCCGCGGCACTCGATGCGGCTATTGTCGTGGCGCAGGCACCGGCGCAGAGCGAGCAGGACAAGGACAAAGACAAAAAGCCGCCGCCACGTCGTGGGCCACCACAACAGCAGCAGCAGCAACCGCCGCAGCAACGGCCGCAGGGACCGCCGCCCAGACAACAGCAGCGTCAGGTGCAGCCGCCGCAGCAGGAACGTCAGGTGCAGCCGCCGCCTGGCCAGGAGCGCCGCGTTCAACCGCCTCCAGGGCAACAGCAACGCCAAGTGCAGCCGCCGCAGCAGGAGCGGCGCGTTCAACCGCAACCACCTGCGTCCGAGCAGCGTCAGGTGCAGCCGTCTCAGCAGGAACGTCAGGCGCAGCCGCCGACGCAGCAACAGCCTCCGTCTGCTCCGCAACAACGCCAGGTGGAGCCGCAGTCGAGCCCGGGAGCGCCATCGACGACACCGCCGCAGCAGCGGCAAGTGCAGCCCCCGCCTTCACAGAAAGGGCAACCGCCAGCTCCGCAGCAGCGCCAGGTGCAACCGCCGCCGGGGCAGCAACAGGTCCAGCCGCCGCCGTCGGCCGGCAGCCAGCCTCCCATCGGATCTCCTCCAGCTGCACAGCAGCAACCAGGAGTGCAACCAGGTCAGCAGCGCGGGATTGCCGGGCCGACCGCCCAGCCGCCGAAACCCGCCGCGCGCCAGCAGCCGGTCGGAGCACCTGCGATTGCGCCTTCCGCCCTGCAGCCGCAGCCTGCGCCGGCGGATTCGCCTGCCGCGCGGACCCAGCGCGCCTTCGTGCCACCCCCGTCGCAGGACAACGCGCGGCGTCTTGATGACGTACGCGCTGCCCGCCACGAGATACGCGAGGGCGATCGTGTCCTGATTCAGGAACCCGGCCGTGTGATCATCCGCGAGGGCGGCCGAACCATCATCCGTCATAACGATACCGATCGCTTCCGCTGGCAGGCCCGCGATGCGCATGTCGAGCGGCGCGGCAGCGAGACCGTTACTGTTTTCGTGCGTTCGGACGGCTCGCGGGTATTCAGCGTGACTGACGAGAGCGGACGGCTGTTGCGCCGCTACCGCCGCGCACCGGACGGACGCGAGATCGTCATCATCGACAATCGCTATAGCGGTCCGCCCAGAATCGGCGGGTACTTTGTCGACCTTCCGCCACCGATCATCCGCATCCCGCGCGAGCGCTACATCGTCGACACCCAATACGCACAGCCCAACGATATCTACTATGCGCTCTGGGCCGCACCGGTGGAGCGGCTCGAGCGGGCTTATACGCTCGACGAGGTCCGCTACAGCCCGAGCCTGCGCGAGCGTATGCCGCGCATCGACGTGGACACGGTAACGTTCGACACCGGCTCGTGGGAGGTAACACCGGACCAGGTCGAGCGCCTGGCAGTGATCGCGGACGGCATCAATCGCGCGATTGCCGCAAATCCGAGTGAGGTCTTCCTGATCGAAGGCCACACCGATGCCGTCGGCTCAGACATTGATAACCTGTCGCTATCGGATCGCCGCGCAGAGTCGGTTGCGCTTGTGCTCAGTCAGCAGTTCGCTGTGCCGGCGGAGAACCTCACGACGCAAGGCTACGGCGAGCAACAGCTCAAGGTGCCGACACAAGGACCGGAGCGAGCCAATCGCCGTGTCGCGGTGCGCCGCATCACACCCCTGTTGACCGGCCAAAACGAAGCGGTCCCTCTGCGATAGCATCGATCGCGGAAGATGACCTTGAATTGGGACAAAGTGCGCTTTTGGCCCTTAACGGACATGGGCTCTTGCACCGCAAATGTCCCCTCTTGGGGCTAAAGCAGACATAGCGGTTTGCCGAAGTCCGGTTTCGCGGTCGCTATTGGGGTAAAGCAGACATCGCATTTTGCGGCGCACATTTCTGCTTTTGACCCATAGCGGACATGAGGCTCTAATTCGATGTAACGGTAACGCATAAGAAGGTCGCAGGGATGGATGTGACATCCTTGCTTGCGCTTTTGTTTTGGCTGGTGAACAGAGCTTCCAGCTCCTTCTGCAGATCACCGGCGCGCCCGTTCTTTTCTGCAGCGTCGAATGCATTCATGGTTGGGCCGTAATATTTTCGGAACGCATCAACGAACGCAGACGGTGTGCCGGGAAAGTTAAAAGTGTAGGTGTCCCGGACGAACGATACGTTCTCTTTCGGAACTCCCGCGCCTGCAAATCGCTCTATCACCTTGTTCTCGACCCCCCACGTCATAGGGCTGATGAAACCTTCGGGCGGCGGCGGCGAGTATGTGGAGCTGATTTTTAGAATTTGCGCAACCAACGTCGGATCGTTTGGAATCCAATTGCCCATGACGATCCGGCCTCCAGGCCCGGTCACGCGCACCATCTGCTTGGCCACATCAAACGGCTTTTGCGCAAACATGGCGCCAAAGATGCTCACAACCAGATCGAAAGTATTGTCCTTGAGGTCCTGCAGGTTGGATGCATCGCCTTCCTGAAACCTGCAGTTCGTGAGTCCCTCATCTTCGACGCGCTTGTTGCCAGCGGCAACAAGATTGCTCGCGATGTCGACGCCCAACACGTCCGCGCCCAGCCTCGCCGCCGGCAATGCCGTTGTGCCATCGCCGCAGCCCAGATCCAGAACCTTCAGTCCTCTTGTAATTCCGATTTTCTGAACCAGCGCTTCGCCGCTCTCCCTCATGCTCTCCGCAATGCGGGTAAAATCGCCTTTTTCCCAAAGTGCTTTGTTTGGATTCATTGAAGTATTCCTCTCATTCTTTCACTGGCACCCGCTCGCCTAAGCGGCGGTCTTTATTGACCGCCGAATTGGCTAACGCGTTGGCGAACCCGAACCAGCCGCGTTCGGAGTTTTGGTTGCGCGAATTGCCAAGACTGCTACCGCCTACGTCCGAGAAAGATTCTTCTGCAAGATCTGGCGGGCTTTTTCGTGCGCAATCTCTGGCATTAACTCCGGCGTAGATGCTTCATGGAGATAGTTCACTCGCCAAACGAAAGGTAGGTGCTTGTTCACAGTAGGGATGCGGCGGCGGTTTTTGTAAATCTGCATAACGGGTTCCATTCGGTTTTGGGGCCATATAGATGCGCCTTGCGCGCAATAAAGACTTTGAGGCGCGCTTGTTTTCTCCTTGAGGAAGTCGTGATTTCGGTTTAGTCGGTGGAAACTGCTGCAGGACCAGTTCGACGCACTCGTCCGCGCCCGCCCCGACAATATAGATGACATTCTTGATGCTAAGTTTCGCAGTCGGTTCGGCCAATTAGTAGTCCAAGCGATGGGGCCAAGAACTGCGAAAGCGTGACGCTCCCGAAGAAAATTGTTGTCGCGTCCTTATCAAACTTAAATGTCAACGGAGTGCCGTTATCAAAGTGGCTGCGACTTCAGCGCATCAGTGCCTAGCTGAGTACTTCGGACTGTCGTCGGTCAAAATGATGTCCCACCAAGCCTATGAGCAACGCGCTGAGTTGCGCCGGCGTGAACGGTTTTTGCAAAACAGGAACGAGCGCGTGCCGGGGCTCGACGAGATAGTCGAAGCCGGTGATGAAAGCGAATGGAACCTTTAACCTCGCCAGGCGATCTGCCAGCTCCGGGCCATATTTTCCGTTGATGTTGAGGTCCAAAAGAACCGCGTCAAACCTGCCTTTACTGAGTTCGATGTGAGCTTTCGCAACGTTGTCCGCGAGTCCGCAAACGCGATAACCCAGGTGACGCACCGTTTCCTCTATCAGCAGAGCAATGAACAGCTCATCCTCCACGATCAAGATACGTGGTGGAGATCGGGAAAACGGTGAACAAGCCGATGCCAACGGGCGCTCCATCGCGCGGTGACAATTTCAAACGCACACCGCAAGCCAATGTTCCTTGGCCTCAAAAGTCCCGTCGCCAGGCACGACAGTGTGATTGTAAACCGGGGAACGAGCCCGGCCGCGGCTCGATTAAACAACAAGGGGAGCAGGAGACGCTATGTCCTTTTCGACGAGGGCGAGATCGAATAGTCCCTCTATACCGTGCCGTCTCTGCGGTCGGACAATGGATCTCATTGCAGAAAGGGCCGCCGGCAAAAAGAAAGTGATGCGAACGTTTTACTGTCGACATTGCGACAATACCGACACTATTGCCTACGATCGAGGCGAGCCTTCTCAAGACGACGCGGCCTAGGGATCCGCGCTCTGAAGCTTCGTCAATTCTTGTGCAAAAGTAGGTCATAGGCCGCGGTTACTACGCAACAAGATTTCGAGCGGAACAGGTCCGAACAGACGCGAAACTGCGACCGTGCCCGTGCGTACGTCAGCAGCTGGACTCAAGACCTGGTCATAATTTCCGGTTGGGAGAGTTATCGTCGCGTCCCACGCCATGGGCCAATCGCGGCCACCATTCGTGACGGGTCCAAAATGTCGTCCGGCCACGACGACCGCCTGCTGAGCTTTCCATTCTCGGGAAAAGGCAATGATATGGTTGCGATGAGGGCCGGCTGCCTCGATCGCCTGATAATTTCCCGACTGGAAAAGGTCCGGCCATTCGCCCCGTAGCTTCAGCAGCCTTTTTGTTAGCTCAAACTTCACATGGCCGTTTGGCCAGCCGGAAACGAGCTCTATCCAGTTGGTTTCGTGCGCCATTAGGAGCTTGCCACGTCCGGAAAAATCAACCGGTCGCCGGTTGTCAGGATCGACAAGGGACAGGTCCCAGAGTTCCGTTCCCTGATAAAAATCTGGAACGCCCGGCAGCGTCGTCTTGAGAGCGAGCTGGGAAAGGGACGTTAAGGCACCTAGCAGCGCCGTTCGCTGGGCAAATTTTTCGAAGGCCGTCAAAAAGCCCGCAGAAATTTGCGGATCGAGCAGGCGTTTCACAAAGTTTTTAAAAGCCGACTCGTAGACTTCGTCCGGGTCGGTCCAGCTGGTCTCCTGCTTTCCTTCGCGCGCCGCTTTGAGGGCATATGCCTGCATGCGGCTGACAAGATCGGAGCTCACAGTACCCGGCCAGGCTCCGACCAGTGCCTGATAGATCATGTATTCATGAGCTTTTGTCGGCATGCGCCTGCCATTCGCGTGCTGCACGAGCGCGGCGTTCCGACTGGGCCAATCCTGCACTGCGGCATTCCAATCCGCTGCAAGCTCGGAGATGGCGAGGATGCGGGCGCGGGCATCTTCGCCGCGTTTTGTATCGTGGGTTGCCGTCGCGGTCAGTCCAGCCTGCCCTGTCTTCATCCTTTGCTGTTGCAGTTCATGAAAGCGGGCCAGAGATAACTCCTCCGATGTGGGGTCGCCGCCGACTTCATTGAGCGCAAGTAATCTTCCAAAGCGATAAAAAGCAGTATCCTCCATGGATTTTGCCATCAGCGGTCCGGTGAACTGCTGAAGCTTCAACGCAAAATCGCGCACGCGCGGCGCGCTGTAGCCAGCATTGCCTGCAAGGTCGAGCGTGACCGCATCGTGGAGAAAATCGAAGATCTGAAAATCGGGTCCGTCCCATCGTCCGCGCGCACGCGCAATGACATCGCCGATCAGCTTGCGGTCGTAATCCGATGCTCCCGCTGCGGTGACATACGTGCGGTAGACGGGAAATTCTAGCACGTAGAGGCGCAGCGCCGCGCGCAACCGGTCGATCGTGAAGTCGCGCGTGCTGAAATGGCCGGCTGCAATGCGTGAAAGAGCACGACATAGCACGCCGAACTCGCTGGCCAAGATATTCGC
>JBKPRE010000249.1:0-21976 GCA_046734435.1 Pseudomonadota bacterium | reverse complement strand
CCTGTTGAACGCCCGCGCGTCATCGCGTTGGCGGTCACAAGCCAAGTTTTTGGGAGTTCACTTGAGGCGCAGCCCAAAACCGGGAGCGTGGCAGCAAGTTAGGCCGAAAACCAGGTTGCGGGCGGCGACATAGACGTATTTCAGCGCAACGTCAATGGTTCAGGGTGCAATCCACGGTATCGGATAACGTTTTATGAATTTGTAAAGGTGAGTTGTTACAGTTTGACGGCACCAGGACGGCGACATTTAACAGAAACTGAATGTCCTAGAGCTGGGATTATGACGCCCGCGAGGTGAGATGCGAGGGGACAAACGAAAAGTGAGGCGCCACCGCTTACGCCGCGATGCGTGGGTCATGCTCGACGCGGGTCAGCGGTGTGAGTGCGTGATTACCAATATCTCGGACCGGGGGGCACATATCAGCATCGCCGATTCAGATGCTCTCCCCGACAGCTTCGTGTTGCTGCTGGCGGAGAACGGCGCAACGCGCCGCCGCTGCCGCGTGATCTGGCGCAAGCCGCGTGAGATCGGCACAAAGTTCGACTTATGGCTGGACGAAAGGATCCGTGCCGGCGTCAAGCCGGCCGCTGCCAAAGAAATTAAGGAAGAAGAAAAGGTTTGACGCCCTTACGTCTGCTGAATGGCTGAAAGAAGCCAGCCGCCACCACGCGCGCGCATGAATGTCCACAATTCCGTGACCTCTCCGGCCTCCCCGCCTTCAAGGCTGCGTCCGGTTGCACGGTCGATCACGCGATCGGTCAGCGAAAATCGCATAGCAACAGTCGCATATTCGACAGCATCTTCACGCCAAGCCTCTGCGAGATCGCCCTGCTCGAGCCGCACATTGTCAACTTTGTTGATGACGCCGCGGCTCGCATTTTCCGCGAACTGCTCCGAAAAATAGGAGAGCATTTCCGGCGTAACTTTGCTGCGCAACGCGTTGATGTCTTCCTCCGAATAGGCAGACTGGATTTCACCGAGCAGGCGTTCGAAAGCGTCGTAGTCCGACTTACCGATCGTCAACGGTTCGCCGGCTGAAGCATTGCCGCCGAACATGCCGCCAAGCCCGCTAAACGAATGTCCGGTCACAGGATGCCCGGCCGCATAGGCGGGCGCTGGCATATTTCTGCGCTGCCACCAGGCAAACAGCATCCTTGCCACGATCACGATCAGTACGACCTCCAGCACGAGGCCGAGAATAGACGCAAAGCCGGCCATTCCACCGAAGAATCCGTGCCCGAACAGCATGCCAAAGAGACCGGCACCGAGGAAACCGGCCGCGAGGCCGCCCAGCAAACCGCTGCCGAAGAAACCCGGCCGTGCCGAAGCCTGGCCGACGGTGCCGGCCTTGCTCGGCTGTGTCACGCTTCGCTCGATCGGCGCGGCGGTAGTCGGCGCCGTGCGCGTAGCCGGTGGCGCGGAGAAGGTCCGCATGCCGCGGCTTCCGCCCGAGAACCCGCCGCCCGCACGGGCATTGGCATCAGCGGCGACGAGAAGGAGCGCTGCCGCAATCGCGGCAAGGGCAATCAGGAAGCGGCGTCGAAACATCGCGTTGTCTCCCCCAGAAACATGCCGCGTATAGATTATGTATACGCCGGCCGATTTGTAAGGGGCGGGAAACCCGCAATATCGCGGCAAATTTGCGCAGGCCGATCACGGGAATGTTCTTGACCACCAGGAACATGCCGCCGGTCAAAGACTTCTCCTCATCGAACGAGGAGTCCGGCGCATGAAAAAACTGTTTGCCGCCATTTTAGGTCTCACCGCGGCGACCGCCGCGGCTGCGAAACCATCGCCGATCGAACCTGTCCGTTCCGCCAATCCGATGGTGCTCGCGCGCGTGAGCGCCGAATTCAATATCGGGCCCGCCGGAGCCACGCTTGAACGTAATTATTTTCGGGCGCCCGAAAGTGATTCCCACTCCAGGCTTTATCTCTGCCGGTTTGAGCCGAGCATGTTTGCGAAGGTGCGCCTAACGCAATCCTGCAGATAAACCGGATGATTGCAGCCGCGGGAACCTTGCCGCTCGGGAAACGTTATTGCGGCGAAACTCTGGCAACCACGGCTGCGGCCGTCGCCGCACCGCAAGCGATGGGGCGCGATTATGCTCGGTACGATCCTCGTTATTCTGCTCATTCTTATATTGATCGGCGCGATTCCGCGCTGGCCGTACAGCACCGGCTGGGGTTACGGTCCGTCGGGAATCGTCGGCGTGGTGCTGATCGTCGTGCTAATTTTGGCTCTGACCGGCCGCGTGTAGCGACGACTATTGTACCAGTGTCTTTTTCACCTCTGCGACAAGCTGCTTGAGGGTGAAAGGCTTGGCGAGGAAGGCATATTGTTCCTGACTTGGCAGGTTCTTGCTGAAGGCTTCTTCAGCGTAGCCTGACACGAAGATAATTTTCACATTCTGGTCGCGCCGGCGCAGTTCCTTAAGCAGCGTCGGCCCGTCCATTTCGGGCATGACCACATCTGACACCACCAGGTCGACATTTCCGTGCTTGTCGAAAGCTTCGATGGCCTCAAGACCGTTGCTGGCCTCAAGCACCGTATAACCGCGCGACGTGAGTCCGCGCGCGTTCAGTGCCCGCAAACCGTCCTCGTCCTCGACGAGAAGAATTGTGCCCTGCCCCGTCAGGTCCGCGGTAGCGGCCCGAGCCATCGAGTCTGCAGCCGACATGGCCCCGGCGATGGCCGGCGCGTCCACGGCCGGAATTTGCGCCAGCACTTCCTCCGCGCCCGGAACATGCCGTGGCAGGAAAATGCGGAATGACGTCCAGCCAGCCTCGGAATCAGCGTAGATAAACCCGCCCGTCTGCTTGACGATCCCATAGACCGTTGAAAGCCCGAGGCCGGTGCCTTTCCCCACTTCCTTGGTGGTGAAGAACGGTTCGAAGATCTTGTCGATGATCTCCGACGGAATGCCCGTGCCAGTGTCACTCACTTCGACCAGCACGTAGTCCGCCTTCGGCATGCCTTTGTAGTCATACCTCGCGCACTCATCGGCAGCGACGTTCATGGTCCGCACGGTGAGTTTGCCCCCATCGGGCATGGCGTCGCGGGCATTGACCACAAGGTTCACGATCACTTGTTCGAATTGCGAAATGTCCACCTTCACAGGCCACAGGTCGCGGCCGTGCACGATTTCGAGCGCGACTTTCTCGCCGATGAGACGTTTGAGCAGCATGCCGAGGTCGCTTAGGGTTTCGCCAAGGTCGAGCACCTGCGGACGCAGCGTCTGTTTGCGCGAGAATGCCAGCAGCTGACGCACAAGCGCCGCCGCGCGATTGGCGTTCTGCTTGATCTGCATGATGTCTTTGAAGGAGGGGTCGGTCGGCTTGTGCGCATTGAGGAGGAAGTCGGTCGCCATCATGATGGCTGAGAGCACATTGTTAAAATCGTGTGCAATGCCACCGGCAAGCTGGCCGACCGACTCCATTTTCTGCTGTTGCTGGATGCGATTCTCGAGCGTGCGTTGCGCGGTCGTCTCCAGCGCATAGACGATCGCAGCCTCGCCGTCGCGGTCCTCCTCATCGACCGCCAGCACGAAGAAATTCGCCCACCGTTCCGCGCTGCCGGTTAAGACAGCTTCGACCGGAGCAATATCACTCTGCCCCTCGGCGGCCTTGCGGATCGCTGCTTCGAGCACGGGACGGTCTCGCCCAACCACCACCGAGAGGATAGAGCGGTCGTCGCTTTTGAGGAGATCCTCGAACGCACTCGCGAAGCGTGCATTGCTGCGGGCGATACGGCCGGTCTTGTCGACGGTCGCGATGGCCATGGGTGTATTCTGAAAAAATCGCATGAAGCGCACTTCGGCCGCGCGTTGAGGATCGCTGCCCTCGCCCCTTGCCCGATTGAGAACGAGCGTGCGGGACGCACCGGCCGCGCCATCTGCACCGAAAGCGACTTTGTGGAACAATCGCACGGGCACCGGCTTGCCGCCGCGCGTTTTGAGATCGAGATCGAGAACCTCGGTCTTTACTTCGCCAGGTGCCGCGTTGAACGTGGTAAGCAGTGCCGCTCCTTCTCCCGCCACAATGTCGCCGAGCTTGAGCGAGCCGGCGCCGACCTGCGCGAGGTCGTGGTCGAGCCACGATGCCAGAGTCGCATTGAGATAGACGATATCGCCTGCGGCATCGACAGAGAAAAATCCGGCGGGAGCATGGTCGAGGTAGTCGATGGCGTACTGCAGCTCCTGAAAGACATTTTCCTGGCGCTCGCGGTCACGCGTGACATCGGCAATCGACCACACAGTCATGCGCGCGTCACGACGCCTTTCTCCGAGCGGGCGCACGCGCATCCGCAGCCATCGGGCGCTTTCTCCGGTGGCCCCGGTAATCCTTACCTCTTCGTGCAGGCGGCGCCCCTCGCGCGCAGCTTTAAGAAGCCGGTAAATCGATTCCGAAACGTCCGGGTCACCGATGAACACCCGTTCGATCGGCCGGACGTCACGCATATCAGTCGCACCGATCAAATCGAGATAGGTCGCGTTGGCATAGACGACGCGGCCGCTCTGGTCGGTCACCAGGAGGCCGTCAAAGGCGCCGTCCACCACCGCCTTGAGGAGGGGATTTCCCTGGTCCCTGCCGCCGAATTTCAGGATGCCTGCCGCCAAGGCGAACAGGGCAAAAACACCGACCGTCCCGAGGACGGCTAGCAAGGTCAGGACATAGGCTTCCACATAGTCGCGGCCGATCACGATGAGGCCAGCTGCCGCGCCAATCAGCCCCACGGCAACCAGAAGGAGCAGAACGATCGAGCTGCCGCCCGCCGCCGTGTGGCTCTGGTCGAAAGCCTTGCGCTCGTGCCCTTCCGCACGGTCTGGCACCTGCGCTGATGGATTGTGACCTGCCATAGCCTCTGAGTGCCTTAAGGCGCCCTACCCGCGCAAGAGCCAGCCCGGGCAATTCCCTGCATTTAGATCTTACCGCCTGGCCGACACCGCCCGGCGCAGCCGCATCACGTAGCCAATGACCTCGGCGACCGCTTTGTAGTGCTCGGGCGGAATCTGCTGATCGATTTCCACGGTGGCATGCAAGGCGCGCGCAAGCGGCGGATTCTCGACGATCGGAACGGAATGCTTGCCGGCAACCTCCCTGATCTTCAGGGCCAGTACGTTGACGCCTTTTGCCACGCACACCGGCGCGTCCATCCCGCGTTCGTATTCAAGGGCGACGGCATAGTGCGTCGGGTTGGTAATGACGACTGTCGCCTTCGGGACGGCTGCGATCATGCGCCGACGCATCCGGATCTGCCGGACCTGCTTCATCTTGCCCTTGATCGCCGGATCGCCTTCCGTCTGTTTGAATTCGTCCTTCAACTCTCGTAGCGACATTTTCTGCCGCTCGTACCACTGCCGGTATTGGAACAGGTAGTCGGCAGCCGCCACGAAGGCGAGCATGGCGACGACGGTCCCAAGTATCTTGAGCGCAAGCGTCAAAGAGACCGGTATTATCGCCGAGGCGTCACTGCGCGTGAGAGCCTCAAGCCGTCCCCGCTCGGGCCACATCAGCACCGTCATGACCGTGCCGACGACCGCAATCTTGACAAGGCCCTTGGTCAGATTGGCCAACGCCTGCTTGGAGAAGATACGCTTTAGGCCCGCAAGCGGAGAAATTTTGGACAGTTTGGGCGCAAGTGTCTCGTAAGACCAGACGAGACGATGTTGAATGATATTGCCGGCGATCGCAGCGATAATCAGAACGATGAATGGAACCGCGACAGCCGCAACCATCTCACTTCCGATTTTCTGAAACAGCCGGGGCAAGGCCGGACCGTCCACGCTGATGTTGTAAGAGTTCGCAATGATGCCGCGCATCGTGGCGGTGAGATCTCTGCTCATCGGACCGGAGAACGCCATCAGAACAAACGTGGCACCGGCGATGACAAACCAGGTATTCACCTCCTGGCTTTTTACGACATCGCCGCGCTTGAGCGCCTCATCAAGCCGCTTCTGCGTTGGTTCTTCTGTTTTGTCGAATTCGCCGGAATCTTCCGCCATGCAAGCCCCTCGTCAGAAACGCGGAGCAAGATCGGAAAGCACGCCGTTGAGATAATCGACGAACGTACCCATCATCGTCCCGATTACCACCAGCAGGAGCAGCAGGCCAAGAATGATGGACAGCGGCAACCCAATGAAGAACACCTGCATCTGCGGAATGAGGCGCGACAATATTCCGAGGCCGAGATTGAACAAAAGTCCAAATACGAGAAATGGCGCCGACAGCTGAATGCCGATGCGAAATGCCGTCGCGACTATCCGCGTTACATGTTGCGCCGCGTCGCCCATCAGTGGCAATTCGCCGGGCTGAAAAATCGTGTAGCTATCATTCATCGCCGCAATCACCAGGTGATGCAGATCGGTGGCGAAAACGAGCGCCACGCCGAGCAGCGTCAAGAAATTTCCGACCAGGAGCCCTTGCTGGTTCTGCGTTGGATCGACGGCGGTGACGAATCCGAGGCCAAGTTGCTGGGCAATGACAGAGCCCGTAACCTGCAGGGCGGAAATCGCAAGTCGTGCCGTCAGCCCGAGCACAACGCCGATGACAATCTCCTGGAAAAGAAGCACCAGGACAGGTCCGATCGCGTTGAGATCGACTGTGTATGCCTTCTGGTGGGCGGGCAATATGATCGCGGTAAGCACCAGCGCGATGCCGAGCCGCACCCGTGACGGCATTGTCTGCTCGCCGACCCCCGGCAGCAGCATCACCATTGCGCCGACCCGCGCAAAAGCGAGAAGAAATGCCGCCGCAAGCGCCGGTAAAAATGAGATGTCGATCCGCATCCGGCCTAACCGCTGACGATGCGGGCAGCGATCCGCAGCATCTCGGCGTGCAGCTTCTCGGCCATGAACGGCAAAGCAATCAGCAACGACAGGAAGATGGCCAGGATCTTCGGCACAAAGGCGATGGTCATTTCCTGGATCTGTGTAAGTGCCTGCAGGAGGGAAATGGCGACGCCGACGGCCAGTCCGACCAGCATTACAGGGCTTGAAACGACGATCAGCGTCACGATGGCGTCACGCGATACGTCAAGAACTTCAGGACCGGTCATGTCGTCTGCTACCTAGATCGGCATTTTCATGATGTCTTCGTAGGCCTGAATCACACGGTCGCGCACGGCGACCACGGCATCGATCGCGACCTCGGTCTCGGAAACGGCCGTGACAACGTCGACAAGGTTGCCTTTTCCGTTCGCGGCTGCACGTGTCTGAGCGTCGGATTTTCGCCCCGCCTCGACGACCGAGCCAACCGCATCCTTGAGCATGGAGGCGAAGCTCGTTTCGCCTTTCGCGTCGGCGGGCTGCCGGATGACGGACAATGACGATGCGTCGGATGCGATACGGGCGACACTGGCATAGGCGCTTGCGGCAGCGAGCGGTGAAGCCATTGTAATAGTGCCTTTCAGGTTTTGAGGATATCGATCGTGCGCTGGATCATGCGCCGCGTGGCGCTGATCACGTTGATGTTGGCTTCGTAGGAGCGCTGAGCATCGCGCATATCCATCATTTCAACGAGTGAATTGACGTTTGGATATTTGACATTGCCGTTGCTGTCGGCGGCGGGATGCCCCGGCTCATATTTCAGTCGAAACGCCGAGCTGTCGGTTTTCACTTTACCGAGCTCGACGACTTGAGCGTCTAGGGTCCGGTCGAGTTCACTGCGGAACGTCGGAATCTTGCGCCGGTACGGATCGGCGCCCGGCCGCTGCGGCGTCGAGTCGGCATTGGCAATATTTTCCGAAATGACCCGCATACGGCCGGCCTGGGCCCGCAGGCCCGATGCGGCGATGGTCAGTGTCTTGAGGAAATCCAAGGTTACCTCCCCGCCCTGCGGCGCGCGCCTAACGCTTGCCGAGCGCCGTCTTGATGAGATTGAGGCTGCGCGTGTAGAGCGCGGTTGCTGTCTGGAAATCCATCTGGTTGGCGGCGACCTTCATCATCTCTTCTTCGAGATTGACGGCATTGCCGGCCGGGCGCACTTCATAGACGGGCGCATTTTTGTTCGCGAATGGCGACTGGCTCAAACCGACGCCTTCCAGGTGGCTGCTGGCCGTGCGCGTGAGCGTTAGTCCGGATACCGCGGTCGGAGCGACGAGAGGCGGATCGTCGAACTTCAGTGGCGCAAGATCGCGGCCTCGAAAATGCGGCGTATCGGCGTTCGCAACGTTGTCGGCGAGAATCCGCTGGCGCGCCTGCGACCAATCGAGCCGGGTGCGCAACATGGATAGGATTGGAATATCGGTAATGCCCATGACCCCGCCTCCGTCGCAACGCCCCCAGCGCGTTACCGCCGCGCTAGGCAGACTTTGCCGGGCGTATGGTTAATAGCCGGTAAAAGAGGGCAGCTCGACCGGTTGCCGTTTGGGTCGCCCGAATGGCCGAAAATGGGACCGACCCGTAAATTGCCACTTTATTTGTTAATCCTCTGTTAGTATTCAGGGCGGCAAATAGTGCCTAGCGGAATTAACCATTCGGGCGATTCTCGCCCGACGTGCGTTAGCGGGAAGAACGGAGCGCATTGATGTTCGAGAGCTTGTTCGGCGCTGAGATGCCGCTGGCCGCCCGCTTTTTCATCGCCTTTCTGGTGGTGCTGGCACTGATTGGCCTTACCGCATGGCTGGTGCGGCGCTTTGGAGCGAATCGGCTCGGAAATGCTTCGCGCGGACGGCAGCCGCGGCTTGCGGTGATCGACGCAGCAACCGTTGATGGACGGCGGCGTCTTGTTTTGATCCGCCGTGACAACGTCGAACACCTTCTGATGATCGGTGGGCCAAGCGACCTCGTTGTCGAGCCTAATATTGTGCGCGCAGTTTCTGCCCGCGATGTGCCACGTGAGCCGACGCGTGCCGCGCCTGTCGGCGAGGCGGCGGCACGACAGACGCCAACAATTGAAAACGGCTGGCCCTTGCAGCCTGTGACCGAGCCGGCGGCTGCGTCACGTCCCTACCGATCCCCCGCGACCGAAGAGCCGTGGCTCGCGCCCGAACCCGGCGCCCGGCCCCGCCCGGCCGACAGCCTCACCGGCCTTGCAGCTGAACTTTCGACGCGCCTGAATCCGCCCGACGCTCCGGCACCCGCGGCGCGTCCCGAGGCTCCGGCCCGCGCGCCGGTTGCTTCGCACGAGCCGGCAGCGCAGGCCGATCACAATCTCGCCGAAATGGCTCACCAACTCGAAGCGGCTTTGCGGCGCGCACCGGTGCCGGAAGGCCGACCGCCGGTCACCGATCCGTTGGCTGTGCCAAGCAAAGGCGCTGACGTCACCGCACGCCCGCCTCAGCGCGAACTCCGCGCGCGGGCCGAGCCGAAATTTGACTCAAAGCCCGAGCCGAAATTTGATTTCAAGCCCGAGACTCGCACTGAGCCGCCGGCAACGCCGGGCAAGAACCTGTACGAGAATCTCGAAGAGGAGATGGCCAGCTTGCTGGGCCGTCCTCCAGGAAAATCGTGACAGGCGCTTCCGACCGCCGTGTCCGTCTTGTGACGGTGGCGGTCGGGGTAGCAGGGATCCTCGCGGGATTGACGGCAACGGCATCCGCGCAGGACATCAGCGTAAACTTCGGACAAGGTAACGGCCTTACCGAGCGCGTGGTCCAGTTGGTCGCGCTGTTGACCGTGCTTTCGCTGGCGCCCTCGATCCTCGTCATGATGACGTCGTTCACCCGCATCGTCGTCGTGCTGTCGCTGTTGCGCACCGCGCTCGGCACCGCGACGGCTCCGCCCAACGCCGTTATCGTTTCGCTCGCGCTGTTTCTCACCGCCTTTGTCATGGGGCCGGCGCTCCAGCGCACCTACGATTCCGGAATCCGGCCGCTGGTGGCCAACGAAATCACGGCTGAGCAGGCCTTCGAGCGCGGCTCGCAGCCGCTGCGCGCCTTCATGCAGAAGAACGTGCGCGAGAAAGACCTGAAGCTGTTCGTCGACATGGCCAAGGAAACCGAACCGTCCAAGCCCGAAGACCTGTCGCTGCGCGTTCTGGTGCCGGCCTTCATGATTTCCGAGCTCAAACGCGCCTTTGAAATCGGATTCCTCCTGTTCTTGCCCTTCCTGATTATCGACCTGGTTGTGGCATCGGTGCTGATGTCCATGGGCATGATGATGCTGCCGCCCGTGGTTGTTTCGCTGCCGTTCAAGCTGATTTTCTTCGTGCTGGTCGATGGCTGGAGCCTTGTCGCTGGCTCACTGATCCAGAGTTATGGCTCGTAACCCAGGTTAGATGATCGCGTGACGGATCTTGGCTGACACCCATTCACTGACGATCACGGTCGCGATGATGATGAGCAGGATCAGCGAGACCTGTGTCCAATAAAGTTGCGTTATCGCCGCGTTAAGCTCGAGTCCGATGCCACCAGCGCCGACCAGGCCCAGCACGGTCGACTCGCGAATATTGATGTCCCAACGAAATACAGAAATGCCGGCAAAGGCAGGTAGCACCTGCGGCACAATTCCGTAGGACGTCACCTGCGCGCCCGACGCACCGGTCGACCGTACGGCGTCCACCTGGCTCTCGTCGATCTCCTCGATCGCCTCGTAAAGCAGCTTGGCGCAAAAGCCAATCGAGCGCAGCGCGATGGCAATGATCCCGGCGAATACGCCGGGCCCGATGATCGTGACCAGCATGAGCGCCCAGATCAGCGCGTTGATCGAGCGCGATGAAACAATAATGAACAGCGCGATCGGCCGCACGACGCTGACGCTCGGTGTCGTATTACGCGCAGCGCAATAGGCAACCGGAATTGCGAGCAGCACCGCAATCAATGTGCCCACGGTCGCAATATTGATCGTGTCCCAGATTGGCCGGCCGAGCGCCCGGATGTAGGACCAGTCGGGTGGCACCATCCGCACGGCAAGATCGCCGGCCTGTTGCGGCGCGTCCAAAACGAAAGCCCAGATTGTTTTTTCGGAAATCATCTGGGAGCATGCGACAAACAGCGCGGCGGCGAAGAGCCAGCACGCCCAGATCAGCAAGTCGGCGCGCCGCTCGCGCCGCCGCCAGGTTCGCGCCTGTACCTGAACTGTGGCCATCACTGCACCCAACGCCGGACAAAGCCGGATCCATACTCACACCCCATGACGATGGCGATGATGATGATGATGATGGCAGCTGCCGACGAAAATTCGTAACGATCAAATGCGGTATTCAGTGTCGCCCCGATGCCGCCGCCGCCAACAATGCCGATCACTGCGGATTCACGAAAATTGATGTCGAAGCGGTAGAGGCCAAGCCCAATCATGCGTGGCATCACCTGCGGTTGCACACCGTAATTGATCCACTGCAGCCAACTCGCGCCCGATGACCGCACAGCCTCCGCCTGCGTCGCGTCCATGTCCTCGATGTCTTCGGCGAGCAGCTTGCCGTAGAAGCCGATGGTAGCGAACGAGAGCGTCACGAATCCTGCGAATGGTCCGAAGCCAAACAGCTTTACGAAAAAGATTGCAAGAATGATTTCCTGAAAGCTGCGCGATACCGCGAGCACGGCACGGCAGAAATAATAGACCGGGGCCGGAGCGATATTTTTCGCAGCACCGATGCCGACCGGAATCGAGACCGCAATCCCGACCACGGTTGAAACGACCGTCATCCACAGACTTTCCGCAATGCCGTCGGCAATCTCGTCCCAGCGGCTCACGAAATCAGGTGGGAAAAATGACGACAGGAACGCGGCGCCGCGAGGCAGACCTTCCCACACGCGGGTCCAGTTTACGGGGGTCGTCTGCGTCACGAGCGCCAGATAGACCGCGACGCCCACGATCAGCGTCCATCGCAGCCAGGCTGACCTGATCAGGGGTGGCTTTTTCCAGGTGCGCGGAACGGCGGCAACGCTCATCTACGTCAGCCCGGCCATGCGGTCCCGATCGAGCCGCGGCGCCTCGAAGGGCACCACATTGTCGGCCTCCTCGTGCGATTCCTCGTCGACCTTGCGGATGGTCGCGGACCAATCCTCCTCGCCGTAGATCGAGGTAAGCACCGCTGGTGTAAGCTGGTCGGGCGGCCCGTCGTAGACAATCTCGCCGAGCCGCAGACCGACAATGCGCTCTGCAAACATCTGCGCCAGCATCACATCGTGAATGTTGATGATCGCAGACAGCTTGCGCTCGCTGCATAGCTCCTTGATGAGCCGCATAATCTGCCGCGACGTTTTCGGATCGAGCGAGGCCGTTGGCTCATCGACCAGAAGGAGCTCGGGGTTCTGAATCAGAGCGCGGCAAATGCCGACGCGCTGGCGTTGCCCGCCGGACAGTTCGTCGGCGCGTTTATCCGCCATGTGGTCGAGGCCGACGCGATCGAGCAGACGGAATGCCTCGTCAATATCGGTTTGCGGAAAGCGCCGGAGCCAGCTCCGCCAGAAGCCGACATAACCGAGGCGACCGGTGAGCACGTTTTCCATCACCGTCAGGCGCTCCACCAGCGCATATTCCTGGAAGATCATTCCCATGCGGCGGCGGGCGCGGCGCAATTCGGCGCTGCGGAGTGTAACGATATCGACATCATTGAGTGCGATTGAACCGGACGTCGGCTCGACCAGCCGGTTAATGCACCGGATCACCGTGGACTTGCCTGCGCCCGACGGACCGATCAGCGCCATGACCTGTCCGTCGGGGACTACAAGATCGACGCCCTTAAGAGCGAGATCGCCGGTGCGATAGAGCTTGGTCAGGCTTTTGATGCGCAGCATTGTGTCCCCCGAGGCTGCGGCATCCTACTTGCAGGTGTACTTCACCCCGCTCGCTGCGTCGATTTTACGAATGACATTCCAGTCTTTCTTATAAGTGATCGGGACAAACTTGTTCTGGCCCTTGAATTCGGCCTGCAGCGCCGAACCCTCCCAGGGGAAGGTGAAAAAGGCTTCCTTGATTTTCGCCTGCAGCGCCGGATCAAGGTTGTGAGCCATGCCATAGCCGGTCGTCGGGAATGTTTCTGACTTGTAGATCGTCCGGATCTTGGCCTTGTCGACGACCTTGCGCTCGAACATGCGGAACATCACCTCGTTGGCGATTGCCGCCGCGTCATAGTCCTTGTTCGCAACGCCAATGACAGAGTTGTCGTGTTTGCCGGAAAAGACGGGCTCATAGTCCTTTTTGGCTTCGAGATGGAATTCCGAGCTGAGCAGGGCGGACGGCGCCTTGAATCCGGAATTGGACGTCGGCGCGGTGAAGGCAAGCTTTTTGCCCTTGATGTCGGCCGGCGTCTTGATCGGACTATCGGCCGGGACGATGATTTCCATTTCGTAACCGAACGTGCCGTCGTTGCCGGCCATGATGGCGAAGGGCACGAACCCTGCGCAATTTACCGCAATCGGATTTGAGCCGGTATTGAAGCCCCCGACATGCAGGCGACCGGAGCGCATCGCTTCAACCTCGGCTGCGTTTGACTGTACCGGGAAGAAGGCAACCTTCTTGCCGGTGACTTTTTCCATGTGTTTGATGAACCCGTCCCAAACCTTGGAATAGACCGCAGGGTCTTCGACGGGCGTATAGGCAAAAATCAGCGTCGAAGGATTGACGAGCTGCTTGGAATCGCTTGGCGTATCAGCCACCAGATCGCCGTCGCGGTCGCAATAGGCTTTATCGAGATCGCCGCGCGGGCAATCTTGCGCCTGCGATGTGCTGCTCAGTCCAGTGCCGATGATAAGCGCCGCGAAAGCGCTTGCGATCACATTGATACGCCGTGCCATGACTGCTCCCCTGCCGTTACTGCGCTGAACCCGGTCGAGGATACGGGACCGAACCGTCCGGGCCAAGCGCCCTGAGTGCTTCAAGAATTGCGCTCGGCATCATATTCATCCGAGCAATACGGCCCGCCCTGAAAGCGCTCGCCGATAGGATCGGCCGCAAGCTTTGCCTGCGCTGCAATAGCTTCCGCCCGGAAGTCCTCAGAGTGGCCCCGCGGGCTGTAACCGAAACGCCTGGCGTTGCTATTATCCCACCATCCCGCCTCGTTGTCGGACGCGCCATAGAAGATCTCGAAATGGATGTCCGGATGTTCAAGCCCGATCCGGACGAGCTGGACGAGGTCTTCCGGCATGATCCAGATCGACAGCCTCCTTTTGTCGAGCGGCTTATCGTTCACATTGCCAATGCGGATGCACGTCACGCGCAGTCCATGCTTGTCGGCATACAGGGCACCGAGCGCCTCGCCGAATGCCTTGCTCACGCCGTACCGGCTATCGGGCCGTACCGTCACATTGACACCGATTTTCTGGTCACGTCGATAGAATCCGACCGCGTGATTTGAGGACGCAAACACCACGCGCTTGACACCGGCGCGGTACGCTGCCTCGAACAAATTGTAGCAACCAACGATATTGGATTTGTGAATGGTGTCCCACGGACCTTCGACGGAAAACCCGCCGAGGTGAACAATGCCTTCCACGCCGGCGACGATTTTTTTGACCTGGACCAGATCGGCAAGGTCAGCGGGGATAAAGTCCTCGTCCTTGCCGAGATCGGCTGGCGTACGGATATCACTCGTGCGGATACTCGGGTAGACGCCCTTCAACAGCTTGCGCAGGCGTGTACCGACATCGCCGGCTGCGCCGGTGATCAAGATTTTCTGCATGACCGTCATTGGATCCCGTTTTCAGAGGCAAGCTTCTCATAGCGTGCGCGACTGTTGAGCAGGTGACGCTGCATCGCCGTGCGTGCCTGCGCCACCGATCCCTGCTTTATCGCCTGAAGAATTTGGGCGTGCTCTTTCTGGAAGGTATCGAGCTGCTGGCGCCGCGCAGCGGGTTGAGCGTTTTTCCAGATGGTCCGGCGCGGGATAATGAACCTGCCGAGGTATTCCAGAAAGCGATTGAATTGCGGATTGCCGGTTGCTTCAGCGATCGCACAATGGAAAGCGAAATCCTCGTCGACGCCGTTTTCCCCACGGTCGATGGCCGCTTGAATCGCGTCAAACCGGTCTGCGATTTTCTTGACCTGCGCCGGCGAAGCGCGCTCCGCAGCAAGACCCGCCGCCTCTACCTCCACGCCGGTGCGCAGTTCCATGACGTTAAGCACTTCACCGAACGGCGACCGTTCGTCGAAATCGACCCGGAACGGCCGGCGCACCTGGCTCGCGACAAAAGCGCCAACTCCTTGTCGCGTTATGACCAGCCGATCCGCCCGCAATGCCGCGACCGCTTCGCGGATGACAGTACGGCTCACTCCGGTCGCGGCAATCATTTCCTGTTCGGTTGGCAGACGCGCTCCCGGAGCGAGCTTTCCGCTGGTGATATCCGCTGTCAGCCTGGCCACCAGCTCAGCGGTCAGCCGGCGCGGTGCGTCGAGCGGCTGCAACAGACTAAGATTTTTTGGACTACGCTTGGGCAACGGCTTGACATCTCGCCTAGACGTAAGGTCATCATATGACCTGATGAATAACACGCACGGTCGATTGGATCAAATGAACCGTGCCATCAGTCGTCAGAGGACAAAAGGATCCGAGGAGGAATGCTCATGACGAAAATTCGAAACGCGATTATGGCCGCCGGCATCCTTGCTGCGGCCTTCTCGTCGGGCAGCGCGCTCGCACAGACGGTTCTCAAAGCTTCCGACGTCCATCCGGGCGGTTATCCGACGGTGGTCGCGGTCGAAAACCTCGGCAAGAAGCTGTCAGCGGCAACCAACGGGCGCTACAGCGTACAGATGTATCCGTCGATGCAGCTCGGCGGCGAAAAAGAGGCCATCGAGCAGGCGCAGGTCGGGGCAATTGCGTTCGCGCGCGTTTCGGTCGGCGCACTCGGCCCGGTGATAGACGAGCTCAACGTGTTCAATTTGCCGTACGTGTTCCGCAACACGACGCATATGCAAAAGGTGATCGACGGCCCGATCGGCCAAGAGCTGCTCGACAAGGTCACCAATAGCGGCAAGGGCCTGGTCGGGCTGTGCTGGATGGATGCGGGCGCGCGCAATTTTTACAACACCAAAAAGCCGATCAAGACCATGGCCGATCTCAAGGGATTGAAATTCCGTGTCATGGGCAACCCGATGTTCGTCGACATGGCGAACTCAATGGGCGGCAATGGCGTCGCGATGGGCTATGACCAGGTGTTCAACGCGCTGCAGACGGGCGTCGTCGACGGGGCCGAGAACAACCCGCCGAGCTTCGTGTTCGACAATCACTACCAGATTGCAAAATTCTATACCCTCGACGAGCATCTGATCGTGCCGGAGATGCTGGTGTTCTCGAAAAAAGCCTGGGACGCGATGTCGAAAGAAGACCAGGCGGCGCTCATCAAATTTTCCAAGGAAGCACAGCAGGAGGAACGCAAGCTGTGGGAGGCGTACGAGAAGCAAGCGATGGACAAGGCGAAGGCCTCCGGAATTCAGATTATTCAGGTTTCGGACGCAGACAAAAAGGCGTTCCAGGACGCCGTAAAACCTGTTTGGGACAAGTACGGCCCGAAATATGCCGACATGGTCAAGCGCATCCAGGACGTCAAATAGTGGTGCATCTGATCTAACAGCCGGCCAGGTTCAGCGCACAATCGCCAACGAACCTGGCCGGTTTTTTTACGAGGACATGATGAAAGCACAATATATCCGGGCGATGGATTCGTTGCACCGGGCTTGCGAATTCGTGGCCGGTGCCTGCCTGGTGGTCATCACGCTCATTATTCCATACGGGGTGTTCTGCCGCTTCGTTCTCAACAGCGCAGCGTCGTGGCCCGAGCCGATGGCGATACTGCTTATGATTGTACTGTCGTTTCTATCCGCGGTGGTCTGCTATCGCGAATATCTGCACATCGGGGTTGGCGTCCTTCCGGCCTTTCTCAAAGGACCGGCCAAGACCGGTCTCGGCTGGATCCTCGAGCTGCTGATGCTCGCAACGAACGTTTTCATGCTGATCTGGGGCATAAAGCTGGTTGAGGCGACCTGGAATCAGACCATTGCCGAATTCCCCGTCCTGAGGGTCGGCATCACCTATCTGCCTATACCGATCGGCGGCGGGCTGACGGCGCTTCTGGTCATTGAAAGGTTCATGACGCAGAAGTTTTTCGCCGAGCCCGAAGCGGAGACTGTCAGCGGCCTGACAACGGAATAGCGGCCGCCCCATGGACATCTTCATACTTGTAGGCAGTTTTACAGTTGTGTGCCTCATGGGCATGCCGGTCGCGTATGCGCTCGGCATCGCTGCAATCCTCAGTGCGCTCTATTCCGGTATTCCGCTCGAAGCGGTGATGCTCAAAGTAGCCGGCGGAATGAGCGGGTTTTCGCTTCTGGCAATTCCCTTCTTCATTCTCACCGGCGCCATCATGGCGGTCGGCGGCATGGCGAGCCGGCTGATCAATCTCGCCAAGGTGTTCGTCGGGGCCATTCGCGGCGGCATGGCGCTTGTCAACATCGTAGCTTCGACAATGTTCGGCTGTATTTCCGGCTCTTCAGTAGCGGACACCGCAGCCGTCGGCGGCGTCATGATCCCACAGATGATCAAGATGGGCTACCCGCGCCTGTTTGCGGTCAACGTCACGATTTCCGGCTCGCTGCAGCCGTTGTTGGTGCCGCCATCACACAACATGATCATCTATTCGATCGCGGCGGGCGGCACCATTTCGGTCGCGCATCTTTTCATGGCTGGCATCATTCCGGCGCTGCTGCTCGGCCTGTCGCTCGTGATCCTCGTGCTCATTATCGCCCACCGCCAGAACTTTCCGAAGGGCGAATTCGTTTCGTTCCGTGAAGCCGGCAAGATCGCTCTCGATGCCGTGTGGGGCATGGTAACGATTGTGATTATTCTTGGAGGGATCCTGTCGGGTGTTTTCACGCCGACGGAATCAGGCGCGGTCGCGTGTGTCTACGCTTTTCTCGTGACGATGTTCGTCTATCGCGACGTAAAGTGGAGCGAAATCCCGAAACTGATCGGCCGCGTCATCCGTACGATCGGCATGGTCATGATCATGATCGGGTTCTCGATCGCCTTCGGATATATGATGGCATTGCTGCAGGTGCCTGCGATTGCCACCAAATTCTTCGTCAGTATTTCCAGTGACAAATATGCCTTCCTGCTGTGGGTGAATGTTCTCCTGCTTCTGCTCGGTACGTTCATGGATCTGGCGCCGATGCTACTGATCTGCACACCGATTTTCCTGCCCGTGATCAAGTCATTTGGCGTCGATCCGGTGCATTTTGGAATTATCATGATCCTCAATCTGGGCATCGGCCTGCTGACGCCTCCGGTCGGCCCGACAATGGTGGTCGGATGCGCCATCGGGAAAGTCTCAATGGAAGCCGTGTCGAGAAGCATTCTTGTTTTCTACATCCCTATGCTGATCGTGCTTTTCCTGGTCACCTACATTCCGGGGCTATCACTCTGGTTGCCACACCTTGTGCTGGACTGAGGTTGTAGCGCGCGGCCGCAAGCCGCATATTGTGTCGGCCGAGTCCAACAAGTCGAAGTTTTCGGTCTAGCGGGCGCTCGCTCGCGTTTTCAGGCGCGAGATCGAGCCAGTCGGCTCTTTGTCGGGTTTGAGCGGCACGCCGGCCGGGGGGTTCGCAGGCAATGGCGAGGATGCCGCGTTGCGATTGTCTGGTCCCGTTCTTGTCGCAGGGCCGGCTGCTGCACCGTTCGTGGTGGTCTTTGCGTCTGACTCCGCCGCTGGGCTGCTCCCCTCACCTGCCGCACCGGCCGGCGGTGCCGCAGGGGCCTCCGGATAGCGCGCACTCAGGTCGCGAAGGAATGCGTCGAGCGTATCAATGCTCGCAACCTTCTTGGCAATATCCTGGAATTCGGTCCCGCTTGCCCCGATCGGCGCGGTCACAACGTCGAAGGCGCGCCGATCGGCGCCATCGGAAAATTTGGCTTCGTATTTTTCGCGTAGGCGTCCGACTCCAATTGATTCTTCACTCAGGACGTAGCAAATCGCCGCGCGCAGGATATCCGAGCGTTCGGTATCATTGAGCGGCGCGAATTCGCGCCAGCGATTGCCGTAAAGCAGTTCGATCTGCTCGCCCGCATCCCGCCAACGGCGCGCGGCCCACAAGATATCGGACCGTAGGCGCACTGCTTCACGGCTGTTGATATTCGTGATCAGCTCCAGCGCCAGTTCGTGCCGCCCGAGACTTGACATGGCACGTGCTTCAATCAGCAGCCGCTGATCGCGCAGATCGTTGGAAAGGTCCGCGGCTCGAGTTTTCTGCAACGTGGCGAGCGAACGATCCGGCTTGCGGTTCATCAGGTAGACAACCGCCAGCCGCGTCGCGACCTGGGCCCGCGCGGCCCCTTGCAGCCGATTATCAACCTGGTGCTGGAGCAACTCCGCCGCCTGGTCGAGCAGATCGACCGAAACCAGCCGGTCCGCAAGCCTGCGGATCATCTCGTCGCCGCGACGGCCGATCGGCGTGAGTTCACGAAAATCATAGAACAGGCCAAGGGCCTCGATCGGCGGCAACGCCTCGCCCTTGCCGCCCAGGAAAAGGCTCTCAAACGTGGCAGCGGCCTCGTCCTGGATCTTGCGTGTCAGGTCCGAGTTGGGATGCGCAAGCAGCGCCGTGCGCATGACGTGGAAAGCGTCACGGTACCGGCTTTCTTCCGTATAAAGATGCGCAAGCAACTTGAGGCCTTCGGTTTCCGTTTCATCCCCGCGCCACACCGTTGTCAGTGTCTCGAGGTCATTGATGACGTCCTTGCGGCTCATTCCGCCAGTCGCAAATGTCAGTGCGATCTCCCGTAACCGCCCCTGCGCCGCCGCGCGGCGATTACTAGAAGTCGCAGCCATCCGATAACTCGAGAGCGCATCCTCGTTACGTCCCAACCCCTCATACAGTCGGCCGATCAGCACGTTGATGGTCGGCTCCAGCATGGGGGTAACGCCGACGGTTTCTATCTCATTCGCGACCTTTGTCGCGCTGTTGAAGTCCCGCACTTCGATAGCAGCGCGTAACGCTTCCTTCATCGCCATGCGCTGAAGTTCAATCGGCAGCGCACCGATGGCGGCGCTGACGGTTTTGAAGATCTTCTGTGCGTCAGCCCATCTTCCTTGGCGAGCCAGAGCGATCGCACGCCAGACCGGCGCATCCTGCTGATTTCCCACCTGCGGCTTGGCCAAAACCTTGAGCGCGTCCTCGGGCCGGTCGAGCATCACGTCGGCGACGGCCGTGAGCACGCTGCCGGTCACGTCGTCCGAACGCTGGTCCGAGAGAGCTACGTCGAGGACAGCCTTGGCTTCAGGAGCCATGTCCTTTGCGAGGTAGAAGCGCGCAAGATTGAGCCGGGCATTCCGACGTTTTGACACTGGCGCCGCAGCCGCAAGCCGGATCAGCTCGGCCTGCCGCGCGTTGAACGGCGCATCGCGGTCGTAACCCCACAATTGGGTGTCGAACGTGTAGGCCCGGAAATTGGTCGCAAGCGGCTGCTGGCCAAGCGCGGTTGCCGACAAGGATAGTCCAGCCGGCCGGCTGATGCTGACTTTGTCGACTCCGAGCTCCGCGGTGATGTCGTCCGCAAGCGGTTGTACCACTACGCCATGAGTTGACGGCAAGGCGCGTAGTTCGACGAAGTCCTGCGCCTTGAGGAAGCCCCGTGCTGGCCCAAGCGCAGTTACGATGAACAATCGATCGCCGATGTCCGGATCCGTGACATCATGGATGGCGCGCGGATCGTCGAATGGAATGGCGAGACTTGCACGATTTTTGCCGACGATGCTGCGCGCGACGGTCAGCGGCTTGGTCGACGCTGTCACCGTGTCGGCAATCGTGACGATCCATGTCGGCCCGTCAGCGACAATACTGCTCATCCTTGGCCGGGTAAGCTTGAAGCGAATAGTGGCGGCCCCGTCTTTTGCCCGCTCGAACATCGCCTCGCGCACGCCATTGTCGTTGTCGGCCTGAATCGCGGCCAGATCGATTTGCGTTGTCGTGTCGAACACCAGCCACAATGTATCCGCACGCTGAAAAACCGCTGCGGGCGTAGCCACCGCAAACGGAAATTCGATGCGCATGGTCTCGCCCGACTGCTGCACGCCGGCGACAACGACGGCATTTGGATTAGGGGGTGGGCGTTCGGCATCTGCAGTCGGAGCGCGCTGAGACGGCCTTGTCATTTCCACCGGCGGGGCAGGCGCGGGTGCCGGCGCGGCAGCATCGGCAGACCGGGCGGATTCAGGCGAAGCTGCCGCAGGGACGCTGGCCGGAGCCGCAGGCGGCGACGGTGCGGGGGCCGCAGCGGCGGCATCAGATGGCGCATTGGCTTCGGCGGGCGGTGCCGGAACTTGCGCCTCCTTGGGCGGCGCCGGATTCTCGGCAGGCTTTGGCTGCTCGTTCGCAGTTTGAGGAGCCTGCGCAGGCTTTGCCTCAACCGGTGGCGCCGCGGCAGCCACCGGCGGCTTCGGTTCGGCAGGCGGCGTTCCATCTTTTGCAGGCGCCGTTTGCGGGGGCGCGATCGCAGGCGAGCCTTCCGCCACCACCGGCTGCTTTGCGTTGCCCTCTGTTGACTTGGGTTTGGCCGCACCGTCGAGTCCGATGTCGACAATGATGCTGCGGTCCTCGCGGAAGGTCCGCACCTGCGGCGTCCCACTAAGCGTGAAGACGACGGCAACAGTGTCGAAATCGATTTCGGACTCGATTGACTTCAGCGTGGGAGGCAACGAGGCCTGGGCATCGGCGAGATCCCAATTGACCTGTTGATCAAAATTGAGCGTGACCCTTCCGTCGGCTCGCTCGGGCACGACATTAACGGTGCCGGGCATCGTAAAGATGTAACGTATGAACGTGGGCTGGGCTGCCACCTTGACGCGGACCAGCGGAGGCTTCTTTTGCTTGTCGGCAATTTTTTGCTGGTGCAGCTGGCTTTCGGCCTCACGCGCCCGACGCACAAGCTCGTCGATCACTTCCTGCGGCAAGCCCGGGTTCGGCCCATTCCAGTTGTCCGGCAAAAGATCAACGTAAAGGCGTTCGGCGGCGGCGATACTGTTGACTTTCACCTTCTGCGCCAACGCAATTCGGATTGCACCCCCGTCGGGGTCGCGGCGCGCAACACTGATAAGACCAGAGGCG
>JBKPRE010000248.1:0-3350 GCA_046734435.1 Pseudomonadota bacterium | reverse complement strand
GACAATTCGCTTGGCGCCCTCGGCCGCTACTTGAGCGGCGATCTGGGGCACAGTCAGCCCGCCATCATTGGCCTGTCCGCCGGTCATCGCCACGGCGTCGTTGAACAAGATCTTGTAGGTCATGTTCACGCCGGACGCGATGCCAGCGCGGATCGCGAGGTAGCCGGAATGGTTATAAGTGCCATCGCCGAGGTTTTGGAACACGTGCTCCCGGTTTGAGAACGGCGCCTCACCAATCCAGTTTGCGCCCTCCCCGCCCATCTGCGTGAAACCCAGCGTCTCGCGGTCCATCCATTGCGCCATGTAGTGGCAACCGATGCCCGCGTAGGCGCGGCTGCCTTCTGGTACCCGCGTCGACGTGTTGTGCGGGCAGCCAGAGCAGAAATACGGGATGCGCTGGGCGACGTCAGTCGTTTCAGCAAGAGCCCGCTGCGCACTCTTCAAGCGGGTAACGTGCGCTGTCAGCTCCTCGTTCGGGCTGTAGCGCAGCAACCGTTCGCCGATGCAGATGGCGATATCGTTCGGATCGAGTGCGCCCTTGACCGGGAAAAGCCAGTTGCCCTGCTCATCCTTTTTGCCGATGCAAACAGGCTGGTTGGCCGAGCCGTAGAGCTCTTCGCGTACCTGCACCTCGATGAGCGACCGCTTTTCCTCGACTACTATAATCAGATCAAGACCCTTGGCGAACTCGGCAAGCTCCTGGCGGCCGATCGGCCACACACAGGCAATTTTGAAGATGCGCAGGCCGAGATCGTTGCACTTCATCTCGTCGATACCGAGCTCATCGAGCGCCTGGCGCACATCGAGGTAGGCTTTCCCGGTCGTGATAATGCCGATTTTCGGCGCTCGGCCGCCGGAGGTGATGATGCGATTGAGCCTGTTGGCGCGCACGAAGGCCAGCATCGCATCGCGCTTGAAGTCGTGCAGACGCGCTTCCTGTCCGAGGATCGTGTCCACAAGCCTGATATTGAGCCCGCCGTCGGGCATCCGGAAATCGTCTGGAGTGATGACCTTGACGCGATCGATTGAGCCGTCGACCACGCCGGTCGATTCGACCGTCTCGTGCATACACTTGAGCGCCGTCCATGCGCCGGTGAAGCGCGACATCGCCCAGCCATAGAGCGCGTAGTCGATGATTTCCTGCACGCCAGCCGGATTGAGGATCGGCATCATCACATCGACGAAGTGGAATTCCGACTGATGCGCGGTGGTCGACGATTCAGCCGTATGATCGTCGCCCATCAGAGCGATGACGCCACCGTTCTTGGAAGTGCCGGCAAAATTGGCATGACGGAAGACGTCGCCGGACCGATCGACGCCCGGACCTTTGCCGTACCACATGCCGAATACGCCATCGAATTTGCCTTCGCCACGCAACTCGGCCTGCTGAGATCCCCAGAGCGCGGTGGCGGCAAGTTCCTCGTTGATGCCTGACTGGAACTTCACGTCCGCCGCCGTGAGTATCCTCCCGGCGCGCACGAACTGCTGGTCAAGGCCGCCGAGCGGAGAGCCACGATAGCCGGTGACGTAGCCGGCCGTGTTGAGACCGGCACGGCGATCGCGCTCCTTCTGCATGAGGCAGGCGCGGATCAATGCCTGATAGCCGGTCACGAAGACATGTGACTGGTTGAGGTCGTACTTGTCGTTCAGGCTGACCGGTCGAAGCGGCATGGAACGCCTTGTAAAGCCGGCAATGCGAAGCCGGGCCCCCCTCATATAGGGTCGGCCGGGACGGCGCAAAGCGCAGAAACCGCGGCGAAGGCTATACTTCACGAGCGTTGGGTCAATTTCGAAATTTTAGCGGGCCCTAAAAGGAAATTTCGATAAGCGGGGTCTGCGCGCATTTTGGCGCAATGCAGCAGGCAAGGCAGACCCACGCCCGTGTGGGTGGTCAAAGCAACGACAGCCTGCCACAAGATTGGTCAGCCGGACTCCCGCCTGATGTTGCAACCTACAGTATCATCCGTCGAATCCAGAGGATCGTGGGCCGTTGCCACGGCCGCGCTCGTCACCATGCTGATGGCGTTCGGCGCCGCATGGATCACGGCGGTCGCGCTCAAGGACATCGCCGCGGAGGTCAACGGCATCCGCTCCATCCCAGCGCTCGCCAGCGCTCTCGCCTGGCTGGGTTCGGGAGTCGGTGGCATTTTGATGGGACGGCTTGCCGACAAAGTCGGCACGCGGTGGACCGTCATCTGCGGCGCACTGATGATTGGCCTCGGCCTGTCGATCTCGACGCTGGGACCGCCATGGCCTTTATGGATCGGGCACGGCCTCTTTATCGGTTTGATCGGTCTCGGCGGCATCAATGCGCCGATGTACATCTATGTCAGCCGCTGGTTTGACCGAAGGCGCGGATCGGCGCTGGCCCTGATCTCGAGCGGGAGCTACCTCGCCGGCGCAATGTGGCCGCCACTGTTCGAGCGCGTCATCGCCGATTTCGGCTGGCGGCAGACCATGTTGTGGTACGGCGCACTCGAGATCGCCGTGATCATGCCTCTGGCGATAATCTATTTCAGCGCACCGCCTGAAGTAATTCATCCGGCCGCTCCCACGGATGGCGCAGGAGCAAAAGTGCGCGTGCTTGGCTGGCCACCCAATGCCGTCTTCGCCGTAATGTGCGCAGCCGCGGTCCTTTGCTGCATCCCGATGGCAATGCCGCAAGGGCATCTGGTTGCCTTCTGCAGCGATCTCGGCATTGCGCGCTCGACCGGCGCGCTCATGCTGTCCGTGCTGCTCGGCACGGCATTTCTGAGCCGGCAGATCTGGGGAGCAATTTCCGACCGCATCGGCGGTCTGGCCACGGTTTTCATCGGCTCGGGCTGGCAAGCCGCATCGATGACCGCGTTGCTTCTGACACAGAACGAAGTCGGGCTCTTCACGGTCGCCGCCGCGTTCGGACTCGGCTTTTCCGGAATTATCCCGGCCTATGTGCTGGCGCTGCGCGAACTATTTCCGGCCTCGGAGGCATCGTGGCGCATACCGACATTACTGCTATTCAGCGGCTGCGGCATGGCGCTCGGCGGCTGGCTCGCGGGGCTGCTCTACGATCACTTTGGCTATTATGCACCCGCTTTCGCAGCCGGAATCGGCGCCAACATTCTCAATCTGCTTCTGGTCGGCACACTCGTTAGCCGTCAGCGCCTGCGCATTTCCTATGCGTAGCTCAGCCCCGTGACGGGCTGAGCATCCAGACACCCGCCAAGATTCCGAATGCGACGATGGCCGGGCCGATCGCCTGCCACAAACCCGCTGCCGCGAGCGCCGAGGTCGCGGCCCAGGCGATCGACGAAAATGCTTCCGCAAAAGTTGCAAGCCGCGAGGACGTCTGCCTGCGCCGGAAATGACTT
>JBKPRE010000247.1:0-10884 GCA_046734435.1 Pseudomonadota bacterium | reverse complement strand
GACGGTCGTCGCCGCGGCAACACGAAGCCGGCCCTGATCATCCTTGCAGGCGTTCGGATTGGCGACCGCCTTTTCGATATCTTTCACCGTGATGAGGCCGACGCAGCGATACTGCGCATCGACGACCAGAAGCTTCTCGATCCGATTCTGATGGAGAAAACGCTTGGCCTCGTCCTGGCCGACGCCTTCCCGCACCGTAATAAGTTTTTTGGTCATCAGCTCCGACACGGGCTGTCGCGGGTCGGTGGCAAAGCGCACGTCGCGGTTGGTCAGAATGCCGACTAGCTTACCCGGCTGCGAGCCGGCGGAGCGCTCGACCACCGGAATGCCGGAGATGTGGTTGTCCTTCATCAAGTCGAGCGCCTGTTGGAGTGTTGCGTCCGGTTCGATCGTCACCGGATTTACGACCATGCCGGATTCGAATTTCTTCACCTGACGGACCTGCGCTGCCTGCACATCCGGTTCCATGTTTCGGTGAAGCACACCGATGCCGCCTGCCTGTGCCATGGCAATCGCCATCTGCGCCTCGGTGACTGTATCCATCGCCGATGCGATGACCGGAATGTTGACGGGAATCGAGCGGGTGATGCGTGAGCGGATATCGACGTCGGCGGGCAGAACTTCTGACAGGCCGGGCTGTATCAGCACGTCATCGAAAGTGAGCCCTTCGCGCGGGTTTGAATTATTTTTTCCGGCCATCGCCAACTCCGTCTTGCCCAAAAGGGCAGTCAGACCGGCCGGCAGGGGTTAAAAATGCCCGTTGCGAGGGGGTCCCTCGCCTGCGTCACGGCCCGCTTTTGGGTTGGCGTGGGTCGATAGCACGGGATCGCGCCGATTCCTAGCGCAATCGCGGATGGCTGTTATGAAGTCGTAAACGCGAGCGAACGCTTCCCGGTCCTTGTCTTGCCGCAATTGCCACCGAAAGCTGGCGCCGAAATGGCCGACAGGCTTCGGCCCCTGCCGAGCCGACCAGGGCGCCGGCTAGGCTCTTTGGCGAGCCTCGCCGCGAAATCCGGTTGCGAGTAGATAGAGTTCGGCCGAGTTTGCACGGCTTGCGGCTGGCTTCACATGCTTGACGGTTTTGTAGTCTCGCTTGAGGGATGCCAGTAGTTCGGCCTCTGTGCCGCCTTGCAGCACCTTTGCAAGAAAGCTGCCGCCGGGAGTTAGCACCTCTCGGGCAAAATCTGCGGCTGCTTCCACCAATGCCATGATCTTCAGATGGTCGGTCTTGGCGTGACCGGTTGCATTGGCCGCCATATCAGACATCACCACGTCAGCCGGACCGCCGATCATCTCCTTGAGCTTTGCGGGCGCGCTTTCGTCGAGGAAATCCAGACCGGCGAAATCGACACCGGGTATCGGATCCATCGGCAAAACGTCGATTGCGACCACGCGACCGTGTCCCGGGGCCCCTACACGCCTGGCCGCGACTTGGCTCCAGCCCCCGGGCGCTGCGCCGAGATCGACCACGCGCGCGCCCTTCCTCAGGAAGTGAGCCCGATCGTCGATTTCCAACAATTTATAGGCGGCGCGCGACCGCATGCCCTCATGCTTCGCCCGCACCACGTATGGGTCGTTGAGCTGACGTTCCAGCCAAAGCTTTGACGACTGCGACCGATTTTTGCCGCCGCGGACCCGAACCTTGAGCTGGCGCGGCCCGCTGCCCTTGCCGCGCGCCGTCACGATGGTGCGGCCTGGCTGTTACCGCCCCAGGCGCCGTCCTCGCGCATCATCTGCACCAGCATGCCTTCGCGGAGCCCGCGATCGGCGACACGCAAGCGCGGACAAGGAAACGCGCGACGAATCGCCTCAAGGATCGCGCAGCCGGCTAGCACGAGATCGGCTCGCTCGGCGCCTATGCAGGGACTCGCAACGCGATCATCATAGCTCATCGTCAGCAACCGCTCAACGACCGCGTTGATTTCCTCCGCGCTCATCCAGCAGCCGTCTACGCGATTGCGATCATAACGTTTCAGGTTGAGATGCACGCCTGCGATGGTGGTGACCGTGCCCGATGTCCCCAGCATGTGAATCCCTTCGGCCTCGTCGCCGCCATGCTCGCGTTCGAATGGAGCAATCAACTCGGCAACTTCGACAACCATCGCGTCGTAACATTCACGTGTCACCGTGACGCCGCCGTAACGCTCTGCCAGCGTCACCACGCCGTGCGGTACGGAAATCCAGCCGCGGATTTGCGGCAACGGCGGACCAGAGCGGCTGCGCTGCGAGCGTTCGAGTCGCACCAGCTCCGACGAACCGCCGCCGATATCGAACAGCACAGCGCCTGCGGCATGAGGATCGATTAGTGGTGTGCAGCCGGTCGCGGCCAAGCACGCCTCGGTCTCGCGATCGATCACCTCGAGCTCAAGACCAAGTTCGTCCAACACACGATCCAAAAACTCCGTGCCGTTTTGGGCCGTCCGGCAGGCTTCGGTTGCAATCAGGCGCGCGCGGGTAACACCCTTGTTTTTCATCTTGTTACGGCAGATGACCAGAGCCGCCATCGCGCGGCTGATCGCGGCCTCGCTCAGGCGACCAGACGACGAGACGCCCTCGCCAAGCCGTACGATCCTGGAAAATGCGTCGACGACGCGAAAGCCTTCACCCGAGGGCCGCGCGACCAGCAACCGGCAATTATTGGTCCCAAGATCGAGCGCGGCATAGGTCGCCCCGCCCCGGTCATTGCCGAAGCTCCCATTGGCCCGTCCAGACGACCGCCGACCCCACCGGGCCCGCGGCGACGGCGCCCGATCGATGGCAGGGTCGAGGCCTGGGATGTCCCCGGCCTCGCCGCTCATCCTCTAAAACCTTTCCTGTCTGCACCGTGAACCAGCGATTTCCCTCGGCCCGCCACGGTTGCAGCCGTGTTCCTTTGATCACGAAAAGTGTAACAGCGCCTGTGTCTTGCGCAACCCTACGTCCCAAAAGCTATTCTTGTCGAAGGATGCAGCGTGCTTTATTTGACAGCGCGGCCCCGGAAAGCATCACCCCTCAATGGATGACCGCATCACCGAAACTGCCCTTTCGCTGACCAAATTCGGTGTCGGACAGCCTGTCCGGCGCAGCGAAGACCCGACGCTCGTTCGCGGACAGGGTCGCTACACCGACGATGTCAGCCGACCAAACCAAGCCTATGCGGTTATGGTTCGAAGCCGCGACGCGCACGGCGTAATCCGCTCGATTGATACCGCTGGCGCTAAGGCGATGCCCGGCGTTCTTGCCGTCTATACCGCTGCCGACTTGACCGGATATGGCCCGCTCAAATGCGGCCTGCCTTTAAAGAATCGTGACGGATCGCCGATCCGCTATACGCCACGGCCGGCGCTTGCCGGTGACAAGGTGCGTTTCGTGGGTGATCCGGTTGCCTGCGTGATCGCGGAAACCGTGGCGCAGGCGAAAGATGCAGGAGAGGCCGTCACGCTTGACATCGAACCGCTGCCCGCAGTGCTCAAGCCATCCGAAGCGGTCAAACCGGGCGCACCACTTGTGTTTGCCGAGGTGCCGAACAACATAGCGCTCGACTATCACTATGGCGATGCCGCCAAAGTCGCGGAAGCCTTTGCAAAGGCAAAGCACGTAACCCGGCTCGAGACCTCCAACCAGCGCATGGTGGTCAACGCCATGGAGCCGCGCTCCGCAATCGGGGAATACGATGCAGCCGCGGCAAAGTGGACGCTCTACTCAACGAGTCAGGGCGTGCACGGCATGAAGACCTCACTGATGGAGATTCTTGGAGCACCAGCCGACAAGGTTCGCGTAATCACCGGTCAGGTCGGCGGCTCGTTTGGCATGAAGGCCGCGGTTTATCCCGAATATGTCTGTCTCCTGCACGGCGCTCGTCTGCTCGGGCGGCCGGTCAAATGGACCGACGAGCGCTCGGGCAGTTTCGTATCGGACCATCACGGCCGCGCACAAGACATGGTCGTTGAGATGGCGTTCGACGACGACGCCCATATTCTTGCGATCCGTCTTACCGGTTATGGCGATATGGGCGGCTACCTCGCCCAATTCGGTCCGCTGCTGTCGACCGGAAACCAGGTCAAGAACATCGCCAGTGTGTACCGCACACCGTTGATCGAGGTGGCGACCAAATGCGTGTTCACCAATACGACCTTTGTCTCCGCCTATCGAGGCGCCGGACGGCCCGAAGGCAATTACTATATCGAGCGCACGCTTGATCTCGCTGCGGCCGAGCTCGGTATCGACCGACTCGACTTGCGCAGGCGCAACATGATCCGCAAAAGCGACCTGCCATTCAAAGCCGCATCCGACATGACTTATGACTGCGGCGATTTCCTTGGTGTGCTTAAGCAGGCGCTCGACGCCGCCGACTACGTCGGTTTCAAGAAACGCAAGCGCGAGAGCAAGAAGCGCGGTCTGCTGCGCGGACTCGGCATCGGCTGTTATCTTGAGGTTACGGCCGCACCCGGCAAGGAACTCGGCGCCATTCATTTCGAAGCCGACGGCACCGTTACGATCGTTACCGGCACGCTCGACTTCGGAATGGGTCACGCAACGACCTACGCGCAGATATTGACCGACCTTCTCGGAGTTCCGTTTGATCGTATCCGTATGGTCGAGGGCGACAGCGACCGGATGGCATTCGGCGGCGGCAGTGGCGGCTCGCGTTCGGTGATGTTTGTCGGCACCGCGCTCACGGAATCGGCGGCCATTGTGATCGAACGCGGCAAACAAATTGCTTCTCACGTGCTGGAAGCCTCGCCGGGTGACATTGAGTTCCAAGCGGGGCACTTTGTGATCGCGGGCACCGATCGATCGATCGGGTTGCTCGATCTTGCCGCGCGTCTGCGCGCCGGGATTAACTTGCCGTCCGGCACTCCGAACTCGCTCGATGTCGACCACGTCGTCAGCAATCCGGTTCCGTCGGCTTTCCCAAACGGCTGTCATATTGCCGAGGTCGAAGTTGACCCGCAAACAGGCGCCGCACGTGTCGTTCGTTATTCAGCGGTTAACGACCTCGGGACGGTGGTCAATCCTTTGCTAGTCGAAGGACAGATACAGGGCGGCGTCGTCCAGGGTCTTGGGCAGGTTCTGCTGGAACAGGCGGTCTACGATTCCGATGGCCAGCTCGTTACCGGCTCGTTCATGGACTACGCGATGCCCAGGGCGCATGACGTACCAATGATCAATGTCGCTAGTCATCCCGTGCCAACCAAAAGCAATCCGCTCGGAGCAAAAGGCTGCGGCGAAGCCGGGACATCGGGTGGCCTGCCTTCCGTTGCTAACGCCGTTATCGATGCCCTGTCCGAATACGGTGTCCGACACCTTGAAATGCCGATGACGCCATCGCGCATCTGGCAAGCGATTCAACAAGCAAAGGCCGGTCGATGAGCCAGGCCGCCGGCGTTATCGGGTCGATGCGCGCGCCATATATCCGAGCTGTCAGCGCGGTCAGCGCTGCGCATTTCGTGTCCCACTATTATATCATCGCGTTGGCGCCGCTTATGCCGTTCGTGCGCCACGAGTATCAGGTCACTTACACGGAAATCGGATTGGCTTTTGCGGCGTTCAACATCGTAACAGCCGTGTTTCAAACCCCAGCGGGATTTCTGGTAGACCGCCTGGGCGCCCGCGTGTTGCTGATTTTGGGCCTCGCTATCGGTGCGAGCTCTTTCATCTTGGTTGGTCTTATTAATTCGTTCTGGGTTATGGTCACCTTGTTCGCCATCGCCGGCATAGGCAACACGGTTTATCACCCGGCGGACTATGCCTTACTGTCTCAGCACGTCCCTTCGGACCGCATCGGCCAGGCTTTTTCGGTCCATACCTTTGCCGGAATGCTCGGTTCCGCCGTTGCCCCGGCAAGTCTTCTGATGATGCAGAGCGTCTGGGGCTGGCGTGGTGCTTTCGTTGGCGCTGGCATTCTGGGTTTTGCCGTGGCGTTTTTCCTTTTGTTGCTTCGGGACGGATCGACCGCCACCGCAAGGGCTGGCACACGGGTAGCCTCGAATTCGTCCGATGCCGGCTGGCGCCTGCTCCTCTCGGCGCCAATTCTGCTCAACCTCGCGTTTTTCATCCTCCTCGCGATGATGAGCAGCGGCCTCTACAACTATTCCGTCGTTGCGCTCGGCGCCCTCTACGGGACACCGGTCGCCACCGCCAACGCTGCGCTGACAGGCAATCTCCTCCTATCAGCTGCTGGCGTGCTGGTAGGCGGCCTGCTTGTCACGCGTACAAAGCGCCACGGCCTATTGGCCACATTGGGGCTAAGTGCAATGGCACTGTCTGTAGTGCTCGTCGCCTTGATCGACCTCAGTTCACTGGCGTTGATAGCGGCCATGTCGCTCGCCGGCCTGTTTTCCGGCGTGATCATGCCTTCGCGTGACATGATCGTACGCGAGGTCACACCCCCTGGTTCTTTTGGCAAGGTTTTCGGCTTCGTCACCACCGGCTTCAATATCGGCGGGATTGTATCGCCACTCATCTTCGGGGCAGTAATGGATCACGGCAGTCCAAGGATGGTGTTCCTGCTCGTTGCTGCCTTCACCCTCCTAGGGATCGTGACGGTCGCGACGAGATCCCAGCGGGCCGTTTGATGCCCTGGCGTCCTATGGACTTGTCAAATCAACGAAATTGCCCCATGGAAGGCCTCCCGCCAGGCCGACGGTGGAGTACAATCGCTCCTTGCCCTGTTGGGGAATAGTTCAACGGTAGAACATCGGACTCTGACTCCGAGAATCTAGGTTCGAATCCTAGTTCCCCAGCCAGATTAAGTCGTTGCCCTACAAGCAAAAACGAGGTGGGTGCCCTCACGGCGCGACGCGATTCCATGTCGCGCGTGTTGCGGTTTGTTCTCATTGATTTCCAGGCATTCCCGAGAATTGCCCGAAACTCCACGCGACATGCTCGCGACATGGAGCCGCTTTCCGGAACTCTCAACTCGTTTCGTCGTTGCTCGCCCGTGGTCAAACAAACACGAGTGACGTCAAAAGCTATCCCGCATGTTGAAAACGTCGAGCTTGTGAAAGAAACCGAATCACAAGCCGCCGTGCCGGGCTTTCAATTGCACGTGGCTTCGCTCTTTAGTGTCGGTTTGCTCATTCTGTTTTTATTGGCGTATTCAATTCTGTTTTAGACCTGTCGCCATGCAGCTTGTCAGATTGCTTCCGTCCGCGCCCATGGCGTTCGCTAGCTGCTGTTCTATTGCAATGGCAAGGTGAAGGCGATTTCTGCCGATCGGTAAGGATACGTTAACCAAATCAGCCCCACGTTGCGTCCAACGGAGAAAACTATGGAAAAGAGTTGGACCAACTTGACCGCCGAAAATCGACGGTCCGAAACGGCAGACGACTTGAGCATCCCGGATTTCTTGCGTCGATCAGTTCAGCCTGCAAAAGGCCAACGCGCCGAAACTGGACAGAAATCACCCGCCGCGTCGAACTGAGGGAAGCATGGCCCCGGTCACCGATTTGCCGACAATCCTTGAAGCGCGATATCGAATGCTCGATCAGATCGATCAGGCGATTGCGGAAATCCGCAGACTGTTCGCCCCGCTGAAGCAGAAACGCAGGCAAAGCCAACTTCGGCTACCTTTTGCAGAGTCGAGGAAAAAGCCTCGGATGCGACGCGCCTAGCGGTCACGACAGACACAGCACAGCGCACTCAGTTGCTCAATCATCTTTCTTTTCGTTTTCCTGATGCTTGGTTCTTGACGGCTGAGTGACACTGACCGGATCAGAACCCGCCATCGATTCTTCTAAGCCCTGTTCGAGTTTGCGTTCCATTGCATCTTTGGGCTTTTGCTTTTCAGGTTTATCCTTCACGTCAGGGCTGCCGCCGCGCTTTTTAGTCGCCGGATGTGCCATAGCATTCTCCTTTTAATGACGGAGGATAACGGCATAGGACGGGCTTGGTTCAGTGCTGGAAGCCGTGCTTAGACAAGCTAAACTCGCATCCCTTTGGGGGATTGATTTGCCGCGTCGGCAAGAATCAAATGCGATCAATCCAAGAATTAAGGCACTTAGGAGAATAAAATGAGTATGCGTGTCGCGTTATCGACCTACTTTGCCCTTTTGCTCTGTCAGCCGACGTTTGCCGACGAGCCAGGAAACATGCGGACGCATCATGGATCCTTCATCGCTGCAGCGCGCCACGTCGTTGAGGTCGTTACACCTCCTTATAGCGGTCGATTTGTCATAAACGGTCATCGATATGACGGCGTAGAGCCAGCATGTCTTGCATGGGCGCCCGCTCAACCCGTCCGGCTCATTTCGGGCAGTTGGTATGGTGATTGCGCCAACGCTACCTTTTACAACACTGCGCTGCGCAATACTTGCCAGACCGTCTGCCGAGGTCGCGCTTGGTGGTGGAATTGACGGCCCTTCCGGGATGACTACTTAGCTCATCGACCTCTAATGTCCCGCTACAAAGGCCAGCTGAAAGCAGCACATACGGAGCGGCTGTATCCGCATCACGTCGACATCATCGTCCCGTCTGGTGGCCTGGGTACGCGGCTCGACGCGATGTATGAGTTTCACATTCAGCACGGCATCAAGCCACAGCGCGGCCACGGCACGCACACTGCCGACGGCTCAGTAATTCGCTCGTGTTTTGCTGATGCGGATTTAGCGGAAGCGTTTACGAGAAAGTTTGGCCAACTGTGAGGTAATTCACAGCTACTTATTGGGCGAGTGGTATTCGTCGCCATTCGGGGGCGATTGCCATGACAGACGTTGAGAACTCTACACCCGAAGCACCTGACCCTCACGCGGACGTCGCTACAATAGTTCTGGGTTCTGTTGCTGGCGGTGATCGTCGTGATCGAAATCGGGACCTTGCCTGTAGTGCGGTCGCTGTTGGCAGCTGTTTTTCGGTGACGGCGAATTATCCGCAGGAACTCACCTGCCACGCTCCAATTAAATCCGCGCGGGCTACTCCCTGGCCCGCTGAGGCCCTCGGCTGAGTTTCCCCTAGCCGGGGGCCTTGGCGATTGAAACATTCATCAAACCCCAGCGCGGCCACGGCAAGCATCATGCCGATGGCGCGGTTATACGGTGGTGTTTTGCCGATGCGAGTTTAGGCGTAGCGTTTGCGACTAAGTTTCTTAGCTAACCGCCATGTCCAGAAGAGCAAAAAATAATACCGTTTTTATACGCGATCATCGATGATTACAGGGTGTGATGCTTCGCTGTTTTGGCGGCGAAGCGTATCTTCGTTCCTAAACCGCGCCCTCGTGGCGCGGTTTTTTTAATAGTCCTCTCAATTCGACCGCTAACGAGAAAGGGTTTGTTTGTTAGCCAACACAGGAACGATGGAGCGAAGTCGGCGTTTGATACAGCGGGGAATGCCTACATGCTCCAAAGAAATTACCGTTCGCCGATGACTGTTGGGTCTATGATTTGCCCTGCCTGCGGCTCAGCTGCTGATCTTACCGACCGCGCGCAAGTCAAAAACGGATTGTCCGAGATACGCACTTTCGAATGCAGAAATTGCGGAAAAACCACGCAGTTTGCTGCGTGCGGAAGCACTCAGGTCATGATTCCGGACTAGAGACCTGCCAAAAATGACTCCGCTATGCGGCAAGAGGCTCAATCAAGCTTGGATCATCGCTCGGTGCGCGTGAGCTATTGACCTGACGCGACACCGGCCATGCTTGCAGATAGTCGTCAGGCGCTGGCTTGAGCAACTCAGTGCTAGCCGTGCCATTTAGCCAGCGATCAAACTGTTCGCGCCTTAACAGCACCGGCATGCGGTCGTGAATTTTCGAAGCAAGCGCGTTGGCATTGGTAATGATCATGGTGCAGGACTGTATGGTTGCTCGCGTTTGGGGATCTGTCCATTCGTCCCAGAGACCAGCAATGGTCAGCGGCTCACCGTCGAGCGTTGTGTAGTAATACGGCTGTTTACCTGTCGGCGTACTCAACCATTCATAATATCCAGAAGCCGGGATCAGGCAGCGTCGGCCTTTGAATGAATCACGAAACATCGGTTTGTCGCCCACTGTCTCTGCACGCGCATTAAAGGTTGCTGGCATATCCTTGACGGTCTTCTTCCACCAATAAGGTACCAATCCCCAACGCATGGATACCAAGTCGCGCTTGCCATCCCGTTCGATCACCACGTCGATCGGATCGCTCGGGCAGATGTTGTAACGCGCAGGCAGATTACGCTCGGGGCTTAATGGCACCCGAAGCCGATAGAGCGCGACGATTTCGCGCCAAGTCAGTCGGTTGGTGAAGCGGCCGCACATCAGACGGCTACTATCGGCCTTTCACCGGTTACGCGCTCGACAAAATCTCTCGCTGCCTCACCGAGTGCAGTTCCCTGACGATTTAGGTCGAGAAGTTTGCCGGCGATGTCTTCGGTTACATCGCGAGACCACCCCTCTGCTGTGTTGAACGCCACGATCTGGACGGGTTTGTTGAACTGTCCTTCGATTATCCATTCAATGACGGTTGCTTCATTTGCAAGGCCCCCATCGATCTCACGCCAGACTTGGCCATGAGTTTTTAGCTCATCGAGCACAAGGCAAACGTCAATGTCGTCAGTACGCGGAACAAGGCTGACAGTCATTGCGAATATCCAATTCAACGCCTAAAAATTGGAACGCCGGAGCGTGAGAACGGTTGCCTAGACGGTCACCAGATGGAAACACCCGATACATATCGCCGAAGGGCCGACACCGCCGATCGCGCTGCCGAGGCGGCAGTAGATGAGCAAGCAAAGCAAATGCTCAAGTCGGCGGCTCAACGATGGCGCCAGCTCGCCGACATCGCACAGCGATTAGAGCTGCAAGTTTAACACGAGCTGCGTCTTCGGGCCGTGGGATGCACGTTGAGCGTCAAAAGATCGAACGCCGCAATGAAATAACCAAAACCAGCCCAGTGCTACGTGGCATCAGGTAAGTCGGGCGGAGGTATGCCA
>JBKPRE010000246.1:0-31290 GCA_046734435.1 Pseudomonadota bacterium | reverse complement strand
GCCGATGAGCTGCTCGAGCTTGGCCGGATCCTTGCGCAGAGCCTCACTGGCGCCGTCATAGACGATGCGGCCGCGGTCCATCACCACCGCGCGCGGGGAAATGTCGAGCGCAAGTCGCGTATTCTGCTCGACCAGCACGATCGCCAGGCCGCTCGACTGCGTCAGCCGCTTCACCGCGCGCGCCAGCTCCTCGACGATGACAGGCGCCAGCCCCTCCGAGGGTTCATCCATCAGCAGCACAGTCGGATTGCCGATGAGCGCGCGGCCGATCGCCAGCATCTGCTGCTCGCCGCCGGACAGTTGATTGCCGCGGTTGTCCGCTCGCTCGGCCAGCCGCGGGAAAAGCTCGAACACGGTCTCGACCGTCCACGACCCCGGCCGCGCCGCGACCTCCAGGTTTTCCCGCAGCGAGAGCGACGGAAAAATCTCGCGCTCCTGCGGCACGTAACCAAGTCCCGCACCGACGCGGCGATAGGTCACCATTTTGGAAATATCTTTATCATGGAGCGAAATTCGGCCGCCATGCAGCGTTGTATGGCCGATGATGGTGGCGAGCAGCGTGGTCTTGCCGACACCATTGCGCCCGACAATCGACACCGTCTCGCTGGCGCCCAGCGCAAAGCGGATGTCCTCGAGCACGACGGTTTCGCCGTAGCCGGCGCGGACGTCTTCGAGATCAAGCGCCCATTTAGCCATGACGGCCTCCGCGATGCCCTTCCTGACCTAGATAGACCGCCTTCACCTGCTCGTTGTTCATGATCGCATCGGGCGTGCCGTGCGTGAACACCGCGCCCTGCACCAGCACGGTGATTTCCTTCGCAAAACGGAAAACGACATCCATGTCGTGCTCGATGATCAGCACCGCGATATCGGGGTCGAGCGCAGCCACCACATCGAGGATGAGATGGCTCTCCGACGACGGCACGCCGGCGGCCGGCTCGTCGAGCAGTAGCACGCGCGGCTTCTGCGCGAGCGCAATGGCAATCTCCACCAGGCGCTGGCGGCCATAAGGCAGCTCGCGCACCAGCTTGAGCGCATCGTCGACGAGCCGCAGCGAGTCGAGGTGGTCGAGTGCTTCATCAAGAATGGCACGCTTTGTTCCGACCGCGCGCCACAGGTTGTTGGCGTAGCCATCACGCTCGCTGATGCACATGCCGATGTTTTCCAGCACCGTTAGCCCGCGGAACAGCTGGTTGATCTGGAAGGTACGCGCCAGGCCGCGCCGCGCGCGTTCCGCCTGACTCACATTCGTGATGTCCTCGCCGTTGAGGACCACCCGGCCAGAGTTCGGCTTGAGCGCGCCGGTGATCAGGTTCACCAAAGTCGTCTTGCCGGCGCCGTTGGGGCCGATGAGCGCGTGCCGCGCCCCGCGCTCAAGTGTCAGATTGACGTCACGCGTCACGGGCAGCGCGCCGAAAGCCCGGTTCAGCCCCTCGACCTGCAGTGCGGCGCTCATGGCTTCTTCCTTTCGGGGAAGAACTTACCGATGCTCTCGAACAGGCCGAGCACGCCGCGCGGCGTGAAGAGCACGGCCAGCACCAGCACCAGGCCGATGCCGAACTGCCAGAAGGTCGGGCTCAATTTCGAGAAATAGTCCTCGAGCACCATGTAGACCGTGGCGCCGACGAACGCGCCGTAAAGCCGGCCGGTGCCGCCGAGGATCAGCATCACCATCACCTTGGCGGAATTGTCGAAGTCGAAGACCGTCAGCGTGACGTAGGCGTTGGTCTGGGTGAAGAGCGCGCCGGCGACGCCGGCAATCGCGGCGGCGATGGTGTAGACCGTCACCAGGCGGCCGTGCACCGGCGAACCGATCGCATGCATGCGCCGCACGTTCTCGCGAACGCCCGTCAGCGCCTGCCCGAAAGGCGAATAGACAATCCTGCGAACAAAGAAAAACACCACCACCAGAACCGCGAGGACATACAGGTAATATGTGTGACCGTAGAGGTCGTAGTCGAAAACGCCGAACAGCGGCTTGAATGTCAGTCCCGGCAGCCCGTCATAGCCGCCGGAAATATCCGAACGCAGGTTGCCGGTCTCCTGCAGCAGGATCGCGGTCGCGAGTGTCAGCATCAGCAGCGTGAGGCCGCGATAGCGCAGCAGGAACCAGCCCGTGATGAAGCCGACAAGCCCGGCCGCAATCGCGGCCGCGAACAGTCCGCTGATCGGCTCGCTCCAGCCCAGGCGCGCGGCAGCGAGTCCGACGGTATAAGCGCCGATGCCGAAGAAGGCGGCATGGCCGAGGGTGACGATGCCGGCATAGCCCAGGATGAGATCGAGCGAGAGCGCGAACATCACCATCACCAGCACCTGGCTGCCGAAAGTCATACGCTCCGGAAAAACGAAATAGACGGCGATCGCAACAAGCCACGGCAGCGTTTCCGCGAGACGGAAACGATGACGCTTGATCAGATACTCCGCCGCGCGCTCGCGCGCCTCGGACCGGCTCGCCGTGCTAATGGTCTCACTCGCGGCCATAGAACCCCGCAGGTTTGACCAGAAGCACGGCAACCGTCACCGCATAGACGAAAAATCCCCCGGCATCGGACAACAGATATTTCCCGCCCGTGTCGAACACGCCGATCACAAGCGCCGCGACCAGCGTGCCCTTCAGGCTGCCGAGGCCGCCGACGGCCACCACGATCAGGAACAGCACGAGGTAAAGAACCGCGAAGCTCGGCGAGAGACCGAACAGCTGGATGGCAAGCCCACCGCCGAGCGCGGCCAACCCCGACCCCACTGCAAAGGTCAATGTGAACAGCCGGTCGACGTTGATGCCGACCGACTCTGCCATGCGCCGGTTGTCGACGGCGGCGCGGATCTTGGCGCCAATATTGGTGCGCTCGAATGCGTACCAAAGCACGGCAATGAGCGCGAAGCCGAGCACGATGAGGAACGCGCGATAGCTCGGGAAATTGCGGAACCCGAGATTGACGTCGCCCTGCAGCCAATCCGGCAGCGGCACCGACTTCGGTATCGGCCCGTAGAGATAAGTCGCGGTCGCGATTGCCATGAAGGCAAGACCGATGGTGAGGAGCACCTGCTCGAGATCAGTCGATTTGTAGAGCCGGCGATAGAGGCCGCGCTCGAACACGACGCTCACCGCGCCGACAATGACCGCCGCAATGACGAGCGAGGGAACAAAGCCGATCCCGAGCGTGCGCGTGAGGCTGACCACAACGTAGCCCCCGGCCATCGCGAAGGCGCCATGCGCCAGGTTCACGAAGCCCATCAGCCCCATCGTGACCGAGAGGCCGACGGAAGTGATGAACAGGAACATGGCGTAAGCCAGGCCGTCGAACAGGATGCTGACGGCAATGATCGCGAATTGCGGCACGAGCCCCACCTCGTCTGAAGAAAACGCCGCCGCGCCTGTTATGCGCGGCGGCGCCGTTAGCTGTCAAATGATTGAGCTCAGCTGCCGCAGCGGCCGAGCTTCAACACCTTGCACTCATCCTTGACCGAGGGGGTTGTGCCGAGCACCTTGACGCCAAGCTTGCCGTCCGCCTTGCGGATGACTTCCATGGCATATTCGTTCTGCACGATATCGCGCGTGCCGGCGTCGATTGTAACCTGGCCACGCGGGCCCTTGGCGGTCCAGCCTTTCATCGCGTCGATCACCTGCTGACCGTCGGTGACCTTCCCGTTCAGCTTTTTGATGGTGTCGAAGATGGCGTGCATGGTGTCCCAGCCGGCCGCCGACATGAAGTCCGGATAGGAGTCCTTGCCGTAGGCTTCGTGCCAGGCCTTGTTCAGCGCCTTGTTCTCGGCGTTGTCGAGATCCACGGCGTAGTTGCCCATCACGACGGTGCCGATGGCGGCGTCGCCCATGTCCTGCAACTTGTTGTCGGGGATCAGGTCCATCGGCCCGATCAGCTTGACGCCGGCCTTGCGCATGCCGAGCTCGCCATAGGCCTTCATCACGCCGGTCGCATGCGCGCCGGAAGGAATGAAGACGTACATGCAGTCGGGCTTGGCATCCTTGACGCGCTGGAAGAACGGCGTGAAGTCCGGCACCTGCACCGGGCTGCCCATCGGGATCGCTTCGGTGACCTTGCCGCCGGCCTTCTCGAAGCCGGTCTTGAAGGCTTCGGTGGAGTCCTTGCCCGGCGGAAAATCGGTATAGGCCATCGCCGCCGTCTTGCAGCCGACCTTGCTGAACGCAAACGCGCCCATCGGATAGGCATGGTGCCACATGCTGAATGAAAGCCGCGCGATATAGGGTGACAGATTGGTGATCCAGGCGGTACCCGCATTGGCGATCACCATCGGGACCTTGGCCTGCGTCACGACCGGGGCCAGCGCGATCGCGGACGGCGAGAACACAAAGCCCGTCAGCAATTGCACCTTGTCGTTGGTGATGAGTTCGGTGGCGACGGTCTTGGCCTGCGCGCCGGTCGGCGGGCCCTCATCGCGCTTGATGATCTCGATCTTGTGCGGCGCGATGTCCTTGGCGTGAAGCTTAATATAAAGGTCAAAAGCCTTGTCGATCTGATGACCGAGGTCGGCATTGGCGCCGCTGAACGGAAGCACCACGCCGATCTTGACGGTTTCAGCCTGGGCAGTTCCGCCCACCGCAAAGGCCAGGGCAGCTATCCCGAGCCAGCCAAACTTGCGCATCTCATCCTCCCTATAGACTTGAAATTGTTTGGAATCCCACTGATCCATGGGCCCCGCCCTGCGGCCCACTCGTGCCTATCTGGACTAAATTGAAGCCACCGGTCAATCGGGAACGGCGTCACCTTGTGACGCAGCAATTTCATATTGTCGGAGGCGAAGTCGCTGTCCGATCAGGCGGCACTCTTGGTGCCGATTGCGGCAACCGAGCTTGTGGACGTCGCTTCGAACTTCCTGCGGTCGCCGGTCATATCGAGCGAGGCCACTTCCACGCGGTTACGCCCGCGCTCCTTGGCGTAGTAAAGCGCATGGTCGGCTTGCGCCAAAAGCTCGGTGACGTCGAGTGTCCGCCCCAGGCAGTGCACCAGGCCGATGCTGACCGTACCGCATACCGGGTGGCCGTCGACCTCCTGTGCCATCTGGGCAAAGGTCTCGCGAATGCGTTCGGCAACGGCCACGGCCTTTTCGCGGCTGGTGTCGGCGAGCACCGCGGCGAATTCCTCGCCGCCCAGCCGGCCAACGAGATCGGATCCGCGCATCGACTTGCGCGCCGCCTCGGTGAAAATTTCAAGCACGCGGTCGCCGACCGCGTGGCCGAAGCGATCGTTGATCGATTTGAAGTGGTCTAGATCGATGACCAGAAATGCCGTCGGACGCGGATTGGCGAGATGCAGTTTCGCGAGCATGGACGCGTCCTGCAGAAACGAGCGGCGGTTGGCGATGCCGGTGAGCGGATCGACCATCGCGGCCTTGCGGTGACGCAACTCGGTGCGCTCCTTCGCCATCGCAAGCAGAAGGAACGCGCTGGAGATGGTGAGCAGCAGAGCCTCGAAACTCAGCACGGTCATCCAGACGCTTCCATAAATGCCGTCGCTGCTCGAGGAGACCGAAGGCAGCAGCGCGATCATCGGCGTGCGCAACAGGAACAGCGCGCCGTGCGCAAAGAACATGACGATCGCCGGCCAGCGCGAGACCAGCGCCTCGCTGCGGCCGCGCCAGAACTCATACGCGGTCAGCCAGACGTAAGACGTGATGATGCCGGACACGATCAGTGACCGGAGATCGGTGTTCTCCGTCACCAGCGGCAGGCGGCACACCAGCAGCCAGAGAACAGCGCCAGTGACCAAATAAACAGGCTCGACCGGCCGGCCATCGAACACGCGCGCGCCGGTCCAGGTCATGGCGAAGGCGGTAAAGAGCAGCGCGTTGGCAAGATCGATGCTGATCAGATCGGGCGACGATCCGTAGAGCCCGAACAGCGCGATCGAGGCAAGCCGGGTCACATGGGCAAAGCCCCACCAGCAGACGGCGCGAAGCGCCATGTTCTGCGCCCAAACGAAAAGCAGCAGCAGACCGAGGATGCCCTCGACGTAGATCGTCACCAGAAAAAGTGTATGGACGTCGAGCGTCATTCGTCAGCCAACCTGCCCGGCCCCCCGAGCTGCAGATCCGTCCCGACCGCCACGACTAGACGTCCGCAGGAAAAATCTAATGAATGGGAATACGCTGAACGGCCGAATACGCCGCTATGGTTTCGAAGTTGTTGCCAATGTGGCTACAATCGCCGCAATTCGACTGAAATTTCCGCGTTGTTAGCGGCTTCGGCCGCGTTTCTCCGGCCTTGTGACGTCGTAGGGCCTCTACTAGGGTCAAATCCTCCCTTTAGCCCCCGGGACCGGGCATGCAAATCCGCGACGGTATTATTGAAGCAATTGGCCACACGCCGCTCATCAAGTTGGAGCGCGCATCGGAGTCGACGGGCTGCACGATCCTCGGCAAGGCCGAGTTCATGAACCCGGGCGGGTCGGTGAAAGACCGCGCCGGACGGCAGATGATCCTTGAGGCGGAAAAGCGCGGCGAGTTGCGCCCGGGCGGCCTCGTCGTCGAGGCAACCGCGGGCAATACCGGCATCGGTCTTGCGCTCGTCGCCAATGCGCGAGGATACCGCACACTGATCGTCATCCCCGACACGCAGAGTCAGGAGAAAAAGGACATGCTCCGGCTGTGCGGCGCCGAGCTTGTCGAGGTACCGGCGGCGCCCTACTCCAACCCGAACAACTACCAGCACGTCGGGCGGCGGCTCGCTGAGCAGCTCAAGAAGACCGAAAAGAACGGCGTCATCTTCGCCGACCAGTGGAACAATCTCGACAATCGCAAGGCCCACTATGTTTCGACCGGGCCGGAGATCTGGGAAGAGTGCGGCGGCAAAGTCGACGGCTTCATCTGCGCAATCGGCACCGGCGGCACGATCGCGGGCGCCTCGACATTCTTGCGTGAAAAAAAGAAGGACATTGTGATCGGCGTGGCCGACCCGCGCGGCGCCGCGATGTATCACCTGTTCAAGGACGGCAAGGCGACAGCGACCGAAGGCGGATCGATTACCGAGGGTATCGGTCTCGGCCGCGTGACCCCGATCATCGATGGGCTGAAGGTCGACAAGTCCTATCTTATTCCCGACGAAGAGGCGCTGCCGCTCATCTTCGACTTGCTGGAGCACGAGGGCCTCTGCCTCGGTGGTTCGTCAGGGATCAATATCGCCGGCGCCATCCGCCTGGCGAAAGATCTCGGCCCCGGAAAAACCATCGTTACGATCCTCGCCGATTACGGCACGCGCTATCAGTCCAAGCTGTTCAACCCGGACTTTCTGCGCTCCAAGAAATTGCCGGTACCCGATTGGCTCGAGCGCAAATCGAATATCAAGCCGCCGTTCGAGAAGGTGTGAGCGGCCAATGGCAACCGAATGCCTGTTCCGCGACGATTCCTACCTCAAGGATTGTGAGGCGCGCGTTGTCGCCTTGACCGACCAGGGCGGTGTCGTGCTCGACCGCACGGTTTTCTACGCGACCTCAGGCGGACAGCCCGGCGACACAGGGGCGCTGACCGCGGGCAGTGTCCGTATCCCGATTGAGACGGCAGTTTACACCGACGCCGCGAAGAGCGAGATCGCTCATATGCCCGCCGCCGGCTCGCCCAAGCTCAACGTCGGCGACACGGTGACCGCGACCATCGACTGGGACAAGCGTTACGCGCGCATGCGCATGCATACCGCGCTGCATCTGCTGTCGGCCGCGCTGCCTTACGCGGTGACCGGCGGCTCGGTGGGCGATAGCGAAAGCCGGCTCGACTTCGACATTCCGGAGGCTGGCCTCGACAAGGACGCGATCACGGCGAAGGTCGCTGAAATGATCGCCAGCAACGCGGCGGTGACCAGCCGCTGGATCACCGACGCCGAGCTCGAAGCCAATCCGGGCCTCGTCAAGACAATGTCGGTGAAGCCGCCGATGGGCACCGGGCGAGTCCGCCTCATCGAAATTGCCGGGCTCGATCTGCAGCCGTGCGGCGGCACGCATGTCCGGGCGACCGGTGAAATCGGCGCGGCCCGCGTCACCCAGATCGAGAAAAAGGGCAAGCAGAACCGGCGTGTCCGGCTGGCGTTGGCCTAACGCGCGTCGCACGCATGAAACCCAGTCGTAGTCTCAGCCGTTGCACATCGGCGGAAGATCGCTCAGGCTCGCATTAAACGGAGTTTGCAATGGCTGCACCAATGCCAGGCCGCTGGATCAAGTCCACCGAATGGCTTGCCGGTGAACTCGGAAAACCGGAGGTCGCTGTCGTCGACGGGTCTTACTACCTGCCGACGCAGAACCGCGACGCCAGGGCCGAATACACCGCGGCGCATATTCCGGGAGCAGTGTTCTTTGACATCAATGCGATCGCCGATCATTCGACCGAGCTTCCGCACATGTTGCCTGGACCCGACCAGTTCGGCGCGGCCGCCGGCGATCTTGGAATTTCGGAGAAAGATACGATCGTCGTCTACGACGGCAGCGGCCTCTATTCGGCTCCGCGTGTCTGGTGGACATTCCGTATCTTCGGCGCTCGTAACGTCTATATCCTCGATGGCGGCCTGCCAGCCTGGAAAGTGGAAGGCCGACCGACCGAGGCCGGCACGGCCAAACGGCCGAAAAAAACGTTCAACGCCGAGATGGATACCGGCGCCGTGGCCATGCTCAGCGACGTGCAGATGGCCCTCAATGATGAAAGCGCGCAGGTGGTCGACGCGCGCTCGGCCGGCCGATTTGCCGGACGCGAGCCCGAGCCGCGCGCCGGACTTCGCTCCGGGCACATGCCTGGCGCCTTCAGCGTGCCCTTCACCGAGATCGTGGAGAACGGCCGCCTCGCCTCTCCCGAGCGCATTTCGCAGGCCTTCAAGAAAGCCGGCGTCGATCCCGACAAACCTGTGATTACCAGCTGCGGCTCCGGCGTAACGGCCGCGATCCTGACACTTGGTCTCGAAACGCTCGGCAAAAAACCGGGACGTATCTATGACGGCTCTTGGTCCGAATGGGGCTCGCGCCCTGACCTTCCGGTTGCCAAAGATTAGACCGTGGACTCATAACCGTAGGCCCCAGCGCCACTAATGTCCGCTGTGCTTTCAATAGCGACCAGATCTGCAAGTGCAGCGAAATGAGCGATGGGCCAAAAGCGAAAATACCAACCGTCCGGTAAGCGAGCGGAGCTACCAACGCGATGGTCCCAATTGATCAGCCGGATCAGACGGTCAAACCTTCGTCGCCGCCCCAAGGATAAAGACGCGGAATGAAATAATTGAGCAACGAGGCCGCCACCACGGCTGTCACGATGCCGATCAAAAATTGCGTCCAGTCACTCGGGCGTAGGGCACCGAGAGAGACGATCACCAGCAATATCGGGATGTCGAGAAAGTGCGTGAACGACGCAAGCTGCTCTGCGCGGGCCTGGGCCAGCTCCGGGGTCATTCGCCCCACCACGACCGCCGCTCGCGCCAAGCGCCGCAATCTCATGAAATATAACCGGGTGATCGTGTTGCCTTCGATGAATTCAAGGCCGAACAGGACCACCATGCCGACAAGCCAAGGCGCATTGAGAAATTCCCAGCCTCCATGATACGAGACGACGAGCCAAGTCCCGCTCGCGAGCAGCATGAGCGCACCAGGAACGACGAGACCATCGTAGAACACAGCAATGAAGGTGACTGCTTGGGCGAAAAGCTTCACATCACGGACCTGACGCGACCGCATGTCGGCCACGAATACACCGATGAGACCTGCTGACATGAGCATGAGGCCGACAAGATGTCCGAACCGCAGGAGCAGGAACTGGTCCATCGACAGCGTCCACTTCTGAATTGCGGGTTTTATCGTCGTTTCCGTCACAAGCTAGCACACCGAACGAGGGGCCGGACTCAAGAATGCTTTGTTTCGCTGGCAGTGCGGACCACGCCTCGATTTGGATGCAGCGAACGCCACGCCTCAGCGTAAGATCTGGCTCAGAAACAGCTTGGTGCGCTCGTGCTGCGGATGCGCGAAAAACTCCTCGGGCACGTTCGCCTCGACGATCTGGCCTTCGTCCATGAACACGATCCGGTTCGCAACCTGGCGGGCGAAGCCCATTTCGTGCGTGACGACCAGCATGGTCATGCCGTCATGCGCCAGCGCAACCATCGTTTCGAGCACCTCCTTGACCATTTCGGGGTCGAGCGCGGAGGTCGGCTCGTCGAACAGCATGATCTTCGGGTTCATGCACAGCGCGCGGGCAATGGCCACGCGCTGCTGCTGGCCGCCTGATAACTGGCCCGGATACTTGTTGGCCTGTTCGGGAATTTTGACGCGCGTCAGATAGTGCAGTGCCACCTCCTCCGCCTCGCTTTTCGGCATCTTTCGTACCCAGATCGGCGCCAGCGTGCAGTTCTCCAGCACCGTCAAGTGGGGAAACAGGTTGAAATGCTGAAACACCATGCCGACTTCGCGGCGGATCTCGTCGATTTTCTTAAGGTCCGCGGTCACTTCGACGCCATCGACAAAGATTTGTCCGCCCTGATGCTCTTCCAGGCGATTGATGCAGCGGATCATCGTCGACTTTCCGGATCCTGACGGTCCGCAGATCACGATGCGTTCGCCGCCACGGACCTTCAGATTGATATCGCGCAGCACATGGAAATCGCCGTACCACTTGTTGAGCTCAATGAGCTCGACGGCGGTTTCGGTCCTTAGCCGGCCGGGCTTGAGGAGTGAACCGGAGTTTTCGTCGGCGGTCATGTGCTGCTGCCCCTCACCGCCGACCACCCTTGGCAAGACGCATTTCCATTGCGCGAGCATAGCGCGACATGCCGTAGCAGAAGACCACATAAAAAATGGCGGCGACTGCGTAGCCGGTCGTGCTGGTTACGGGTGTTGCCCATTTCGGATCGATGCGGGCCACCTCGATCGTCCGCAGGAGATCGAAGATGCCCACGATGAAGACAAGCGTCGTGTCCTTGAACAGCCCAATATAGGTGTTGACGATATTCGGAATCGTCACTGTCAGCGCTTGTGGCAGCACGACGAGCCGCATCATCTGAGCGTAGCCGAGACCGACAGCCATGGCCCCTTCGTACTGGCCTCTCGGAATCGCCTGCAGGCCGGCGCGCACGACCTCCGCCATATAGGCGGAGGCGAAGATCGCAATGCCGACCAGCGCCCTCACCAGCTTGTCGGGTGAATACTGCTCCGGAACGAACAGTGGCAGCATCACGCCGGCCATGAACAGCACGGTGATCAGAGGCACGCCGCGGACGAATTCGATGAAAATCACCGAGAGCGTTCGCACCACCGGCATGCGCGAGCGGCGCCCGAGCGCCAGAATGATTCCGAGCGGCAGCGAAAACACGATGCCCACCGACGCCACCACGATCGTCACCAGCACGCCGCCCCACAGCACCGTGTCGACCGGCTCAAGGCCGATCGCGGACCATCCCGTCAGCAGGATGTAAGACACGACCGGCAGCACGATGAAAAAATAAATGGCGCCGAGGTCGCGACGTGGCGCCTTCAGCCACAACAGCCAGACCACCCCGACGGCCAGCATGAGGAAGAACACATCGACGCGCCAGCGCTGCGGAATGGGATACGAGCCGTAAATGAAATACGGCAATCGTTCCCAGACGAACGGCCAACAGGCGCCGATCTCGCGGTGCTGGACGGTCCAAAGACAGGCGTCGCGGTCGTTCCCGCTCCACACCGCGTCGATCACCAGAAACCGAAGGATTTCGGGAATCGCCCAGGCGAGCAGCAGCATGATCAGCACCGTGAGCGCGATGTTGAACGGCGTCGACAGAAGGTTTGCGCGCAACCAGGCGATCGGGCCCGTCATCGCCGCAGGCGGCCGCCGCGGCGCAATCGTCGCGCGGCGCACAAAGGCCATTTCAGCAACGGCGAGATCGCCTTCCGCCATGCTCATGGGCGCGGCCTCATCGATCCACCAACGCCATGCGGCGGTTGTAGAGGTTCATGAGCAAGGACGTCACCAAGCTGATGACGAGATAGACGAGCATCGTGATGGCCACGACTTCGACCGCCTGGCCTGTCTGGTTGAGCACGGTGCCCGTGAAGACCTGCACCAGGTCCGGGTAACCGATTGCAACGGCCAATGAGGAGTTCTTGGTGAGATTGAGATACTGGCTGGTCAGCGGCGGGATGATCACCCGCATCGCCTGTGGCACGACGATCAGCCGCTGTGTCGGACCCGGCCGCAGGCCCAGCGAATAGGCCGCCTCGCTCTGCCCGCGCGACACCGCCAATATGCCGGCACGCACCACTTCGGCGATGAAGGCCGCCGTGTAAATCGACAGGCCAAACAGCAGCGCGACAAATTCCGGCAGAACCTCGATGCCGCCGGCGATATTGAAGCGCCCGGCCTGCGGAAACTCGAAGCCGATCGGACGTCCGACGATAGCAAAAACCGCAAGCGGCAGCCCGATCACCAGAAGCAAAGTGACGGCCAGAACCGGCGGGCGCTGCCCTGTCCGCTCCTGCCGCTTGCGGGCCCAGACATAAAAAGCAATCGCGCCACCGACGCCTACAAGCAGCGACAATTCAAAGAACCCGACGCCACCCTTGAGCACCGGCAGCGGCAGAAAAAAGCCGCGGTTGTTGAGAATGAGGCCGCCCGGAATGACGATGCTCTCGCGGAGGTCGGGCAGCGCCTTGAGCACGGCGTTGTACCAGAAGAGCAATTGCAGCAGCAGCGGCAGATTACGGATGATCTCCACGTAACCACCCGCCGCCTTCGCGAGCAGCCAGTTGCTCGACAGGCGCGAAATTCCGACGATGAAGCCGATGATCGTCGCAAACACGATACCGAGGCCGGCGACCAAAAGTGTATTGAGCAGCCCGACCCAAAAGGCGCGGCCATAGGTCGAGCCGCGCGACGAATACTCGATCAGCGTCTGACTGATGTCGAAGCCGGCCGTCTGGTTCCAGAATCCGAAGCCGGAGGCGATCTGCGCACGCGCCAGATTGTCGATTGCGTTGCGCGCAGCGCCATAGACGAGCAGCGCGACCACCGTGCAGAGGACGAGCTGATAGGCAATGCTGCGGACCTTCGGGTCGTTGTAGAACACGACACGCGCGGGGCGCGGCTGCGCCGGCAGGTCACTCGGCATTTCCCCCTCGTCGGACGCCTCAAGCGGCGGCGGCACTCCCTCGATGAAAGGGCCGCGGACGCGCGTCCGCGGCCAATTGTATCGCTATCCGCTCACCGGATCGGCGGCGCGTACTGGATACCGCCTTTGGTCCACAATTTGTTCAGCCCGCGCTCGATCTTGAGTGGCGAGCCCATGCCGACGTTGCGCTCAAACGATTCACCGTAGTTGCCGACCTGCTTGATGATGCGAACGGCCCAATCCTTGGTCAGGCCGAGCTGCTCTCCGTAATTGCCTTCGGTCCCGACAAAGCGCTTGATCTCCGGATTCGGCGACTTCATCGCCTCGTCGAAAGTCTTCGAGGAAATGCCTAGTTCCTCGGCATCGATCATGGCGAAAAGCGTCCACTTCACGATGTCGTACCACTGGTCGTCGCCGTGGCGGACCACCGGCCCGAGCGGCTCTTTCGAGATGATCTCCGGAAGGATCACATGATCATCGGGATTCGTCACACGCAGCCGCTCGGCATAAAGGGCAGAGGCGTCGGTCGTGTAGGCATCGCAGCGTCCCGCATCGTAGGCCTTTATCGCCTCGTTCGCGGTGGCAAAGGTGACGCTCTTGAGCTGCATTTTGTTTGCGCCGAAATAGTCAGCGAGATTTAGCTCCGTCGTCGTGCCCTGTTGCACGCAGACGGAAGCACCGGCGAGCTCCAGCGCGGAATTCACTTTGAGCGACTTACGCACCATGAAGCCCTGGCCATCATAGTAGTTGACGCCGACGAAGTTGAGGCCGAGCGAGGTATCGCGCGAGGACGTCCAGGTCGTGTTGCGCGCCAGCACGTCGATCTCGCCCGACTGCAAGGCCGTGAAGCGATCTTTCGCCGACAACGGCACGTATTTGACCTTATTGGCATCGTTGAGCACCGCGGCGGCGATGGCCCGGCAGAAATCAACGTCAAGTCCGGCCCATTTCCCCTGCGCGTCAGGCAGTCCGAACCCTGCAAGCGTGCCGTTGGCGCCGCAGTTGAGCATGCCGCGATCTTTCACCGCCTTGAGCGTTTGCGCGGATACGCCTTGCGCGGTCGCGGCGAGGACGAGCGCTACGAGTGTTGCAAATCGCTTCATGTGACGGTTCCTTCAAAACCTGTTCGTGCAAAAACCTTGTATAATTTCCAAACTTATCCGCCGCCCGACCTCCGTCCGGCGGTAACAGGTGCTCCCTCTGACTTTATCTCTCTCGATAGCCCCTTCTTGCGCGGCATCACAGAACGATCGGCTTGCCGGGTCAAGGGGTTGACGCTCGCGGGCCGCGCGGACGTATATGTCTTCTCGGCGGGAATTGCGCGGCTAGTTTCCGGTCAACTCATTGAATGACGTTCAATCTTATGGCGAAAAAACCAAAATCTCCCATCAGGCCCGATACTCGGCTGGTCACCGCGGGCCGCGACCCCCAAGCCAATCACGGCTTTGTCAATCCGCCGGTCTATCACGCCTCGACCGTTCTCTATCCCACTGCCGACGACCAGGTTGCCCATCGGGCGCGCTACAGCTACGGACGGCGCGGCACACCGACCTCGGAAGCGCTCGAGGATGCGCTGCGCGAGCTCGACGGCGACGGTTGCGCGGGTGTCGCGCTGCTGCCGTCGGGACTGGCGGCGATTTCGGCGGCACTGCTCTCCGTCGCACGCGCCGGCGATCACGTGCTCGTCACCGACAGCGTCTATCGTCCGACGCGCAATTTTTGCAACGGCGTGTTCGCGCGTCTGGGGATCGAGACCACCTACTACGACCCGCTGATCGGCAGCGGCGTTGCAAAGCTGTTCAAGCCGAATACGCGCGCCGTGTTTGTCGAGGCCCCGGGATCGCAAAGCTTCGAAATGCAGGACGTTCCGGCGATCGCCAAAGTCGCGCATGAGAAAGGCGCGATCGTGCTGATGGACAATACCTGGGCGACGCCGCTTTATTTCCGCGCCTTCGAGAAAGGCGTCGATTTGGAAATCCAGGCCGGCACCAAATATATCGGCGGGCATTCCGACATCATGTTCGGCTGCGTATCGGCGAACGCGGCGACATTGCCGGCGCTGAAGGACACCGTCTATTCGATGGGAATCTGCGTTGGCCCCGACGACATGTATCTCGCCTTGCGCGGTCTGCGCACGCTCGGCGTGCGGCTTGCGCGCCACTATGAGTCCGGCCTGCATATCGGGCGATGGCTCGCGCAGAGGCCGGAAGTCCTGCGCGTCATGCATCCGGCGCTCGAAAGCGATCCCGGGCATGCGATCTGGAAACGCGATTTCACCGGCGCCAGCGGTCTCTTCAGTATCGTGCTCAAGCCCACGAGCGAAAAGGCCGTGCACGCCTTTCTCAACGAGCTCACACTCTTCGGGCTCGGCTATTCCTGGGGCGGCTTTGAGAGCCTGGCGATCCTGTTCGATTGCACGGAATATCGGACCGCGACCAAGTGGGCGCCGGGCGGCCCGAGTATCCGCTTTCACATCGGACTTGAAGACACGGACGATCTGATCGCCGATCTCGAGCGCGGCTTCGCGGCGCTCGCTGCAGGCGCCAGATCGTGACAGAAACGCGCGGCAGGTCGAAGGGCCATCTCCGCGCCGGTCTTCGCAAGAGTCTGCTGAGAGCCGACGCGGGTGCCGTCTGCCTTGATGATCGGAGGCATCGCGATTAGTTTCATCGGGCTCATAACTTACATTCTGATTCTCACTCCAATGACGTATCTCCAACGATACCTATTGCTTCGGCTTTTCCGGCAATGACCAAAATCCTCGCGCTGATAGCTGGCATATTCCTGATCGGATTTCCGGCATGGATGCTGAGGGAAATGTCCGTTCCTCTGCCAGAGTACCGGAAGGGCGGGTATGCCGATTATGTTCTTTTGGCTTATGAACTGCTCGCCGTTTACGGCAGCGTCTTGCTGGGGATCGCGGTACATGTCGGGCGCGCGAAATGGAGCGGGCAGTCTTTGTTTCCGTTCGGCCTGTTCAAGGCAGGCATGTGCGGTGTACTGGTTGCTGCTAGCGCATATTTCGTCGCTGGTGGCGTTTATGGCCTGATCAGGTATGGCGCGTTCGACAAGGTGATCGGAGGAACGCTCTGGGGCCTGCTTGCGATTTTTTGGGGCGTCTTCGGCGCCCTGGTGTCTGCTGGGCTAGCGTTGCTGTTTTATGCTTGGCGTGGCTCGGCAGGATACCGGCCACCGGGCAGCGCCGGATTGGGCACGCCGCGTTCGTGATATCGATAGGTCGAAATGCGATCATAAGCGGACATTCGGCTGCTTCGCCAACATCACATCCGACGACTGGGACCGCGTTCTTCCATCAGCGCGGCCAATGAGGTTTTGGCAGTGCCGTCTTGGTCGAAATTCCCCGGAGCGAGCCACCGTTCCATGATTTCGCGGACTTCAGGCCACTCGTCGTCAAGGATCGAGTACCAAGCCGTATCTCGATTTCTGCCCTTGAAGATCATGTGGTTGTAGAAAATTCCCTCAAAGTGGAAGCCAAGTCGGCGAGCTGCCGCACGGGAAGCGGCGTTTAGTGCATTACAGCGCCACTGCATGCGCCGATAACCGAGATCGTCCATCGCATAGCGCAGCATCAAGTATATCGACTCAGTGGCGCTTCGCGTACGCCGCAGGGTCAGACCAAACCAGATCGATCCAATTTCAATGACCCCTTGTTCCGGTTGAATATCAAGAAAACATATCTGTCCGCACGCTTTCTCTCCTGCCGCTGGTCGAATGGCATAGTAAACCCGATCTTGCCCCGCGGTCTGCTGACGCAGAACGTTCGCGAACTCCGCTTCGGATTTCCAAGGACCCCATGGCAGGTAGTCCCAGATTCGGAGCGCGGCCTTGCTTCCATGCGACGCCTCGAACAGATCACTTGCATGCCGCGCTGCATCGAGCGGCTCCAGCGTCACGTAGCGTCCAACCAGAGGAGTGCGGGCTGGCACTAGCGCGGAAGGTAGGTGTACGACCCTGGCGCCCGACAGTGGTCGTGGATACGGACACTCGGCTTTTTCGGTTTCGGCCATCATTCGCCGCCTAAGTTTTGGCTTTCTGGGATCACGCTCGCACACGGCCTCTCACGGCGTTAGCGAATGACTGGAAGGACACACGGCAGTGTGGATGCCAGGGCACCCAAAAGACTTTGCCAAAAGCTTGATTTGTTATGGAGACACTCTTGATTATTTCCTGAGTTTGCCCGTCTGTAGCGCTGAGCGCATGTCCGCTTTGGGTCAAAAGCGGACGTATGCGGGGCAATAACCCATGTCCGCTTTACCCCCAATAGCGACCGCAAAAGCAGACATGCCGCAAATCACCACGTCTACTTTACCAGCGAAAGCGGACGTGTGAGCCGCGCGAACTCTTTTCGCGGCCTACGCCGCCGCAACCGTGCCGCCGCCGCGCAATATGAATTGGAGATTACGCAAGTAGACGAAGACGCCGAACGCCTGCCCGATGATGAAGACCGGATCCTTCCGGTACAGCGCGTAGCCGAGCAGCATCAGTCCGCCGCCGATCGAGAAGATCCAGAACGCCATCGGCACCACGCTGCGGCCGGCGCGCTCGGAGGCAATCCATTGGACGACGAAGCGCATCGCAAACAGGATCTGCGCCACATAGCCGACAAGAATCCCCCAGTCGGCATTGCCGATGAACACGTCGTGCAGATAACCGCCGACGGCTTGCGCGATATCGATGAGCATCTAGTCCTCCGAGATTTCCGGAATTTTCTTCCTGCGGCGGATCAGCCACCACACACCGGCGAGATCGAGAATGCCGATCCAAAGCCGGTCCCACATTCCATAATTCGATACGCCATGCGCGCGCGGCCGGTCGACCACATCGACATAGGCGATGTCGTATCCTTCCCGCCGCACCAGCGCCGGCAGAAACCGATGCAGACCGTCGAAATACGGCAAGCGCAGGAAGGCGTCGCGCCGGAACGCCTTCAGGCCACAGCCGGTGTCGCGGGTCCCGTCGCGCAGAACGGTACTACGCACGATATTCGCAACGCGCGACTGAAATTTCTTGAAACTGCTCGCCTTGCGTCCGACACGCTGTCCGGCGACGAGGCCGGTGCGCGGAGCACCCGCTTGCAGTGCGCGGACGATCGCCGGGATAAACGCGGGATCGTTCTGCCCGTCGCCATCGAGCGTCACCACCAGCGGTGCGCGCGCTGCCGTGACGCCACTGCGCACCGCCGCCGACTGCCCGCAGGATTGCTTGTGGCGCACCCGGCGCAGCCAGGAATAGCGCGCCATCAGGCTGCGGAGCTCATCGTCCGTCGTGTCATTGGATCCGTCATTGACGTAGACGACTTCGAAAGGCCATTGGTCATCGACCGCCGCCGCGATTTCCTCGACGAGAGGCGCAATGTTGCCCGCTTCGTTGCGGACCGGCACCACGATGGATACCGCCGGGTCGGTTGTTGTCATGACGCGATGTCTTATGGGGCAAGCAGCCCGCGGGCAACCGCTTTGATGCGTCGAAGCGACGGTCCGGGAAGCTGGTGGACTTCACCGCCCGGCCCGATCGAAAAGCCGAGCCGGCGCAGCGCGAAATAGCGCCGCACCATCATTGCGCCGACAACGCCAACCAGCGCGCCGGCCAGCACATCGGTCGGATAGTGCGCGGTCACGACGACCCGGCTGATCGCGATCAACAGCGCATAAATCAGCAAGGCCGTGCGGGCGCGCGGCCAAAGCGTGCCGAAGGCCACGAGCACCGCGAAAGCCGTCGTGGCGTGTCCCGACGGCATGCCGGCATAGGCTGCCTCCCATTTGAACGGGCTGAAGAGGAACGGGTCGAGGCTGCCCCCGACATTCGGCCGCGCGCGGCCGATCATGCGCTTGACGATGGTCACGAACAGGCTCGGCACCGCGATCGCGGCGAACAGAAATCCAACCCGCACCATGACAGCCGCCAGGACACGTTGAGAAAAGGAGGTCAGCACCGGCGGCAGGGCCGCAAGCGCCAGAAACAACAGACCGAGCGGCCAGAGGAACCATCCCGACTTGCCGAAATCGGTAATGTCGTCGAACAGGTCGATGATCCAACGCGGCAGGTGGCCGGCGCCACGGCTGGCCGGAGCGTCGAGTGTCCACGCCAGAAACAGAAAGACAGCAATGGCGACGCCAGCCGCAATCGCCAGCGTCTGCAGCGAGGAAGCATCGGAGCGACGGTGGATCCGCGGGGAACGGGCCAGCACATTGAGCGCCGTCATGACATTGGCAGCGCACCGGCGAAGCACTGCGGCCGCTTCGCCCTCCATGCGGTTGAATCCGTTGGCCAGACTCATTGGCTCACCTGCGAACGGAAGACGGTCAATGAGACCGGCTTGCCGATGCTGATATTGTACCCTTCAAACCGCTGGCTGAGCGAGTAACGTAATCCGGTCGATTCTGCGCGCTGCGCGAACGCGCGCTCGCTGCGCGAATCCACCACCGCAAAACGGCATGGCCCGCCCCGCAGGAAATCGGCGGCCCCCGGACCATCGGTGAAGCGCGTGTCGGTCCCCAGGAGAAACACGAGGCTCGGTTCCTGGTAGGCAAATGTCGAGGCAATGTGAGGAGGCCGGCATTCCTTCATGCCGATGTCTTCGGCGATCATTGCGCTCGGGAAAAGCGACGGCAGCAAACGCAACGTCACCGCATAGACCGTGATCGCGACCAGCACGGACGCAATCATTCCACGCAACAGCGCGCGCTCCGCACCATCAACATCATAGAGCCACCAGGCGAACAGGCCGAGTATCACAGCGGCCGCGGAAAACGGCCAGGCGATGAGCCCGAGGTCACCGCCAAACATGATGAAGGCAACCAGCACGGCAATCGCGATGGCGCCGGGAAACAGGAACCATCCGATCGTACCGCGAACCAGCCAGCGCGATTTGGACAGGTTGCCGGAGCTGAGAATGCCCGCGATCAAAATCGCAATGGCCGGATAGAGCGGCAGCACGTAATGCGGCAACTTGGTCATCACCGCTTCGAACACGAGCCACGACGGCACAAGCCAGGCGAGGAGAAATTGGGCGCCAGGCTCGCGGCGCGATCGCCAGATTGCCGGCACCGCCAGTCCCGCGAGCACCGAGCCTGGCCAGAACGTGACCCAGAACAATATGAAATAGAGTCCGGGCGGCGCGCCGTGCGCCTCCTGCCCGCTCGTCACCTTGCCGAGCATGTCGTGGCCGACCGCCTGCACGAAGAAATCGCCCCCTGATTTGACAAGGATGGCGACGAACCACGGCAGCACCAGCAGCACCATCCAGGCGAAACCGGCGACCGGACGCAGCGACCACACCCAGCGTGCGGAACGGTCGGCAACCGACAGCGTGACTGCAGCAAGCACGACGAACATCAGGATCAGCGGCCCTTTAAGAAGGGTGCCGGCGGCGAGCGCCGTCCAGAGAATCGCTGGTTGTCCCCAGCCAACCGGGATTTCGGGTGTGCGCCGGCAAATGAGATAAATCCGCGCCATGGCACCCATCGCCGCGACCGAGGTCAGCAGCAGCATGGCGTCCGTCTTGGCGAGCCGCGCCTCGACGCCGAGCAGGACCGAGCTTGCCATCATCAGCGCCGCGATCAGTGCGCCACGTCTTGAAACGAACGCCAGCGCCGCCCAATAGGTCAGCAGCACGGCCCCGATTGCACCGAAAAGCGACGGCAGCCGATAGAGCCAGATCGTCGCGCGCGGCCGCGGCACGCCGAGCGCTTCTCCGGCCTTCACCGCAGCGGCTTGCAGCCAGTAAATGCCGACCGGCTTCTTGTAGCGCACCTCGTCCTGGAACCGGATGTCGACATATTCGCCGGTCTCGAGCATCTGCTTCGTTGCCTGCGCGAAGCGCGCCTCGTCGCGATCGACCGGCGGGATCTGGAAAAAGCCCGGCAGGAAGGCCAGCAGTGAGAACAACAGAAGCAGCACCACGGCGCGCCTATGCGAAACCACCGCATAGTCGAGCGCTGCACCAAGGCCGCGGCCCGGAACAAGCGATGGGCCGGCCTTATCTGTCGTCGTTATCACTCTCGAAGCCCCTAAACCCGCAATTTCGGCCGGACAATAAAGCCAAGCCCGCGCGCTGTCATTGGCAGCGCTACTGCATCCTCACCGATACGCTGTCGGTGGCGCCGGTTGCATCCATCACCGTCAGGCGGACAAATCCGGGGCCGTCCGGACTGAAGAACAATGTGCGCCGGCCGCTACCGCCCGCAAGCGGCACGCCATTCACCATGACGGTCAGCGGCGCGCGGCCGCCTGCGACCTTGAGCGCGACCGGGTTGGGCTGGTCGCCGCCGGCCAATTCGAGCCGCGCGCCGTCCGGCGGGAACATGATGCGCGGGCGCTCTGTTGCTTCCCGCAAGCCCGTGCCGGCGTTGAAACGCTGCAATGGCGGCGGCAGCTTGCTGTTCGCCGCAAAGATCGTGCCTTTCGGCGCCTGCGGCAACGGCAACGGCGTCAGGCCAGAACGCGCAAAGGCATCGAACAAAATCGGCGCGGCCGATGCGCGGCCGTAAAGACCCGGCACCGGCGCACCATCGGGCCGCCCGACCCAGACGCCGATCGTCATGCGCCCGTCGAATCCGATCGCCCAAGCGTCCCGGTAGCCATAGGACGTGCCAGTCTTGAACGCGATGCGTCCGTGCGGCGCATTGTCAGGCGGCGGTGCGCCCATAAGAACGTTGCCGACGTACCAGGCCGCCACAGGATCGAGCAGCCGCCGGGGATTTTTCGGAGCAGAGGTCGCGAGTTCGCTCAACGCGATCGCAGAGCCCTGCCGGGCCAGCGCCGCATAAAGCATCACCAGATCGCTGAGCCTGACGCCGACACCGCCCAATCCCATCGCGAGGCCCGGCGCCTCGTTCTTCGGCAGGACGAGCGCCGTACCGGTTTGGGTGAGCCGCGCACTCAGGCGGCTGACGCCGACCTTGCCGAGCACGGCAATCGCCGGCACGTTGAGCGACAATTGCAACGCGCGGCGAATTGTGACGGTGCCCTGGAACGTCAGATCGAAATTTTCCGGTGCGTAGTTGCCGTACCGCGAAGGCTTGTCATCGATCATCGTCTCGGGGTGAATGAGTCCGTCTTCGAACCCGAGTCCGTAGATGAAAGGCTTGAGCGTCGAGCCTGGCGAACGCAGCGCCTGCGTCATGTCGACCTGGCCGGCGCGGCGCGTATCGGAATAGTCCGCCGAGGCGACGCGCGCCCTCACCGCGCCGCTCGCATTGTCGACCGCGAGAATAGCGACGGAAATATCCGGGCCGAGCGTCCGCGCCCGTTCCAGGGCGAGATCCTGCAGGCTCTTCTGCAGCGGAAGATCGATGGTCAGGCGATGCACACGCTGATCGGGCTCGAGGGAGACGACCTGGTCTGCCGCATGCGGCGCCAGCATCGGCAGTTGCTTGCGCTCGTGCGGCACGCTTTGCGCTTTCGCCCGAGCAATCTCATCCGGCGGCGCCACACCCGCCGCCGCAATCCGATCAAGCACCCGGTCGCGCGCGGCTCGCGCGGTCTCCGGAGAACGATCGGGCCGCCGCAGCTCGGGCGACTGTGGCAGAGCGACAAGCAAGGCCGCCTCCGCAAGCGACAGCTTGCGCGGCTCCTTCCCGAAATAGGCCAACGAAGCCGCGCGAATGCCTTCAAGATTGCCGCCGTAGGGCGCGAGCGTCAGGTAAAGAGCAAGAATGTCGTCCTTGCCGAGCGCATGCTCGATTTCAAGCGCGCGCACGATCTGGCGTAGCTTCGCACCTAAAGTGCGATGCTCGCGTGGCTCCAGCAGCCGCGCCAGCTGCATTGTGATGGTGGAGCCGCCGGAGACAATTTGGCCGCTGGTCGTGAACTGGTAGGCGGCACGCACCATCGACAGCGAATCGACCCCGTGATGCTCGTAAAAGCGTTTATCCTCGTACACGAGCAATAGACGAACGAAACGCGGATCGACGTCTTTTACCGTGACCGGCAATCGCCACCGGCCTTCGCGCGTGGCATAGGCGCGCAGCAGGCGCCCTTCGCGGTCGAGCACAACATGGGAGTACTCGAGACCGTTGCCGAGAGGCGCAGGCCCCAAGGCATAGACTCCACCCGCGCACGCAGCCAGTACCATGGCAGCCGTTGCGCCGGTTATTGCAAGCATGCGCTGCCAGCGTTTCATCTCGCCGTGATCTCGATTGCGCCCGTTGCGGTTCGGCCAAAACGGTCCGGTCGGTACATGTCCTCGACTTTCGCCTGCGGCAGCACGTAACGCCCCGGTGAGACTGCCCGCACGACATAGGCGACCGTAAAGACGGGCGAGGACTCCGCCGACCGCTCGAAGGCCGCGGTGAAGCGATCGTCCCGGAACTCGCTGTTCACCGGCTCAACACCGTCCGCAATCCAGTCGAGGGTGCTGGTCTCGCCGGAGGAAACCAGCCGCGGATTATCGATTTCGAACCCCGCCGGCAGGTAGTCGGCGACGATCACGCGGCCGAATTGCGGTTGCGGCTCGGTCACTTTGAGCACCACGACAAAGCGCTGGTTCTGCCTCGCCTTGCTCGGGTCGGCTGCCTCTCCGGCCAATGTGTGGTAGCTGCGCTCGATCTTGAAGCCGCTCTCGGCCGCCGGCTCCGGCGTAAGCGGCGACCCGCTGACACTGACGACGGCCTGCACATTGCCGTCGCCGTTGTTCTGAACCGCATATGAGGACGCAAGATCGTCCGCTCGCAGATTGCGGTAGAGCGCACCCTGCCGCGTTTCGCCATTGACGCTGAGCGAGATGGAATTGAGCTGCTTGGCGAGAGCGCGCGCGGCCAGCACCAGCCAGGCGTTTTCCTGGGTCGAGGTCGACGTCGTCAGCGAGCGCGCTGCATCGATACGCAGAACGGCATCATCCACCGTTTTCTGCGGTGCGCGCCCTTCTGAAGCGAGCGTCACCAGTGCCGCCGCATCGCGCAATGCCGATCCGAAATCGGCGCGCCCGAGATCGAGCTTCGGCTGCGGTGCGATGGCATCGAGCGCCGCAAGATAGGCGCTGTCGGCGCGCGCCTTGTCGCCGACCATCGCCAGCGCCGCCGCAATCTGCGCTTTCGCAATCGGCGTCGCGACATCGGAAAGCTTGACGTCGGCGATATAGCGCAGATCGCCGATCGGCGCGGCGCCGTTGCGCGCCAGCACATAAAGCGCATAGGCGAGCTCGCGCCCACCATTCCTGGATGGCTCACCGGCAGCGGCGACATAGTTCCGCAGGCGGTCGATGGCGAGGGTGTAAGCGCTCTGGGGGACGTCGAAACCGCGCGCTCGTGCGCGGGTCAAAAAATCGGTGACGTAAGCATCTAGCCAGGGATCGTCGCCGCCTACCGACCACAGGCCGAACGAACCGTTCGAGCCCTGCCGAGCCAAGAGACGCGGAATCGCATCCCGGATGCGCTGGTCGACGTCGCCGTCGGGCGCAAGCTGCGCCTGCGCGGCGAGCTCGTTCACATAGAGCATCGCCATGGCGCGGCTCGCAATCTGCTCGGAGCAACCGAACGGATACCGGTCGAGCGCGTTCAGGAGCGTCGCGGCGTCGAGCGAGGTCGAAACGGCAACCGACAGGCCGACACGACCGGTGCCCGGCACGAAATCAGCGAACAGATCTTTCGACAATGTGAGCGTCTCGCCTTTGGCGAGCGCCCGCACGGTGCGGCGCGTCAGAACTTGCGTCGCCGGCCGCACGTCGAGCGCATAGCTGCGCTCGAGCGCAAAATTGTCCGGCCCACTTACTTTTACCGTCACGGTGCCCGGCCCGGCGCCGGACGCTGTGACCGGAATGGAGACGCGGTCACGTTGCTTGGCCGCGAGCTTGAGGGCCTGCGGCTGATTTCCCTCCAACTTTGTGGCCCCGTCGGTGGAGACGGCCAGGTTGTAGTCGCCGGCTGCGCCTTCCACATTGTCGAGCTCGAGCTGAACCGCACCGCGATCGCCGGTGCGCAGAAACCGCGGCAGTGTCGTCGTCAGAACGACCGGGTCGCGCACGACGACGTCGCCGGATGCCTTGCCGAGCTTTTCCTTGGTCCAAGCCACCGCCATAACGCGAACGCTGCCGGCGAAAGCGGGGATATCGAATTGCACTTGCGCGGCGCCGTCGCGGCCGACCGTGACGATGCCGGAGTAGAGAGCAAGCGGTGCCTGCGTCGGCGGCGAGCCGGATAGCTCCGCGGCGGAATCGCCGCCCGATCGTATTTGTCCTTTCACGCCCTGCATGCCGTCGATCAATTGGCCGTAGAGATCGCGGATCTCGGCAGTCAGCCGGCGCTGGCCGAGGTAATAGTCATCTGGCGCCGGCGGCTTGTAATTCGTGAGATTGAGGATGCCGACATCGACTGCCGCAACGACAACGCGGGCTTCCTCGCCCGCGATCAGGCCGGCAAGCTTGATAGGCACGCTCAGCGTCGAACTCGGACGCATCGTCGCCGGCAATTTCATGTCGACGGCAACCGTGTGCGCGGTCTTGTCGATCGAGAACCATTGCACGCCGATGGCGCGGCCCGGCATGCGCTGAGCGGGCGCATCAAGCGGACGCCGCAAGGTCGCGACCATGTAGGCGCCGGTTCCCCAGTCGCGACCCACATTGAGGCTCACGCGCGCGGCGCCAGGCTTGACGTCCTGCGACTGGCTGGCGACGAGCCGGTCGGTGAACACATTCACGGTGAGCCGGCCCGCGGTTCGCGCCGTCACCGACACGTTCATCGTCTCGCCGGGCTTGTAGTCCGCCTTGTCGAGCGCGACTTCGAGCAGATCGGGCGTGTCCGCCGACGCGTCCGCATAGAAGCCCGCATCGAATCCGACCGACGTGATGGCGCCATTCGGCTCGCCGGTCGAAACTTCCAGGCGATAGCGGCCCCACTTGACTGGCAGCGAAAGCCGCACCGGCCGGTCGGCGGCGGCATCGACCGTGCCGTTCGCAACCCGCTCGGTGCGCTTGATCGGCTCGTATTCCCATTGTCCGTTCTGCCGGTACCACTGGTAACTGGTCTCGACTTTCAGCAGATCGTAACGCAATCCCTGCTTTGCGAGCGTCTTGCCGTCCGGCGCCGCCATGACAATGTCGAAGTCGGCGTTGGCTCCGTCCGCGAGCGAGCGCCCGGAGAACATCGGCTTGACGCCGAGCATCGGCGCGTCCGGCGTCACCGGCAAAGTCAGCTTGCGCTCGACGGCTCGGCCGCCGGACTCCGACATTCTGACCGTGATCTGCGCTTCCAGCGGACGCGTGCTGGCGGGCAACTCGTCGAGCTTTACGGGGAATGTCGCCTTGCCCGAGGCATCCGTGCTGGGCAGCTCATCGAGCTCGTCACGCTCGGCAGTAACTTCATCATCGGCGAGTCCGAAGGCGTAGCCCGAAAATCCGGCGCGCTCTTTTGCGACACCAACGGTCACTTCTCCGGAGAGATCGAGCTTGGAGGCCGGCGCGCCATAAAGGAAATGACCGTCCACGCTGAGCTGCGCCGGCGCGCTGCGTGAAATTCCCTTGGCCGGCGATGTCAGTGAGAATTCGATGCGGTCAGGGACGTAGTCCTCGACCATGAACGTGGTTTCGCCGACCGGCGGCCGCTTGGGATCGGTATAGGCCGCAACACGCCACGTCCCGGTCGAGGCCGAGGCGACGATCGGCACGGTCAGCGAGCGTCCGCCGAGGCCGCCGTCGGCCACGACAGCGCGCTTGTACTCGACGCCATCGGGGCGCTCGACCACCACGGTCAACGGCACGTTCAATGCCGCCGAGCCCTGCGTGTCGCGCAGAAGCGCGGATATGGCAACGCTTTCGCCAGTGCGATAGACGCCGCGCTCCGTGTAGACGAAAGCGTCGAGCCCGGCCGGAATCGCACGGCCGGCGACGCCGCGATCGGACAAATCGAAGGCAGGCGATTTCAGGCTCAGGAAAGCATAGTCATTCTTCTCAGCGGCGACGATCGCCGCAGGCGCGAGCCCGCCCTCGCCGCGCGCGAGGCCCGCTTCGAAATGAATGAAGCCGTTTCGATCGGTCTGCCGGACCGCAAGCTGCTCGTTGTTGCGCGCCATCAGGCGCACTTCCACGCTGCCGCGCGGATCCGCAGTCGCGAGGGAATGGACGAAGACGTCGATTCCGTCGTGCGTCGTATAGGCCGTGAGCCCGAGATCCGAAACGACAAACCATTGCGTCGCCTGCTGACCGTAGTCGTTCGACACGGCGTCCTTCGGCTCCGCCATAATGGCGTAGACGCCGGGAGCGAGATCCTTGACTGCCTGGTCGAGTGGAAAAGCCGTCGTCACTTCGGTGTTGAGCTTCGATTCTACCGCAAGCTCGCCGCTCCACACCTTGGTGCCGCGCTCATTGCCCAGGCGCTCGGCCTGATAGCGGCTCAGGTTGCGCTGGAAGTCGTAGCCGAGAAGCGTATCGATCAGATTGCGATCGCCGATCCGGTAGATCGCCAGCGTTACCGCCTGGGTGTTGACGCTCAGCACCGGAATGCCGCGCTGCCCAGTGCGCGGCAGCACATAGGCCTTGCCCGAGAAGCGCACAAAAGGCTTGCGGTCGCGCACGAAGATCGTGAAGTCCGACGATTTCGCGAGCGTTTCCTTGACGACGGAGGGCAGCCCCGCGCGCAGCGTCACCGCGTAGCGTTCACCGTGCTTGAGGCCTTCGACGCAAAGCTGCTTCTCGCTTGCGGCGATCGCGGGCCTCTCGACGCCCGCAACGGCGACAAAAGGAGAGAAGTCGGTGCGCCGGCCCGGTAGCTCCTCGGAGAACTGGAAGCAGGCGCGCGGTGAAATTGAATCGGAATCGACCGTATAGTCGAGCAGCCTGAAGCCGTGTTCGGCCCGCAGTTTTTCGTACTGGCTGCGAAGCTCGGCGGTCTCCCTCAGATCGAGCGACAGGCGCAGGGAATCGAGCGCGCCGCGCCATTGCTGGCGGTCCGCCAATGAGCGGCCGAGAACCGACAGGCTGTCGGCTTCGACGTTGCGGTCGCGCGCGCGTTGGTAGGCGATATAGGCGGCGGTCGACGCGCGGTCGAGCAGCAGCGCTTTCTCGCGGTCGTCGCGCGGTTTGATCTGCAGCACGGTGCGCGATAGCCGCAACCAGCTCGTTGCATCGTCCGGCGCAGCGGCGACCAGCTGGCCGAGCACCAGCATGCCGGCGCGGAAATCATTCTTCTGGAAGGCGGCATCGGCATCGCGCTTCAGCGTGGCGGCCGGTTTGCCGACACTGCCGGCATCGCTCTTGATCTGCGCTTCGAGCTTGACCGCCGCGACATCGAGATCACTCTGCTTGAACGCCTTGTCCGCCGCGAGCGCTGGCGAAAAGACAAAAGCAACGAGCGCGGCGGCAAGGCCGGCGCGAACGAGACAGCGCATGGAATGAACCCTCCCGCGGCAGCGGTTCGCCGCACTCCTCATTTCAGTCTCGGATGGTGTCGAGGACATGGCCGAAAAGATGCAACACCCCCTCCAGCCGGTACGGCAAACCGCCTGGGCACTGGAATTGATACGACGATCAATCGGCTCGGCCAATATCCTCAAAAGTCGGATGAGCCATTTAAAGAATTACGCTAAGGGTTTAATCTAACAATAGAAATATCTCCGGGCGCGGACGCCGCCAATTGCAGCGGCCGGCACGCACAACTGCCGGAGTAACGCGATAAAAATTGTTTTTTGCCAGTCATGGCATCGGCCGTCCGGCACAGGTAAACCGTGAAGTACCGACCCCGTAGCTCAGCCGGATAGAGCATCAGCCTTCTAAGCTGAGGGTCGCTGGTTCGAATCCAGCCGGGGTCGCCCATATTTCAAAGGGTTTTTTGAATCTTTGCAATACGGCGGCACACAGCAGGCTAACTGGCGGGCTCGATGCGATGTACGACTTTCACCTGCAGCACTGCATTAAGCACAGCGCGGTCATGGCACGCACATTGCTGATGGCTCGGTCATTCGCTGGTGCTTTGCCGATGCGAGTTTAGCCGCAGCCTTTGCCAGTAAATTTACGGCATAAAGAATTGTCGGACTCTGTGTGAAATAGCACACCTCCGGCCTTCGATTCGCCGGGTAGCCATCGGTTAACCGGGAGGCGCTGCTAATGACCGACAATCAAGACACTTACATAGCCACCGCCCCGCTCTGGGTCGTGCTGCTGGGCTTAGTCATCGCGATCGAAATCGAGACACTCCCCGTAACGCGGGCGATGTTGGCGGCTGTGCTTCCATAATGAGATCACCGCCGCTCTGGGAAGGAACGCTTTCCCTTTGCGACGGCTTTATGTCTATGGAGGCGACTATGGCCGTCGATCCTGATGCCAGCGAATGGAAGCTGCTGCAAGACTACTTCGCTGCACTCTCAGATCATGACCCCGCGCAGGAACAGCAGCCCCTTGACGCCATTTTTGACGCTTCCGTCCGACGGCGCTTTGGTGATTGGATCGCGCGCAGTGCCGCGAAATCGCGCTCGCGAAAAGCAGGCGTGTAACTTATGTCTTTTGAAAGTCGAGAGGCGTTGGGCGGGGGCTAACGTTAATCGCGATTAGATTGGTTGGAACTCAGCACAGCCATCACGCGCGACTTGACCTGAGGCAGCACAAATAATTGCTCCCTGCGTCAAATTTAATTGGGCGTTAGGCCGCGTTCTGGTGTTGTCGTCTCGGAGATCCTAAAGCGGTCCCAGACGTTGCCTCGGGACCGCTTCTTTTTTTGTTTCCCAACAATTGAGCAAGATCAAAGCGCGCCAGTGCGTGGACAGCCAGTTTTCCGGGTAGCCGGTTGCTTCAAGGGTGGCTGTCATGGCTAGACGTGTAGCGCGTGTAAATATAGCGCAGTATCGCACAGCGTCGGCTGAGGAAGAAGAAGACGAAGATAGGCGCGAAATATTCGCTCTTCTAACGGCAGAGGAAGAGGCAAGGCTGCTTGAGGCAAGTGCCTTCAATCGTGTCTGGAGCAGTTCCGCTATCCACTAAAGCAAAGCCCCGGAGTGCCTAGGGGCTTTCCGGGGCCTGCCGATCACAAGGGGCCGAAGCCCGTGATCTACTGCATGGCCAACACGATGTGCGTGAACACGGTTCCGCCTCTTTGGGGCTACGCCGAAGGAGGTGTGGCTCGCGAGAGCGCACTTAAAGGCAATTAGTGTGGAACATTCAATTCCGTTCTGCGTTTAGAGGCTCGGCCTGTAGCCTCTCACCCACCCCAGAAAGGCTACAGACCCTGTGATATTAGGCCGTCGCCTGTGTTGGCGTTTTGCGACGGCCCCTTTTAGCGTGTGAGTGCGTGATGCCCAAAGACGAATTTGTAACGAGGTTGGAAATGCCTGTTCGTCAATTGACAGTAGCTTCATTTTTTTCACTCGCTGTAATCTGCACTGGACCAACTCAAGCGGCCAAAGCCCCCCTTGCACTTTGCAATGCCGACGCCGAAAGAATATGCCACGGCGTTCATCCTGGCGGTGGCAAAATAATTGCCTGCCTCAAGCAGCACAAAGACGAGGTAAGCGTTGGTTGTGCCAAGGCGCTCAAAGCATTGAAGGCAAAAACGAGAGCGTGACCACTAGCTCGACTCAGATACTCCCGTTTTTATAAGCTTCGCTCTTCGACACCTCGTATTTTACAAGCGCGTATGTGCGCAGGCGGATCGGATTGCGCTCGCCGCGGCTAGCCAGCTCAAGAATATGGCTGGCGAGAAGGGTCTTGCTTGACCCCGCTTTCTCATGTGCCCGCAATGAGGCCCACGCTTCTTCTAAGGTCGCTCGCAATAAAGCGACCGTGTCCGCGTCGTACATCAGTAACATTGGAACCTCCCCAGGCCCGTACACAAGGCTTTTGCGCTTGAACGCCAAGTACGATGGTACGTTCCCGGAGGACTCCGCAAAAAAACCAGTGCAAATACGCCAGCGGGGCTAGACAACAAACGCAGGAGCGGCACTCGGCGCACGGAACTTTCTGCGCCGAGGCGGGGTTTTTCTCATCGAAACACTAACAGTCAGTGTGGTGCCTTGATGGCCAAAGACGAGCTGGAAGGCCTCCCGATCATCGATGAGAGTGACGAAATCACCATCGCGGTGAAAGCCGATGGGCTACGCAAAGCCGAAATTAAAGACGCCATTGCAGCCGCACTGCGGCGGCAGCGCGGCGTTGACGATGCGCGGGTCTCAAAACGTGAGGTCCTGGTACGGAGCGGCGATAAATGGTTCAGGTACGGCGCGCCAAAGCGGGTGTCTTAGTAGTCGTGAGTAACTTCCAATGGCTATCA
>JBKPRE010000245.1:0-6159 GCA_046734435.1 Pseudomonadota bacterium | reverse complement strand
ATGTTGAACGCTTCGATCTGCCCTGACGCGCTGCCGAAGCTCACGAAGTAGCCGAGTGGACGCAGGCAGTCGAGTGATGCCGGGAACGTCGTCTTGCCGATTCCGTCATAGACGACGTCGCAGAGCTTGCCGCTGGTGATTGCTTTCACCTTCGCGACAAAATCCTCGTCGCGATAAAGAATGGTGTGGTGGCAGCCATTCTTCTTGGCAAGCTCGGCCTTCTCTTTCGATCCGACGGTGCCGATAACAGTTGCGCCCAGATGGTTGGCCCACTGGCAGGCGATCAGGCCGACGCCGCCGGCAGCAGCGTGGATAAGACAGACGGTGCCCTTCTCGACCTTGTAGGTGCGGTTGAGCAGATATTGGACGGTCATGCCCTTGAGCATCATGCCGGCCGCCTGCTCATAGGAAATATTGGCGGGCAATTTGACCGCGCGATCGGCCGGCACCAGCCGTTCGCCCGCGTAGCCGCCCAACGGGCCAACGAAGGCCACGCGGTCGCCGACCTTGACGTCGGTGACGCCTGGGCCCACCGCCATGACTTCGCCGGCGCTCTCATTGCCGGCGATGAACGGCAGACCGACAGGCGAGGGATACATGCCCATGCGGAAATAGGCGTCGATGAAATTGACGCCACAGGCGTGCTGCTTGATCTTGATCTGGCCCTGGCCGGGTGCGGCGATCTGGACGTCCTCATACGTCAACGCTTCAGGACCACCGGGTTTGTGTACGCGCACTGCCGCGACCATGTTTCACTCCTTGGAATAAGATTGTGTTGTTATCGGATGGAATTTCGGCGGCGATCATAGGCGGCCAATCGCCCAGCGCAAGGCGGATCAGCGCGCACCAGACACGCGCAAGTTTGCGCCGTTGATATAGGAGGCACCATCCGAAAGCAGGAAGAGCACCGCTTCCGCAACTTCGTCCGCCTGCCCCGCCCTGCCCATCGGAAGCATCGGTGTTACGCGCTCGACCCGGCCCGGCGGCTGAATGTCGGTGTCGATCACGCCCGGCGTTATGGCATTGACGCGCATCCCCTCCTTGGCGACCTCCCGCGAAACGCCGATCACCATGGAATCGACCCCCGCTTTGGCAGCCGCATACCACACGCACTCGTTGGCGCCGCCCAGCGGGGCCGCCATCGACGACAGCATCACGACCGACCCGCCTTTGCCGCCGTGCCTGGTCGACATGCGTTTGACGCAGGCGCGCAGACACAGCAACGCGCCGAACGTATCAAGGTCGAGCACCTCGCGGATTGTGGCGGAACTGACTTCGTCGAGCCGGGAGTTGTCACCGATGATCCCCGAGCTGTGCACGAAGTGGGTGATCGGTCCGAGACCATCTGTGGCGGCGTCGAACACCCGCTCGATATCCTTCTCGAGCGCCATGTCGCCCTGCACCGCAATCGCCTTACCCCCGGCCTTCTTCACGGCATCGACGACGCCGGCCGCGGCATTTGAATTGGTCTTGTAATTGACCGCGACATCATACCCGCGTGCGCCCGCCAATTTCGCAGTGGCAGCGCCGATACCGCGGCTGCCGCCGGCGATCAGCAGAACGGGTCGGGACATGGCTTGCTCCGTAATTTCCGGCGGCGATCGAACACGATCAGGCGGGGGTTCGCAACAATCCGATCAGGAAAAAATAGACCGCAATGAGAGACAGCGGCAGCGTTACATAGAGGCCAGGCGAGAGATCCTGAATAATGGCGATGAGCGCCAGGACCGCCCACGCCGCCAAAAGTGCGATATTGATCGGGCGCCAGCGCTGCACGCGCAGGGGATGGAGAAACTTGATCGGCGCAAAGCTCAGCCCGGCAAGCACAACGACTGAAATTGCCGCAGCCCATTCCGGCGGCTCGAGCAAATAAAGATAAAAGGCAGCCAAATTCCATACCGCTGGAAAACCGCGGAAGTAATTGTCGCTGGTCTTCATGTCGCGATCGGCGAAGTAAAGTGCGCCGGTGATCACCACGACAATGCCGGCCGGAATGGCCAAAACCTGCGGCAGCAGCCCGCTGGCCGCGATCGCAAAGGCCGGAACGAAGACATAGGTCGTGAAGTCGACCACGAGGTCGAGCGTGTTGCCGGACCAGCGCGGCAGCAGCTTTTCCACCTCGAATGCCCGAGCCGTTGGCCCGTCGAGGCCATCCACCACCAATGCCATGCCGAGGCAAAAGAACATGCCGGCCCAATGACCGCCGGTCGCCAGGATCAGCGCCAGCAAGGCCAGCGCTGCACCCGTTGCGGTGAAGACGTGAACCGTGAAAGCGCGGATGCGCGCAAAATCGGTCACTCGTTGCCCCAGTCCAGCTTCACGATCTCAGCCGATTTCCCGGTCAAATTCCAGTTGCGGCCATACCCGCGAAACCGCGATTTGTCGGCGCGCGAGACGATGACATCCGGTCCGATCCAGTAGTCGCTGTTCCTGATGATGACGTTTTGCCCCGGCTCCTTGCCGCGTACCGGCGTGATCGCCCCATCGACATAATCCTTGATGCGCACGATGCGTGTTTCACCCTGGGTCTCGTAGCTGATCGGAACCTGACGCACACCGAGAAATTGCCCGACCAGGATCGAGAGCAAATGCGTCGTTCCGCCCACCCGTCCGGTGAAGATCCGCGTCAATCCCTTCACCGCATAAGCGGACGCGGCATCATCCACAAAGAGCGCTGCCGTCCAGTTGCCGCGCGACATGATGCCGGGCAGGTCCATCATCAGCCCGACTTTGATTCCAGACAGGTCCTCGCTGTCGAAATGCCCATCGTCGATGCGGATGCCGGCCCATGTCTGGCAACGGCTTTCGGTCGGCGGATGGTCGCCGCGCGACAAGACACAGGGGCAAAACACCGTGCAGCTGCACGACAGCGCCAACTCGCCTTTCAGACTCCAACTCTCACGCAACGTCCCACTCCCGTTTCTTGCTTTTAGCCTAGTGCCAGTGTGCGGCAAATGCCGACACCGCAAAACCCGTTCCAACGACGATCAATGCCACGCCAACTCCGTGCGCGAACCGCCGTCCCGTCTGCAACTTTTCAATTGTCATGACCACGGCAAGCCCGGCCATCCAGGCCACGTTCATTACGCCAACCGCAAACATCACCAGCATCATCGCCCAACAGCAACCAAGACAGTAAAGGCCCTGCTTAATCCCGAGGCGGAATACGCCGCCGGGTGTCGTGGCCCAGTTTGTGAAAAAGAACGGGAACGGATTCTGGCAGTGCGTGAGACAAGCATGTTTGAGCGCCGAGAATTGATAGGCGCCTGCGCCGATGAAAATGGCCCCCGCCATAATTCCACTCGCCGATGTCATTCCAGTATCGAGCAATGCGGCGCGTGCGAGAACGACCTGCATCGTGGTCGCAAGGAGCGAAAAGACGAGCCACATGCTTGCGTATCCGGCCGCGATCACGAGCGGCGATACGATCCGCTCGCCCTTGCGCGCGGCGGTTTCGGCGATCTCCGCATAGGTCAGGATCATGGGAGACGCGCTCGGCAGCATCATTGCCAACGTCATCGCGCCCCACATCGATGCGGTAACCGCAGCGGCGGGAGCACTCCAGGCACCCTCCGGAAGCGTGCGGCAGAGTGCCTGCATCATGGCGAACCACGAACCGGCCGGAGCGGCAGTAAATAGCGCGAGATAGAACCAGCCGAGGCCAGCCATAATGATCACGCAGCCGGCGGCGATCACCTTCGGTCGCGCGAAAATCCGGCCGAGACCCGCTTCGGCAGGCGCCAGATGCGTGAACCGGTAGCTGGAGGTTTCCGTCATTTCGCCTTGGCATAGCGCATCGCGCGACCAGGCGAAATCGCAACAAGGCAGCGTGGTTTCCGGGCCCCGCCTTGCCGTGCTACTGCGGTTAACGTCGAACCGGGCCAGGCCTCGAATGCCGCATAAGCGCGCCGATAACCCTGCCGCCATCGTGGTCGGAGGCGGACCTGCCGGCCTCACCGCCGCAATTTCGCTGGCGGAAGGCGGCGTTCACACCGCGCTTGTCGGGCTGCGCCCCGCAAAGGCGGACAATCGAACCACGGCTCTGCTTGCCGGTTCCGTCGCGGCGCTCGACACGCTCGGGGTTTGGCCAATGTGCGCGGAGAAGGCTGCTCCGCTGCGCACCATGCGTATCGTCGACGATACCGGCCGCCTGTGGCGCGCCCCTGAGGTGAAATTTTCTGCCGAGGAGATTGGGCTCGAAGCTTTCGGACACAATATCGAAAACCGCCATCTCATCGACGCGCTGGCGAGGCGCGCACGCAACCTGCCCGCTTTGTCGATCGTGGAAGATGAAGTTGTGGCCGTCTCGTCACAGGCCGACGCCGTCGTGGTCAGCTTGAAGGGCGGCAAATCCCTGCGCGGACTGATCGTTGGCGGCGCCGACGGACGTCAATCGCTCTGCCGTGCGGCCGCCGGCATCGCGACCGATGAGCACCGTTACCCGCAAACCGCGATGACATTGTGTTTGTCCCATTCCCGCCCGCATCACGACACGTCCACAGAATTCCATACCCCGGGCGGGCCGTTTACACTCGTGCCCCTTCCCGGCAACCGCTCCAGCCTTGTCTGGGTGCTCGACCCCGCCACCGCCGACGAGCTCGCGGCGCTGGACGACCTCGCGCTCGCCATCAGGATCGAACAGGCATCACATTCGATCCTGGGCAAACTGCAGGTCGAACCGGGTCGCGGCATGTTTCCGCTTACCGTTTCGACCGCACGACGCTTCGCTGGCGAACGGATTGCGCTTGTCGGAGAAGCAGCCCACGTCTTGCCGCCGATCGGCGCCCAGGGGCTCAATCTCGGCCTGCGCGACGCGGCAACGATCGCCGAACTTGTGGTCGCCGCACAGCGAGCGGGCCGCGATATTGGCGGAGCTGATGTGACATCTCGCTATGACCGAATGAGACGTGCGGATGTCGGTAGCCGTACGCTCGCGATCGACTTGCTCAACCGCTCGCTGCTGAGCGACCTCTTGCCCATTCAGGGCGCACGCGGCCTCGGTCTTTATTTGCTTGACCGGATCGGCCCGCTCCGCCGCGCAGTCATGCGGGAAGGCGTTGCACCGGCCGCGAGCCAGCCGCGACTGATGCGCGGCGAAGCACTCTAGCCGAGCTTAGGCGCCTTTTTTGTTCCCGGCACCGTGCGGAAATCTGGCGCAATCGGCAGCGGCAGCGCCGGCAACGTCTTGCCCGACTCCGTCCCGACCTGATGCGCGAACAGCCCGCGCTCGACAAAATGCGGATCGCGCATCGCTTCTTCGAGCGGAACGATCACCGTTGCGCAACAATCGGCTCTCGCAAAGATCGGCCGCCACTCGTCCGACGTTTTCGTCAAAATCAGTTTTGCAACCGCATCGCGTGTCCCCTTTGGGTCGCGTGCATCGTCGATGAATTCCTTCTGCAGCCCGATTGCCGCGGTGAATGCAGTCCAGAATTTCGGCTCGAGCGCGCCGCAGGCGATCAATTTCCCGTCCTTCGTTGGATAAATCTGGTAGCGCGGCGATCCACCGACGAGCCACAGGTCCCCCGGTTTTGGAAATTCTCCGGTGGCAACGCCGATCGCCAGCGCCGCCCATGTGAAGGTGAACATCGCATCGGTCATCGCGATATCGATGCGGCAACCTTGGCCGCTCCGGTCACGCGCCCGCAAGGCCAGGAGAATGTTGATGACGGCCGGGAAACTACCGCCGGCGATGTCGGCTGCCAGCATTGGCGGCACGACAGGTCGATCGGCCGGACCCGGCTGCAGGTCGAGCAAGCCGGTATTGCCGATGTAATTGATGTCGTGGCCGGCCTCGTGAACGCGCGGCCCACTCTGGCCGTAGCCCGAAATCGAGCAGTAAATCAGTTTCGGATTTATCTTTTTCAATTTGTCATAGCCCAGACCGAGCCGGTCCATGACGCCCGGACGGAATTGCTCAACCGTAATGTCTGCGCGCCTGATCAGCGGCATGAGCTTTTCGCGGTCAGCATCACTCTTCAGATCGAGCGTCATGCTTGTCTTGCCGCGATTGAGCATCGTGAAGGCCGCGCTTTCATTGCCGACGAACGGCGGGAAGCGCCGCGCATTCTCGCCTCCCGGTTGCTCGATCTTGAGCACCTCGGCGCCGGCTTCGGCGAGCATCAATGTTGCCAACGGTCCGGGAAGCAGCGTGGTGAA
>JBKPRE010000244.1:0-11568 GCA_046734435.1 Pseudomonadota bacterium | reverse complement strand
TAGATGTCGTTCTGCATCCTGACGAATTGCTCGGGGCCGCCCGGCGGCGGCCACACTTTGTCGGCGACGGCTTTAGCCCGCAGGCGCGCGCGGTCGTCGAGGCTTTTGTACGGCCAGATGTGCATGAAGCGCGCGACCCTGCCCGTGATCGACATCATTGCCGTCAAAATCGGCGACACCTTCGCCCGCTTGGGGAGCCATTCGCGCCACAGCTGCTCGGTCGGCGCGACACCGTCCGGTTTGAATACGTAGGTGCGCACCTCGTAGAATGGGCCCATGTCGCCCGGCGCCATTGGGGCAACGCAGTTGAGCGCGGTGTAGGTGTCCATCGTCATCTCGTCGATCAGGTCGCCGATACCAAATGGGTTGCGCGAAACCAGTACCGCGTGCCGATCGTTCAAAGCGGCAGCAATATCGTCAATGGCACGGATGATCATGATCCGATTGAGCGCGCCGATATCGGTGGACCAGCACGCCAGCAAGCCAGCCGTGCTCGCCGACTGATCCTTCAGGACGGACAGTGCTTTCGGCTGGGTATTGGGACGAACAGTTATTGTCGTCACGTCGTAGTGGTTGGGCACGTTCGCTCCTCAGATTCCCGGGGTGCGGTGTTGCACAATTGACAGCCCTAAAGGGGCTTTCTAGCGTGGTCAGACCACTTTCTACGCTAGTGGAGACCGCGCGCCCGTACAATGCCGGCTGTCTGACGCGCAAAAAGATCAGGCCTGGCTACAGCCAATCAAAATCCGTAGGGGAGGGATCCTTGAAACGCAAACCGTTCCTGTTCGTCGCGGCAATGGCTGCCGCCACGTTGCTCTATGCCGGTGGTCCCGCCGCAGCCGCCGAGACCGTCAAGGTCGGCATCACCTGGCCGCTCACCGGCAATGCCGGCGCTGCAGGCCAGGCGTCGAAGGCGGCGGCCGAGCTCGTCGCCGACATCGTCAACAACGCGCATCCCGAGCTCGGCGATCTGCCGCTTGCCAAGAGCGCGGGCTTGCCCAATCTCAGCGGCGCGAAAATCGAGCTGGTCTTTACCGATCACCAGGGCAATCCGTCGCTCGCGCAACAGCTCACCACGCGCCTGATCACGCAGGATAAGGTGCACGTGATGCTCGGTGCGTACCAGTCATCGTGCAGCTTCACGGCAACCGCGGTTGCAGAGCGCTACGGCATTCCTTTCATGGTCGGCGAATCGGCGGCGCTCAACATCACCGGGCGCGGGTTCAAATGGGTGTTCCGCGGCACGCCGATCGCTAGCGATTATGCCCGCACCTACATGCGGTTCTTCGATGACATGAAAAAGGCCGGCAAGAAGATCGAGTCGATAGCGATTGTCAATGAGAATACCGATTACGGCACCTCGGTCGCGGAATCGGTCACCGAAGAAGCCAAGAAGGCGAACATCGCCGTCGCGATCCGCATTCCCTACAGCGCAAGCTCCACCGATGTTTCCGCGCAGGTGCTGCAGCTGAAGGAGAAAAATCCCGACGTCGTGATTTTCATCAGTTACACCGCGGATTCAATCCTTTACATGAAGACGATGAAGAATCTCGAATACAAACCGCCGATGGTGATCGGTGACGACAGCGGTTTTTCCGACCCGTCTTTCGTCCCGGCGATATTTGACGTCGCGCAGGGCGTGATGAACCGCAGCGCCTGGGCAATCGGCAAGCCGGGATCGACCACCTACAAGATCAATGAGATGTACAAGGCCAAGACGGGCCGCGACCTCGATGACACCAGCGCGCGCAACATGCAGAGCTTCTTCGCGCTGGTCGATGCAATCAACCGCGCCGGTTCGACCGACCCCGAGAAAATCCGCGTTGCGCTGACCCAAACCGATCTCAAGCCCCAGCAACTAATGATGGGATATCAGGGCGTCAAATTCGACAGTACGGGACAGAATATTCTCGCCGCTACCTACCTGATCCAGCTGCATGGGAAAAAGTACGAGCTCGTGTGGCCGGAGAAGGCGGCAGACGCCAAGCTGCAGTGGCCGATGGCGGGGTGGGCGAAGTAAAGCGATGCTGCTCCTGCAAGTCGTGGTGGGTGGCCTCCTGTTGGGGGCCATCTACGCGCTGTTTTCCTCGGGTCTGACGCTGATCTGGGGCATGATGAACGTCATCAATTTCGCGCATGGCGAATTCGTTATGCTCGGAATGTATGTCGCGCTGCTGGTCGTCGTGTGGCTTGGCGGCGGTCCGGCCGCGTTCGGCATGGCGGCGGCAATCGCGCTCTTTGTTCTCGGTGTCGTCGTCTATGCCGGATTGATACGCCACGTGATGCGCGGCCCGATGCTGGCGCAGATCCTTTCGACGTTCGGCCTTGCGCTGCTGCTGCGCTACACAGCGTTCTGGATTTTTTCGGCGAACTTCGTCTCGCTGCCGGAAACCTCGCTGTCCGGCACGATCAATCTCGGCGGCATCCTGCTGCCGATCGCGCAGCTTGTCGCGGGCGTCGTCGCCGTCGCTTTCACCATCGCACTTCACCTGTTGCTGACGCGCACGAATATCGGCAGTCGGTTGCTGGCCGTATCGGAAGATCGCAACGCCGCGATGCTGATGGGAATCCGGCCCGATCGCATGCAGGCGCTCGCCTGGGGCCTAGCGGGCTGCGCTGCCGGTATCGCCGGTGCGCTGATGGCGACGGCCTATCCATGGTCGCCATCGGTCGGCGAGACCTTCGGCCTGATCGCATTCGTCGTGGTAGCGTTCGGCGGCTTTGGCAGCGTGCCGGGCGCTCTTTATGCGGGGCTGATCATCGGCCTAATCCAGGCCGTATCGGCGTTCTGGTTCGGGCCGATTTACAAGGACATCATCGTTTACTCATTGTTTGTGGCATTGCTCTGGCTGCGGCCGCAAGGCCTGATGGGTAAAGCGTGAAAAGTTTCTTGCCCAAGTGGACCGTCGTCTTCCTCGGTGCGTGCCTGTTGGTCTACCCGATGATTTTTTCTGGGGCGTTCTATCTCGACATCGGCGTGACGTTCCTGCTCGCGGCGATCTCGGCATCCGCCTGGAATGTCGTCGGCGGCTATGCCGGCCAGGTATCGGTGGGTCACAGCGTCTTCTACGGCCTCGGCGCCTACTGCCCGCTGCTATTCTATCAGCTGTTCGGCTGGCCGCCGATGGCGGGAATTCCCGTCGGCATCACCCTCAGCATCGTGGTGGCAATCTTGATCGGCCTGCCGACCTTCCGACTAAGCGGCCACTATTTTAGCATGGCGACGATCGCGGTTGCGGAGCTGATCCGCATCTTCACCGGCACGTGGGACCTGGTCGGGGCCGCAATCGGCCTGCAGGGCCCGGCGGTCGCGCGCGGCTGGTGGGACCTGACGTTTCGCGGTGAGCTTCCGTACTACTACATTTTTCTTGTCGTGCTCGCGGTGCTGCTATTCATCACTTGGCTGATGGAGCAGCGCCGGTTTGGTTATTACCTGCGCGCCATCAAGACGAATGAGCGCGCCGCGCGCAGCCTCGGTGTTCCCGTGCTGCAGACAAAGATCAAGGCGCTGGCGTTGAGCGCCGTGTTCACGTCGATCGCCGGCTCGCTGTATTCGATCAAGACCGGCTTCATCGATCCGGAAAGCGGTTTTGGCATTCTTGTCTCGGTGCAGATGGTTATCATTGCCGCGCTTGGCGGCGCTGGCACACTCTTCGGGCCGCTGGTTGGCGCGCTGATCCTCATTCCGTTGCAGACGGCAACCAATACCTGGTTCGGCGGCGGAGGCTCGGGACTGACATTCATTCTCTATGGCGGCATCATTGTTCTTATTGCACGCTTTGAGCCGGGGGGCCTGTTCGATCTCTGGGAACGGATTGCACCCAAGAGGTCGAAGTGGTGGAGGCGGGGTCATGCTGCTTGAGGCGAAAAACGTCTCAAAAGCTTTCGGCAGTTTCCGCGCTGTCGCCGGCGCCGACCTGACAGTCGACACGGGCGATATCATCGGCCTAATCGGCCCGAATGGGGCAGGCAAGTCGACCTTCTTCAATTGCATTGCGGGCGACATGCCGGTGACCACCGGCCGGATCGTGTTCGATGGCCGGGACATGACTAACGCTTCGCCGGAAGCGCACGCAGTTGCCGGCATCGGCCGCACCTTCCAGGTGCCGGCGACGTTCGAGGATATGACGGTGCTCGACAACGTGATGGTTGGGGCGTTCCTGCGCTATCCGCACCGGAACGATGCGCACGCACACGCCGAAGCCATCCTTGAACTGACCGGGCTAGGTCGGCTCGCTCACCAGCGCGCTCGCTCGCTTGGTACCCCCGGACGCAAGCGGATCGAGATCGCGCGTGTGCTGGCGACGACGCCACGCTTAATGCTACTCGACGAGGCACTCGCAGGCCTGACGCCTACCGAATTGCTCGATGCGATCGCACTGGTTCGCAAGATCCACGAAACCGGCGTCACCATTGTGATCGTCGAGCACATCATGGAAGTGATCATGACTCTGACCAGGCGCGTCCTGGTGTTCAACCAGGGTCATGTGATCGCGAGCGGCAAGCCGGACGAGGTCGTTAAGAACGAGGCCGTGATCGAGGCTTATCTCGGCCGTGGCCACCACACCAGGCGTGGAAGACATGAGTAATCTGCTCATCGAACACCTTGAAGTGCGCTACGGCGACCTGGTGGGCATCTCCGATATTTCCCTGAACGTGGAACCAGGCACCATCGTTGCATTGCTTGGCTCCAACGGCGCGGGCAAGACCACGACGTTGAATGCCATCGCTGGCCTGGTGCGCCCTTCCGGCGGCCGCGTCATCTGGCGCGGGGAGGACATTGCCGGGCAGCCCGCCTATCAGATTGTCAGCAAGGGCCTCGCCTTGTCGCCGGAAGGCTGGCGGCTTTTCGTCGCTCAGACTGTCGAGCAGAACCTTCGGCTTGGCGCGACGACGCTTGCCGACAAGGCTCGCATCGAGGGCCTGTTCGAGCGGGTCTATACGCTTTTCCCGCGCTTGGCCGAGCGGCGCCGGCAGCTCGCCGGCACTCTGTCGGGCGGCGAACGGCAGATGCTGGCGCTTGGGCGGGCGCTGATGAGCGAACCGAAATTACTGATGCTCGATGAGCCGAGCCTCGGCCTGGCGCCTGCGGTGGTTGAGGCGCTTTATGACATGCTCCACCACCTGCATGAAGAAGGTCTGACCTTGTTGCTGGCCGAGCAGTCGATCCCGCTTGCGCTTGGCATTGCCGATTACGCCTACGTCCTGCAGACCGGGCGCATCGCGTTGCAAGGCAAGGCGTCGGAGCTCGAGAACCACCAGCAGGTTCGCGAAATCTATCTAGGCATCAGCGCACGCGCCCCCGGTATCGAGGCGGGCTAGCGGGAGAGGGCAATGGCAAGGGCGAAGCTCGGATGCCAGGCGATCAGCCCCGGTTCCTTTCACATCGGTCAAGGGCAGGCGCAAGTCCGACCAGGTGTTCGAGCAGATCGTCGGTTTCATTCCGTCGGCCGTTTTCCGACCGATAGCCGCTTGCCAGCCGAGCGCGAGCTCACCACGATGTTCAACATCAGTCGGCAGACTGTTCGCGAGGCGATCTATCGCGCCGACTGGTGGGATTAATCGAGGTGCGTCATGGCCGGCAGTTTCGTTCGCCCGAGCGAGCCCGGGCCGCTATCATCGCGCACATGGATTTCATCGAAACCAAGCTGGCTGAAAGCCTTAAGGCGTTCGACGCCGGCCAGACATAACCAAGACATTGCAACGCAGGGAGGTTGATATGGATCGGATGTGGTGGTTCGTCGTCACGCTCGCCGCCGTGGTTTGGGTGGGCACTCCAGTCAACGCGGCCGATACCGTCAAGATTGGCGTCATCTACCCGCTCACCGGCAATGCCGCAAGCGCGGGCCAGTCGGCGAAAGATGCCGTCGAGCTGGGCGCGGAAATCGTGAATAACGCAATCCCGGAACTGAACATTTTGCCGCTCGGCGCCACAGCGGGCCTCCCCAAACTTGGCGGTGCCAAGATCGAGCTCATCGGCGCCGATCATCAGGGCAATCCGCAGGTTGGCCAGCAGCAGACGCTACGTCTGATCACGCAGGAAAAAGTAGTGGCAATGGTCGGCTCCTATCACTCATCGGTGTCGCTGGTCGCAACCGCGGTCGCCGAGCGCCAAGGCATCCCGTTCCTGGTCGCGGACTCAGTCGCCGCCAACATTACCGGCCGTGGCTTCAAGTGGACCTTCCGCACGACGCCTTATGCGCCAGATTTCGCGAAAGCCTATACACAGTTCCTCAATGACCTGAAAAAATCCGGCCAAAAGGTCGAGAAGATCGCGATCATCAACGAAAACACCGACTACGGCTCATCGGTTGCCGCCAGCGTGGCGGAAGCCGCCGCGGCCGCCAAGCTGACGATCGCCGCGCGAATTCCCTACAATGCCAACAGCTCTGACGTGAATGCGCAGGTGCTGCAGCTCAAGACGGTGCAGCCGGACGTCGTGATCTTCATCAGTTACACAGCCGATACGATTCTTTATTTCAAGACGATGAAGAATCTCGATTACCTGCCGCCAATCATCATTGGCGACGACGCCGGGTTCTCCGATCCGACTTTTATTCCGAACGTTGGCGATCTGGCGCAGGGCGCGATCAACCGCAGCGCTTTCGATACCGGCAAGCCGGGGACCAACAGCAACATCATCAACGAAATGTTTAAGAAGAAGTACGGCCGCGATCTGGATGATACGTCAGCGCGCTGGATGCAGGGCTTCCTGGTGCTCGCCGATGCCATCAATCGCGCCGGTTCGACCGATCCTGAGAAGATCCGGGCTGCCCTCAAGGCGACCGACCTCAAGCAGAATCAGTTGATGATCGGCTACCAGGGCGTGAAGTTCGACGAAAGCGGGCAGAACGCTCTCGCCTCGACCTATCTGATCCAGTTGCGCGGCAAAGAGTATGTTTCGGTGTGGCCGGAGAACCTCGCCACGCACAAGCTCGAGTTGCCGATGAAGGGCTGGCGCAAGTAACGGGACATCCGGGCGGCGCCACCCTGCGCCGCCCGTTTCCCCGCAATCGAACCGGTTTTTCGGTGACATCACCTCCCTCAATTCGTCTCGGCGTCGATATCGGCGGCACGTTCACCGACGTCGCGCTAGAGGTCGGCGAGCGCCGCTACACGGCCAAAGGCCTGACCACGCAACGCGCGCCGGAGGAGGGCGTGCTCGCGATCCTGCGCACGATCGTCGGTGAGGCCGGCATTCAGCCGGCCGACGTCAAGCTAATCATCCACGGCACGACGCTCGCAACCAACGCCCTGATCGAGCGCAAGGGAGCCAAGACGGCGCTGCTGACGACGGAAGGCTTTCGCGACGTTGTCGAGATCCGTCACGAAAACCGTTTCGAGCAATACGACGTCAACATCGACCTGCCGCCACCTTTGGTGCCCCGCCGTTTGCGGTTGCCGGTCCGCGAACGCGTCGACGCTCAAGGGGACGTTCTGATTCCGCTCGACGAGGCGAGCGTCGCGCGCGCCATCGACGTACTGGAGGCGCAGAAGGTCGAGGCGGTGGCGGTGGGCCTTCTTCATAGTTTCACCAATCCCGACCATGAGCGCCGTGTCGGCGCAGCGGTCGCGCGGCGCATGCCTCAAGTTATGGTGACGCTCTCCTCCGACGTTTCGCCAGAGATGCGGGAATACGAGCGTTTCTCGACCGCCTGCGCCAATGCCTATCTCCAGCCATTGATGGGAAGCTATGTCACGAATCTTGAACGCGGGTTGGCGCTGGCGGGGTTTCGGTGCCCGCTACTGCTGATGACGTCCGGTGGCGGCATCACCACGACCGATACCGCGATTCGCTTTCCGGTACGCCTTGTCGAATCCGGCCCGGCGGGGGGTGCGATATTTGCCGCTTGCATTGCGTTGCAGCAGGACCTCGATCAGGTCGTCTCGTTCGACATGGGCGGGACCACCGCCAAGATTTGCTTCATCGACAAGGGGCGAGCGCAGACCGCGCGCGCATTCGAGGTCGCGCGCATTTATCGTTTCATCAAAGGCAGCGGCCTGCCACTGCGTATCCCGGTGATCGAAATGGTCGAGATCGGAGCCGGGGGCGGCTCGATCGCTCGCGTCGACACACTCGGCCGCATCAACGTTGGGCCAGACAGCGCAAGCTCGGAGCCGGGACCGGTCTGTTATGGCAGAGGCGGCACGCAACCGACCGTGACCGATGCCGATGTCGTGCTCGGCCGCATCGATCCGGTGAGGTTTTCCGGCGGCCGAATGCCGCTCGATGGCTCGGCGGCCAAGACTTCGATTACCGAAAACATCGGAAACAGGCTCGATCTTTCAGCGGTCCACGGCGCGCTCGGGATAAGCGAAATCGTCGACGAGAACATGGCAAGCGCCGCGCGCGTACATGCGATCGAGAGCGGCAAGGATATCCGCACTCGTACGATGGTCGCGTTTGGCGGCGCTGCGCCGCTGCATGCGGCACGCGTGGCGGAAAAGCTTGGAATCAGCCGTGTGCTCGTCCCGGCCAATGCCGGGGTCGGCTCCGCGGTGGGCCTGCTGCGGGCGCCGGTCGCTTATGAGATTGTGCGCGGCCGATTGGTCCGACTGAATGGCTTCGATCCGGCCGTCCCCAATACCGTGTTCGCCGAAATGCGAAGCGAGGCCGAAGACATCGTGCGGCGCGGTGAGCCGCGCGCCAAGCTGTCGGAACGGCGCGCCGCGTTCATGCGCTATCGCGGGCAGGGTCACGAAATTGCCGTGGATCTGCCCGTCCGCGAATTCATATCAACGGATGTGCCGGCGATCACGGAATTATTCGAGGAAGCCTATCGCCGACTGTACAGCCGGCCGATCCCCGGGGTGGAGATCGAAATCCTAAGCTGGGTCTTGTCGTTGAGTGCGCCATCGGAAGGAAAGCTCGCGACGGCGGCAACACTCAAGCCTGTAAAAGCCAAGCCGGCGGCGCAGCGTCAGGTGTTCGATCCCGCCAGTGGTGCCTTCATCGACACGCCGGTCTACGAGCGCACCCGTCTGTCGCCGGGCACGCAGATCCAGGGCCCGGCCGTGATTACGGAAGACGATACGACGACTATCGTCGGTCCTTCGTTCGATGCAACGATCGACCCGTTCGGCTATATTGAACTTGTTCGCCGAGAGAAATGACCATGGTTGCCCGTCCGAACGCTGCCCTCGGCCAGATTCATGCGCAAATCATGTGGAACCGCCTAATCGCGGTGGTCGAGGAACAGGCCCAAACGATGATCCGCACAGCGTTCAGCACGTCGGTGCGCGAGGCCGGCGATCTCTCCGCCGGCGTATTCGATCGTCACGGCCGCATGCTGGCGCAGGCGGTGACCGGCACGCCCGGTCACGTCAATTCGATGGCCAATGCAGTCATTCATTTCCTCGATAAATATCCGCTCGCCGGCATGAAGCCGGGCGATCATTACATCACCAACGACCCCTGGCTTACCTCCGGCCATCTGCACGACATCACGGTGGTGACGCCGACCTTTTATCGCGGCCAGCCGGTTGCGCTTTTCGCCAACACGATCCATGTCGTCGATATCGGCGGGCTCGGTATGGGGCCGGACGGCCGGCAGGTTTTCGAGGAAGGTGTCGCCATCCCGATCATGCTGCTCGCGCGCGAAGGAAAGATGAACGAGGATCTGTTGCAGTTGGTGCGAGCCAATGTCCGAGAACCGCTTCAGGTCGAAGGCGACATCTATGCCTGTGCCGCCTGTAATGACGAAGGCGGCCGCCGGCTGATCGACATGATGGAGGAGTTCGAGATCACCAACCTGGACCGCCTCGGCGAGACAATTGTCGAATCCTCGCGCGAGGCGACGTTGGCGCGCATCCGGACGCTGCCGAAAGGCACCTATCGCAACAGCATGACGATTGACGGTTATGACAAGCCCCTGGAATTCAGGGCGGCCCTGACGATCTCGGACAACGGCATTCACGTGGATTTCGACGGCACGTCGACGGCGTCGCGCTATGGAATCAACGTTGTCTATAACTACTGCCTTGCCTACACGGCTTTCGGCGTGAAATGCCTGGTCGCGCCTGAAGTACCGAACAATTTCGGATCGCTTGAGCCGATAACGGTGTCCGCCCCGGAAGGCTGCGTGCTCAACGTTAAGCGACCCTGGCCCGTCGCGGCGCGACACACGGTCGGCCAGATGTTGCCGGACGTTGTTTTCGGTTGTCTGGAGGAGGTGATCCCCGGCGGCGTGCCCGCCGAGGGCGCGTCGTCGCTTTGGAATCCGCAAATTTTCGGAGGCGGTTCGCTGGTCGACGAGGTCGCCGAAGGCACCGATGCGAACCAGCTCGACGCATTCAGCACAGTGATCTTCCATTGCGGCGGGACAGGCGCACGGCCGGGCAAGGACGGGCTCAGCGCGACGGCCTTTCCGTCTGGCGTGCGCACCATTCCGGTGGAGGCTACAGAAAGCGTGGCGCCCGTTGTATTTTACCGCCGCGAATTTCGTGATGGCTCAGGCGGTGCGGGCAAATACCGGGGCGGACTTGGCCAGGCGATAGAGCTTGGCGGCGCGCGCGCAAACCCGGTCGCATTATTGTGCAATTTCGAGCGCGTGAAGAACCCCGCGCGCGGCCGTGCCGGCGGGCTACACGGCGGCGCGGGAACGGTCAGCTTGCGGTCGGGCCGGCCGATCCGGCCAAAAGGACGCCAGACGGTGCCGCCGCACGACGCCATTAAGCTTGGACTGCCGGGTGGTGGCGGCGTTGGCAATCCGCGCGAACGCGATCCCCGGCAAGTGCTGGGCGACGTGCTCGATGGCCTGATCACCGTCGAAGAGGCGAAACGCGATTATGGTGTTGTCATCGCAGACGGTGCGGTCGACGAGGTAGCAACACGGCGAGCGCGTTCGTGAGCTCTCAGGTCTCGACGCCTGATCCCCCGGTCGAAACGATGGTGCGTAGGGTCTGGCAAATTCGGCACTCCAACAAGCCCACAACTGATTGGAAGATGTGATTGCCGTCTCTTTTGTTGCACTCGAAAGTAAAAAGGTCGCGCAGGTCGCTTTCAGCCTCGATCCCGAAGGCTGTGTGTACCAACAACCTTATCCGGAGATGATGATGACTTTGGCAGCTGAAATTCCCTGTTCTTTCAGCAAATTTCCCGTTCCGCCAAAATAATTCCCTGCTCCTGGTGCGCAGGGAATTTCGCTGCAAGCCTCTGAACTTGCTCGCGTGTCAGCTGTCAAATCGCAGCAAGCAGATCGATTTGACGAAATTCCCTGTAAATTTCCCTGTTAGCAGGGAACTTGGGAGTGGAGACGGTTCGACTTGGACTGCGTCCGCCACCAAAACTTCCTTGAATTTCCAAAAGTTTTCGGTCGAATTGTCAAACTGGGACTGCAATGTCCGCTTTTGGGGTAAAGCGGACATGGCTTTTCACAGTGCAAATGTCCGCTAATGACGGTGGTTTCAACCGGTCACTGCAACACCGCTCGTAGTCTATCGGCGGGAGTTTCGAATCCCAAGGTCTCCCGCGGGCGTTGATTGAGCCGCTTGGCAATCTCTGTCTCTTATACACATCTCCGAGCCCACGAGACCTATGAAGGAATCTCGTTAGCCGTCTTCTGCTTG
>JBKPRE010000243.1:0-12996 GCA_046734435.1 Pseudomonadota bacterium | reverse complement strand
GCGGACTAGTCATTAACGGCCCAGGTCCGTGATTTCTTGCCCTTTGCGGCCGTCATCGCTATAACCCGCCCCGTTCGCGGCCCCCGGCACCCCTGGAGGCTTGCCGCGTTCGCAGGCGGCGGAAAATGCCGCCTTTTCCATTGGTTTAGATGAGGGATTCAAGATGGCGACCGTCCAGGAAATGAAGGCGACGGCGCGTCCGAAAGGCGGCAAGGGGGCTGCCCGGTCAGCGCGTCGCTCCGGCAAAGTGCCGGGCGTAATTTACGGAGAGAACAAGCCCCCGATCATGGTGCTCGTCGAACACGACGAGCTCCGCAAGCGCATCTATGCCGGGCGCTTTCTCACTACGCTCTACAATCTCGATGTGGACGGCACCAAGCACCGGGTGATCCCGCGCGACTTCCAGCTCGACGCGATCAAGGATCTGCCGATGCATGTCGACTTTCTGCGCGTGTCGGAGGGAGCCACCATTCGCGTGCACATTCCGGTGCACGTGCTCAACGCCGATCAGGCGCCGGGCGTGAAGCGTGGCGGTGCGGTGAACATCGTCACCCACACTGTCGAGGTGGTTTGCCCGGCCGACGCAATTCCGGAATCGATTGACGTCGATATTTCCGGCCTCGACATCAATCACTCGAAGCATCTCACCGACGTCACTCTGCCGGCGAATATCCGCGTGATCGGCAAGCCCGATATGACGCTCGTCACCGTGGTGCCGCCGTCCGGCTACGCGGAAGAAATGAAGGCTGCTGCCGAAGCTGCTGCTGCCGCCGCTGCCGCTGCTGCCGCCGCCGCTGCGGCTGGCGCTGCGCCGGCTGCGGAAGGCGCCGCTCCCGGTGCGGCTCCAGGCGCTGCACCCGGTGCTGCTCCGGCCGCAGGTGCTGCACCCGCCGCCGCGGCGCCGGCGAAGTCCGAGAAGAAGTGAGGCGGCGCACAAGCCGCCTTGTCGGCGTAACGCACATCGCGATAGGGCGGCCTTACGGCCGTTGAAGCCATGCTGCTTTTCGTCGGCCTCGGCAATCCCGGCCCCAAGCACGCGGCCAACCGCCATAACATCGGATTCATGGCGGTGCAGGCGATTGCGCGCCGTCACAACCTTTCGCCCTGGCGGCGTCGTTTTCAGGGAGTTGCCGTGGAGGGGACTATTGCCAGCGAACGCGCACTTCTGCTTCTGCCCGGCACATACATGAATGAATCAGGTCGGGCGGTCGCGGAAGCCGTGCACTTCTACAAGCTTGAGCCGGGCAACGTCGCCGTCTTCCACGATGAGGTCGATCTGCGGCCCGCGAAAGTTAGGGTGAAAATTGGCGGCAGCGATGCCGGGCATAACGGCCTGCGGTCAATTACGGCGCATCTTGGCAACGACTACAAGCGCGTGCGCATCGGGATCGGCAAGCCGGACGTGAAGGAACTCGTGCCCGGTCATGTCCTTGGCGACTTTGCCAAAAGCGAATGGGCTTGGGTCGAAGCGCTTTGCGACGTGATCGCGGACAACGCACCGCTGCTGGTCGAGGGCAAGGACGCGACGTTCCAGAACAAGGTTCATCTCGCCATGGAGGCCAAGGGCTTTGATGACGACGATGACGACACCGAGCCGTCCAGCCCGAAGTGACAATGTAAAGAAACGGCCAAATCATGGGATTTAAATGCGGCATCGTTGGCCTGCCGAACGTCGGCAAGTCGACGCTCTTCAATGCGCTCACACAGACTGCTGCTGCCCAAGCGGCAAACTATCCTTTTTGCACCATCGAGCCGAACGTCGGCGAGATCGCCGTGCCCGATCCGCGACTTGAGAAGCTCGCCGTTCTCGCCAAGTCGGCCGAGATCATTCCGACGCGCATTTCGTTTGTGGACATTGCAGGGCTGGTGCGCGGCGCTTCGAAAGGCGAGGGGCTCGGCAACCAGTTCCTTGCCAATATCCGGGAGGTGGACGCAATTATTCACGTCGTGCGCTGCTTCGAGGACACCGACGTCACGCATGTCGAGGGCAAGATCGATCCGATTGCCGATATCGATACCATCGAGACGGAATTGATGCTTGCGGATCTTGAATCGCTTGAGAAGCGTACGGACGCCCTGGAAAAGAAAGCAAAAGGCAATGACAAGGAAGCGAAAGAAACGCTCGGCCTTGTCAACCGTGCGCTGGCGCTGTTGCGCGAAGGAAAGCCGGCGCGCTTGATGGAGCGCAAGCCGGAAGAAGAGAAGCTATTTCACTCGCTGGGCCTGCTGACTTCGACGCCCGTGCTTTATGCCTGCAATGTCGAGGAGGCGTCTGCCGCCACCGGCAATGCCTTCTCCCGCAAGGTCGAGGCGCGCGCAAAAGAAGAAGGCGCCATGTCGGTCGTGATCTCGGCGAAAATCGAATCCGAAATTGCCATGCTGCCGCCCGATGAGCGCGCGGACTATCTCGCTGCGGTCGGGCTGAACGAAACCGGCCTCGACCGGTTGGTTCAGGCCGGCTATGCGCTGTTGCATCTCGTCACTTATTTCACCGCCGGTCCGAAGGAGGCGCGCGCCTGGACCATCACACAGGGAACCAAGGCGCCGCAGGCGGCCGGGGTGATTCATACGGATTTTGAAAAGGGCTTCATCCGCGCCGAGACGATCAGCTACGGCGACTACATCGCGAACAATGGCGAGACCGGCGCCAAGGAAGCCGGAAAAATGCGTCTCGAAGGCAAGGACTATGTGGTCGCCGACGGCGACGTGATGCATTTCCGGTTTGCGACCTGATCTGCAATATCGACCTTTCCACGGTCATGCCCGGGACAAGCCCGGCCATGACGAATAAAAGGGCTGCATGAAACGCCACTGGGAAGATTTCAAGGCAGGCGCTGTCGCCATCTACGGCCCGCGCCTGGTGACGCGCGAGGAAATCGTCGCCTTTGCCGCCGAGTTCGACCCTCAACCGATGCATCTCGACGAGGCTGCCGGGGCCGCCACGCTGCTCGGCGGGCTCGCCGCGTCTGGCTGGCATTCGTGCTGCATCCTGATGCGGATGATCGCCGACGGATTCATCAACGAGACACACTCCATGGGCGCGCCCGGCGTCGACGAAGTTCGCTGGTTGAGGCCGCTGCGGCCGGGCACGCAGGTGCGCGTGCGCACGACGGTTCTAGAAACGCGGGCTCCCAACAGTCGACCCGAATTCGGTTTCGTCAGATGTTTGTTCGAGATGATCGACGAGCAGGACAGCGTCCTGACCACGATGACGAGCCCGTTGATGATCAGGCGCCGCGAAGCCGGAGCGCGGCTGTGAAATATTTCGAGGACATCACCGTCGGGGAGCGCACTGCGGTCGGCCGTCATACTTTCACGGCCGACGATATCAAAGCCTTTGCGACGCGTTTCGATCCCCAGCCGTTCCACGTCGATGGGGCCGCAGCCGAGCGCTCGCATTTCGGCAGACTGGCCGCTTCGGGCTGGCACAGCGCAGTGATCTGGATGCGGATGATGGTCGCCGAACGCCGCCGCGGAGCGGAAGCGGCGCGCAGCCGCGGCGAGCCGGTCGCCGGAATGGGGCCGGCGCTCGGCCTGCGCGATCTGAAATGGCTGAGACCGGTATATGTCGACGACACCATCACTTATGAGAGTGAGGTGATCGAGACCCGCGTGTCCGAAAGCCGCCCAAATCTCGGCCTGCTCACGGTCCGCTCGACCGGTGTCAATCAGCGGGGCGAACTCGTGATATCCTTTATCAGCACCACCTTTGTCGAACGCCGTCCGGTGAACACGTGACCGCTGCCGCCCCGACCGCCAGTACCAAGCAGGACGAGCGCCGCGCGCTCGGCGTTGCTTGCGGCGCGCATGCGCTGCACGACGGGTATACCGACCTCGTCTATGTGATGCTGCCGATCTGGCAGGGCGAGTTCGGTCTCGGTTTTGCGGCGCTGGGACTGATGAAGACCGTCTTTTCGGGGACGCTCGCGGGCTTCCAGATTCCGGCAGGATTTCTGGCCGAGCGTTTCGGCACCGCCGCGGTTCTCGCGCTCGGCACCGCGATGGCCGGTCTTGGCTACATCTTCGCCGGGCTGAGCGGCGGCATCGTCGCGTTAGTCATTGCGCTTTTCGTCGGCGGCCTTGGCGCGAGCACGCAGCATCCTTTGGCCTCGTCGCTGATCGCCCACGCATTTTCCGGGACGCGTTCGCTGAAGGCGCTCGGAACCTACAATTTCGCCGGCGACATCGGGAAAATGACCGTCCCGGCGGCGGCAGCGTTGCTGATCCTGGTGCTGCCATGGCGACATGCGCTCATGCTGCTCGGCGCATTGGGCGCGATTGCCGCGGTGGCGATCTTCCTTCTTATTCCGCGTCTCGGTGACGAGACCCCCGCGAGCCACAAAAAGGATGAGAGCGTTCGCCCGACAGGCGCCGCCAGGGTCTATGCCTTTCCGCTTCTTTTATCGGTCGGGGTCATCGACAGCGCCACGCGTATGGCGTTTCTCACATTCCTGCCATTCGTGCTCACGGCCAAGGGTGCAAGCCTGCAGACCGTCGGCCTTGCCCTGACATTGGTTTTTGCCGGCGGTGCGGTCGGCAAGCTGGTGTGCGCATTCATCGGCGCCCGTATCGGCGCGGTCGCGACCGTTTGGTTAACGGAAGCGGTGACCGCCTTCGGAATTGTCGCCTTGTTGCCGCTGCCGCTCGAGGCGGCGATGGCCCTGTTGCCGGTTGTCGGAATTGCGCTCAACGGCACGTCGTCGGTGCTGTACGGTTCGGTCCCTGCTCTGGTTGAGCCTCAGCGGCGCCGGCGGGCGTTCAGTATCTTCTACACGGGGACAATCGGCGCCGGCGCCATCTCACCTGCGATCTATGGTGTGCTCGGCGATTTGGTCGGCGTTCCGACTGCTCTCTCGGTAATCGCGGCAATTGTGTTGGTGACGCTCCCGATCACGCTGATCCTGCGACCCGCGTTACCTAGGTGATGTGGAACCCTTTCGCGCTGGTGAAATTGTGGTGGCATGGGCAAAAAGCCCGGCACGGTTGCACGGATGACGGCCGAACAGGCTAGCCTGCTTCGGAAGTTGGCCTTTGATGCTTACGAACCGGAAGCGTTCAGCGCCGAACTGACCGCGACAGAAGCGGAACAGCGCATCGATATGCTGCAGGCGAAACTGAAACTCATGAGCGAGCCGCCGCACACACAGTGAAGAAAATCATGATGCGCCGGCGCAGACAGTCGGGAACTCCTCTCGCCGGCCTTGCGTTTGCAGGGCTGAACCGGACTTAAGAGGAGGAACTCATGACCTATTTTCGCCATGCCGCGATAGTGGCAGTACTTGCGGCGGGTACAACGGCGGCGAGCGCGCAAACCACCGTCATCACGCGTGAACCGATCGAATCGCAAACAGTGGTCACCAGCGAACCTCTGCAGCTGACACCGGTTCAACGGCGCACGGTTTATCGCACGATCGTGCGAGATCGAGTCGTGGCGGCTGAGCCGACGATCGAGTATCGCGTTGGCGCTCGCGTGCCGGACCGCGTGCGGCTCTATTCAATGCCACAGGAGGTCGTGGTCGAAGTGCCAGCAATCCGCTCGTACAAATACATGGTGGTAAATAATCGCGTGGTATTGGTTGATCCGGTAACGAGCCAGGTTGTGGACGAAGTTGTGGATTAACAAGGTCCCACCGGCCGGGAATTGGACCCGGCGCGCCAATGCGCGCTGGGTCGCGCTTTTTGGTACCGCATGTTTACCTTGAGCCTGCCGGGCTGATATGCGCGGGCCCAGAAGTGCTGGATTTTCGACGCTCCAGGGGCCATATTAGTGGCGAGGAGCTACTGATTATGTCGATGATTAACTACCGTGCCCCGTCCGAATTGTTTCCGAGCCGCAGCCGGAAATCGCGCCGTCCCATCGGCTACAAGCGCTTTCCGACCGCCGCGGAGGCGATCCGCTTTGCAATCGAGGAATTGCCGCCCGAATTGCTGCTGGGCGCATATCTTGAGGTCGAAGAGAAACGTTTCGATGGCAACGGCATTCGCGCGCTCTACGATAGCGCCGACTACCCACTGCCGCGCAAGGCTGCGAAGACCAAAGTCGCTGCCGCCAGCTAACTGATCGCGAGCATATCCGAACCGCCGTCCGCTTGCGCGGGCGGCGCTGGGCTTTTTGTGCCCGCTCTGTGGCAAGTCGATGTCGGCTTCACGTCGGCTCAATGCAACCGGTACTGCCTCTCGGCCGTTGTCTAACGACAGCCGATGGAGGCTTCCCATGAGAAATTCACATCGTTTAGGGACGTCTGGCGTTGCTGCCGCCGTCCTGTTGTATTCGTTGGGCGCTGCCGTCTTCGCGCAGGACGAGCCGAAACGCCCGATCAATCCCGGTCTTGTACCGAATACCGGTCAAATCAATACTGGGGAGCAGCCGCATCCGTGGTCGAATTCACCGGATGCCAGGATCCCGACGCCGGACGAAGCGTGGGCCGCGATCATCGAGCCCATTTCCCGGCAGCCGTCGGCTGGCGGCGCAGCGCCGACAACCACCGGTGCTGGCGGTCAACAACCACCGGTGTCCGGCGCGATCAACACTTCGAGCGAGCCGCCCCCATCGGGGCCGATCGGCTCGTTCGGGCAGACCATTCCGGCCAAATTTTCCAAGCGCAACGACATCCTCGATCACGTGCCGACCATGGCGATTCCATTGCCGCTCACGCAAGAGCAACGGAAGCAGATCTACGATGCGGTGATGGCGGAGAAGTCACAGCCGGTTGCCGGCGCTGATGCGCTTGAACCTGCAAGCGAGCTGTCGCCAAACCAGGCGCTCAACGGAATGCGTCCATTGCCCGAGAGCGTGCGCGGCATCGACGGCGCGTCGCGGCTTTATTACGTCAAGGCAAAGGACAAGGTTCTGCTGATCGAGCCCAATGTGCGCACGGTCGTCGGCCAGATCAAGGCGTCCTAAGGTCGAAACAGCCATCGCCGGACGCTCCGCCGATGGCTGCTTCATTGCGCGCTATTCGGCAGGTCTGCTGTAATTGTTCGGCGCGCTCTTCCATTGTGTCAGGCTGTCACCGATCACCTTCATGGCGGTCATGGCTGCGTGGCTGAGGCTCGCATAACCGGCAATTTCCCGGCCGACGCGTTCGCCCTCGCTACGAAGCATTTCGCGCACACCCTGCAGCTCCAGAATGACGCGATCGATTTCCTCCGTTGAGGCTCCCGAAACGCGCCGAATCAACGCGTTGAGGTTGTCGGTAACTGGCTCGGATCCCGGCTGATCCACGTCGTTGCGCTGCCGGCGCAGATATGCGACGTCGCGCCGCACGAATTCGCGTATCTCCCCCTCGAATGCGGTCACCGCCGCCTGCTCGGACTCGGTCCGTTCCGCAGATTTCCGAGTCGGCGCATAGGCCTCCGGACCGGTTTTTTCCGGCACCGTCCTGTCCGCACCAAGCCGCTCGGGTTTGATGGCCGTCATTGGTCCCCTCCTACAGAAGCGCAGAATCCTGCGCGGATGTTTCAGCATCCAATTGCCGCATGCGACTAAGGCGACCGTGGGGCGGGAGCAGTGGGAGATGTTGACACATTCCGGCACAACGCGGCCGGACACGAAGTTATGCACGGATTTTGTAAAAGCGCGTCGTGGTATTCAGCAACCAGCCTACCAGTTTAATTTGAAGCCCGCCGTGACGCTTTTGTTGCTGGTGGTCTGCCCGACATCGGTGACCGCGGTGGTCACATGCAGCGGGCCGTAAAGCTTCTGATCGGCGCTGAAGGTGTTGTGCGTTACCGGATCGTTGCTGGCGGTCGCAAAGCCGGCGCCTAGGGTGGTCCCGGTCGGCAGGATATTGAACTTCACCGCCTTCTCGTTGCCAAAGACCTGCTGGGCAGCGGGCGAGCCGGACGGGGGCAAAGCCATAAGCGGCAGATCGCCGGGGGTGGGCGACGGCTGGCCGAGCATTTCCGTAACCGAATAAGTGCCTTGCACGGTCACGGCGAAACGGCTCCCGAACGGGATCGAATGCTTGATCGTCGTGCCGACCTTGCCCTGCTCGTTTGTCGGATCGACGCGTGCATCCACGCTGGCGAGATTCGGCACACCGACTGACGCCCAGGCCGCACCGGCGGGCATGCCGTTGTTGCGCTCCGTGGGCAGGGGCAGCGGATATGCGGCCGGGTTCGATGACGCGAGATCGGCGCCAACAGAATTCGACCATTCGGTCTGCACGGGCTGCTTCACTACGACGGTGGTCGAGCCGTCGACTTTCTGCGTGCGTGTGATGTCGTACTCGCTGTTTCTGTAGCCTGGAAGGCGCAACGGCTTTTTTGGTGCCGTGGCGAGGGCGGCGGGATCAAAGACCAGAGCGTTTGCGAGCAGGGCGCTGTCTTCCGGTGTCAGGGACGCAGCTTCGGTCGACTCCTGCGCCGATGCCGGCACGGCGACGAGTGCCAGCGCACCGAACATCCACAATGCACGACGAACGCGCACCTGCATTTCCGAAGCTCTCCCCCGAGAGTGCCTGTCCGGCTGTTTTTTGGCTGCGCGATGTTCAGCGCAAACCGGTTAAGCATTGGTTGCCTCATGCCACGGAACTTTGGCGAAGCTGTGAAGCAATTCGGATTATTTTCGGTCAGCTGCAGCGGGCGGCGATCGCCTCATTGATGTGTTCCACGTCGGCATCGAAGCGGCCCAGCTCGCGCTCGCGTTCCGGCCCGCTTCTGCACAACGCGGTGACGGCACGCGCCTTGACGACCTCGAGAAAGTAGAGCCGTGTCGCGGTGCAAATGTCCTTGTCCTCTTTGGCGTCTAGCCCTTTGAGGCGAGCCTGCATTGCCGCGACGTTTGTACTGGCATCGGCGAGATTGCGATCACAGCCTGGCAGCTGTACAGGCGCCGGGCTTGCGGGCGGCGCAGCCAGCAGCGCCAGCGCGAATGCGCCAGGCACGATCAAGCCGATGAACGCGATAAATGCGAATGAGAAGCGCTTGAGCATCTTGCGGCCCTCCGGCGTTACCATCCATTGGTCGCGCCAGTCGCGAAAAGGTTCATGACCCGGATCGGCATGAAACCGGAACCCGGCTCACGGATTGTCTTCAGGTACCGGGGAGGTGGTGTTTTGGGAGCAGGCCCATGCCCGCGCTATTGCCGATCATTTTGACGGCGTCGCACATCGTTCTGGTGGCCGACGCAATACCAAAGTTCGATGTCGATCAGACTTGCCGCCGCGCCAGCGAAGTCTCAGTTTCGCTGGGCCGCTCCGCCGGCGATTGCAAACGTGATGAAGAAGATGCGCACGGCAAGCTGCAGCAGGACTGGGCTCAATACAGCTCGGCGCAGCGCACAGGCTGCGTGCGATTATCTTCGCTCGGCAGCTCACCCAGTTACGACGAATTGCTGACCTGCCTCGAAATGGCGAAGCAGGCTAAGGAACTGCCCGAAGCTTCGAAGATGGGCACCTCTGGGCAGCAGCGCTAGCGGTCAGGATTTCTTGCCGGGCGGGGTGCTGAAGGAACTAGCGGACGAGCCTTGCATCTGCGCCAACTTGTAGGCGGAGAGCTGCTTCGGTTTATCCTTGTCGGCTTTCGGCTTCTTCTTCTCCTTCGTGGAACGCATCTGACCTTTCGCCATGATCGCCTCCTTGAAGTCAAACGATGGCGAATGCTAGCGGGCGGGCTGGGCGGCGCAAGGGGAGGGGCGTCAGCCGTCAGGTCTTCGGCGCAGCGGCGCCCGCCGCTTTGAGCTTATCGTCAATGCACTTGTTGACGACGTCGGCGCGCTTGTCGAGATCCTGGTGAGGATTGGCCTTTTCGGTCCGCATCCAGCATTCGCGGGCGGCGCGCGCACGCGTCATCGGCTCGCCATCGTCCGCTGCGGCCGCTGGTCTTACGGCTTGCGTCGGCGGCGTTTCAGGTTTGGCGGCGGCCGGTTCCGGCCTTGCCGAAGCGGCTTGCGCCTTCGGTGCATCGGCGGCCGAAGGGCCGGTGCCACCGGTTTCGCAGGCCGCGAGCGCAAGCGCGGCGGTCAGTACCGCGAGGCTTACCGCAGCACGAATTGCTCGGATTGTCGAAGCTGAAACGTTCATACAAGCATTCCAAGGAGAGGTGCTCTGAGGTCCGGCCGCCGCTATTTGCCCGAATCGCACCTTTCTACGCAACGGCCGCGGAACAGGCTTTCACAATTGCGTGCGTGCCCACGCTTGGATGCGAACCGGTTCCCGCAGGGGGACGTTGGTCCCGGCAAACGATACCGCGGAACCACATTCTGGAGGCAAGAATGCGTATTATCTGGGCGGCAGCGGCAGCGATACTTGTATGCGGCGCCGCGCGTGCTGAAGTGCCGATGCCATCGCCGGCAAACGGCGACGCAGCCGTCGGCGTCGGCGTCATTTGCAATACGTCAGACGAGGCCAGGCAATTCGTCGATCTGCGCAGTCATGGCGCCGCGCCTGATCAGGCTGTGCAAGCCGTCAATGCCAACGCCATAGATGAACGTGCCTGCGGCGTTGCGGCGGTCGCCTATGTCCATGACGGAACCGTCGACACTATGAAGCTCGAAAACCAGCTTGTGCAGATTGTGCGCATCAACGTGGTTGCCGGCTTCAACGGCTCCGCCTGGCAGCGCGTGTCCGGCATGGTGCAATACGCGGTGCTGGAAGGTGGCGGTGAATCGATCTGACGCTGTGGGTGCGCGAAAACATTAAGCAAATATGTCGTTCGATGCTTAACCAACTCGACCGTTTTGATTTGCACCGGCCGGCAACTTGGTGAGACATGGCGTGACACATGGCGGTGGATTATGGCCGCCTTTGCTTAGGCGCGGTTGTCACCATGAAACGTTTCTTTGTTGCGATTGCAATCTCTGCTGCCGTTCTCGGCAGTACCTGCGCTCCGTCGGCTGCGGCGGATCTCGGGCCGGTTTATGGCAAGCGCCATGTCCGGACCGGCTGGTACGGCTACAATTGGCGCGACCGCTGCGCCTATGCCGGTTACTACTGCCTCTATGCTTATGACGGATACGTCTATCATTATCCGTTCGATGACCGGCCTTCGGCCTACGCGTATCGTTGGCGTCGGCACCACCGTCAGTTTTAAGACAGATCGGTGAAAGGGCGGCCCCGTCGCGCCAATCAAGGCTAGCGCGGGCGGCGATTGCTTCTGAACCCGCCACGCATTCCGGGCTTTCCGAGCTTCGAGCGTGGGCTCTCCGGCCGCGCCGGCTTCACCTCGTGCGACAGCGCAATGCCCATCTCATCAAGATCCGGCTTGTGCGGACGCGAGCGTGACTGAAGGCCCTTGGCCTGCGCGGCCATTACGTCGCGCGCGGTCGGGTTGTCGAGCACCGCCATCTCGGTCGCTCGGAGGCGCTTGATCTCGTCGCGCAGCCGCGCGGCCTCCTCGAAGTCGAGATCGGCCGCAGCCTCGCGCATACGTGTCTCGAGATCGGCGATCACCGCCTCGAGATTGTGGCCGATGGTCGCCGCCTCGGCGAACTCGCCGGCGCTCGCGCCGCCCGTCGAAATCAGGACATGGTCGCGCTCGTATACGCTGTCGAGGATATCGTGGATCGAGCGCTTGATGCTCTCCGGCGTAATGCCGTTCTCGGTGTTGTAGGCCTCCTGCTTCTCGCGGCGACGATTGGTTTCCTCGATCGCGCGCTGCATCGAGCCCGTCACGCTGTCAGCATAAAGGATCACCTTGCCGTCGACGTTGCGCGCGGCGCGGCCGATGGTCTGGATCAGTGATGTTTCACTGCGCAGGAAACCTTCCTTGTCGGCATCGAGAATGGCAACCAGCGCGCATTCCGGGATGTCGAGGCCCTCGCGCAGCAGGTTGATGCCGACCAATGCGTCGAATGCGCCGAGCCGCAGGTCGCGGATGATCTCGATGCGCTCCAGCGTGTCGATGTCCGAGTGCATATAGCGCACACGGATGCCCTGTTCGTGCAGGTATTCGGTGAGATCCTCGGCCATGCGCTTTGTCAGCACGGTGACCAGAGACCGGTACCCTTTCTGCGCCACCTGCCGAACTTCGCCGACGAGATCGTCGACCTGCAGCCGGGCGGGCCGGATCTCGACCGGAGGATCGATCAGGCCAGTCGGGCGGATCACCTGCTCGACGAAGACACCGCCGGATTCATTGAGCTCCCACGGTCCCGGGGTGGCCGAAACCGCGACGCTCTGCGGACGCATGGCGTCCCACTCCTCGAAACGCAGCGGCCGATTGTCCATGCAGGAGGGCAGGCGGAAGCCATATTCGGCGAGCGTCGCCTTGCGGCGGAAGTCGCCGCGGAACATGCCGCCGAGCTGCGGGACGGTGACGTGGCTTTCGTCGCAGAACACCAGCGCGTTGTCCGGCACGTATTCGAACAAGGTCGGCGGCGGCTCGCCCGGCTTGCGGCCGGTGAGATAACGCGAATAGTTCTCGATGCCGGCGCAGGAGCCGGTCGCTTCCATCATTTCCAGATCGAAGATAGTGCGCTGCTCGAGCCGCTGCGCTTCCAGCAGGCGGCCGGCCGCGGTGAGCTGATCGAGACGCTGTCGCAGCTCATTTTTGATGCCGGCGATGGCCTGGATGAGCGTCGGACGTGGCGTCACATAATGCGAATTGGCGTAGATCTTCACGAATTCCAGCTCGTCGGTCTTCTGCCCGGTGAGCGGATCCATCTCCTCGATCTTCTCGATCTCGTCGCCGAATAAATGGATACGCCAGGCACGGTCTTCGTAGTGGGCCGGAAAAATATCGACCGTGTCGCCGCGCACGCGGAACGAGCCGCGGAAGAAATCGCCCTGCGTGCGCTTGTATTGCAGCGCCACGAGATCAGCGAGCAACTGGCGCTGGTCGATCTTGCCGCCCTGCTTCAGCGTGAACGTCATCGCCGAATAGGTTTCCACCGAGCCGATGCCGTAAATGCAGGACACCGAGGCGACGATGATCACGTCGTCGCGCTCAAGCAGCGCACGCGTCGCCGAATGCCGCATGCGGTCGATCTGCTCGTTGATCGAGGATTCCTTCTCGATGTAGGTGTCCGTGCGCGGCACGTAGGCTTCGGGCTGG
>JBKPRE010000242.1:0-4901 GCA_046734435.1 Pseudomonadota bacterium | reverse complement strand
GCATTGACCGCTCCTCCAGCGCTCCCAAAGCTCTGCCCGCTGCTTCGGCGTGAACCACGTCCGTGCATGCAACCCCATCGCTTACCTCCCCATCCGGTAGGATTAGAAGGTGTTGCGTCGATCGGTTGAACTCACCGTCATTAGCGGACATATGCAGCGCAGCAACCCATGTCCGCTTTACCCCCAATAGCGACCGCAAAAGCGGACATCGGCAAACCGTCATGTCTGCTTTACCCCCAACAGCAGACATGTGCGGTGCAACGAGCGATGTCGGCTAAGGGCCAAAAGCGGACATTAGCCCGGTTACTCGATTATCTGGTCGGCGAGCCCTAGCATTTGCGATGGGACTGTGATGCCGAGTTCTTTGGCGGCCTTGAGGTTGACGATAAACGTAAACTTGCTCGGTTGTTCGATTGGCAGGTCGGCCGGCTTGGTACCCTTGAGAATCTTGTCGACATAAATCGCGGCGCGCTTGTGCATATCCTCATAGCTCGGTCCGTAGGACATCAGGCCTCCGACCTCAACGAGCTCCTTGTAAGCGTTCACATTCGGCAGCCGCTGCTCTTTGGTGAAATCCACTATACGTTGGCGATTGTGCAGGAAAACGCGGTCCGCCAGGATAAGTAGCGCATCTGGTCGCTCTTTTCGGAGTGCAGCAAAAGCGTCGTCGAGGTCTTCAGATTTTTGTATGTCGTGCAGTTGCAGCTTTATTGCCATCGCCTGTGCCGCGGCGCGAGCTTGTCTCATTGAAGAAACATGAAACGGATTGAGCGAATTAACGAACATGGCGACATGCGAAAGTGCAGGTACGATTTCACGCAGAAGCTGAAGTCGTTTGCCCTCAAGGTCTGGCGCGACCGAACTTAATCCGGTGAGATTGCCCCCGGGGCGCGCAAGGCTCGGCACAAGGCCGGTGCCGACCGGGTCGCCGACCGCGACCATAACGAGCGGCACAGTTGTCGTCGCTTTCTTTACTGCGAGCGCTGCGGGGGTGCCGGCAGTGACGATCACATCTACCTTGGCGGCGATGAGTTCAGCCACGAGGGTTGGGAATTGGTCATACTTGCCGTCCGCCCAACGGTATTCGATGACGATATTGCGGCCTTCCTCGTAGCCAAGCTCGTGCAGACCTTCACGGAACGCGTCCACGAGATTGGCCTCAAGTGCCGCGGTCGAATTTCCCATGAAGCCGATGCGGGAGATTTTCGTCTGCGCGCTCGCCACAAGCGGCCATGCCGTTGCCACGCCAAGAAATGCAATAAATTCGCGCCGCTGCATGTGCCATCTCTGGGAACAAGCTCGTGCAATGACTAAAGCCTAGCATTTTGCGGCCGGCGGCGAGCACGAAATGGCATTAGCCAACCGCTATTCAATCACCTCGTCGGCGCGACCGAGCAGCGTCGGGGGGATCGTGAGGCCAATCAATTTCGCTGTTTTGAGATTGATAACAAGATCGAATTTGGTCGGCTGCTGTACCGGCAGGTCCGCTGGATCGATACCTCGCAAGATTTTGTCCACGAAGATGGCACCGCGCCGCCATAGATCGGCGCGGTCAGGCGAATAGCTCATGAGACCCCCTTCCTGCACATGATGCTTCGGTCCAAAGAGCGAAGGCAGCTTGTTCACCAGACAGAGCTCGGCGAGCCGCTTTGCCCCGGCGATGAACAGAGGTGTCGAGAGGACCAGGACCGCATCGGCGCGTTCCCTAACAATGGCCGCAAAGGCGCTGTCGTACTCTGTCGCGCTGTGCACGGACGCGGATTGCACTTGAAGCCCCAACGTTGGGCCCGCAATCTTGACGGCCTTCAAGCCCGGACCATGCGACGGGGTTGCGGGGTCAAAAATGACGGCCACCCGCGAAATTCCGGGAACGGCCTCCTTGAGCAGCGCCAGGCCCTTCACATTGGTCTCAGTCATCATCAGGGACAGCCCGGTTATGTTGCCGCCCGGCCGCGCGAGGCTCGCTACATGGCTACTGCCGAGCGGGTCCGCGTGACTCATGAATATGATCGGAATCGTCGAGGTCGCTCGCTTAGCCGCCGCGGTGTAGATGGAGCTCGGTGCCACGATGACATCGACCTTGAGCCGGACGAGTTCCTCCGCAAGTTCGCGCATCCGATCCGGTTTGCCCTCTGCCCAGCGGTATTCAATGTCGATATTGCGGCTTTCCTCGTAACCAAGCTCGCGAAGCCCTTGGCGGAAAGCTTCGAGGGCATCCACAAATGCGTCTGGACTGTCCCACAGAAAGCCGATCCGGTAGACCTTGCCTGGCTGTTGTGCATGCGACGCAAGCGGCCACGCGACCGCCGTGCTACCAAGAAGCATGATGAACTCGCGCCGTTGCATGTGTCGCCTTCAAAGCAAGCCTTTTGCAGTGGCTAAAGCCTAGCACTTGGCGACCGAGCGACGAGTACGAAATGGCACACAACCAGCCTCAGCCGCTGATCAGTCCGATATCCGCTTTGGGCCAGAATACCTCATCGGCCAATTGTGCGCAGAGAGGGCAGGCGTAGATCAACACTGGGGCCTACTTCCGCTGACGAGGTCGATCATTGGGTACCTGGCACATGCGGGCGTCCGTACAATTCCCAAGAGAGAAGTTTGTGTCTGCGGCGTGTTCTAGTGCTTCGTCGGGAACGGTGAAGGCCAAGATACTCTCATCTTCGGTCTGTTCTTCTGGTCTCATTTGTACGCTTGAGGTCGTGGCTGATGAAGAGGCGACGCACGGCCCCCAGTTCTGTGGAACCGGGACAAGGCGTTGGCGATCAAGGGCGGCTTGCTCCGGCTACTTGATTCCGGCTTCATCCAAGGAGATCTGCCGCACCGACCGCTCGACAAATTTGGCCTTCGCTTTCGTAACTTCATCTTGAGCCATGAGCATTCTGATCTGATGCTTGATGACGATCGTCGCAGGAAGTTTTATTTTTCGTCCAAACCGGTGCGTGCGCATTAGATACTCCCTACTTTGTATAGGTCACTGGAAAATTTGGGGCCGACGAGTCCTTTCGAGTTGTGCGTGGCGGCGAAAGAATGCTTACCCGCGCGGTCGGCCTCTCTTCCGACTCGCGAATCAGCGCGCCAGGCTTTGCGTTTTCGCCTGCGTTCTTCAAGCCACGATCGTCCGCCGGTATTGATCCAGCTTGACGCATTTTCCTCAGAAGACCCCTCGAAGATCTCCTCGGACGGGGTGCCTTCAAGTACGGCCCAGACCGACCAAATTGGGGCATGAGATGCCTTTCGGACAACCAGCTTTGGTTCTTCGCCGCTCACATGAGCATTATCCAGAATATCGATCATGTAAGCTGAATTTGTCCTTTGAGCTGTTTGCAAAGAGGTGCTTTCGCAGAAATGTTTACGGATGAATACCGGTCAGCAACATTGAGATAAAAATAAAAACACTCGCTGTCATCGAGAAATGAAACATTCTGGTCGCCAAGCCTTGAAGAGCAAGAACTGACGTCATGATAACCTCCAATTCTGTCTGGTAGCGCTATATTCGCGGCTTGGGCGCCCTTTCATTTGGCCTTCTCCGCCGGCGATCGATCTCGAACCGATGCAAGGTGGGAAGATTGTCAGGTCGCTTGTCGCGACCATTTTTGGTCGCGCCACCTTCGTTCTCCCATCTTGCGATGGACCTTTTACTGGGTTCGTGTAGGCGCTTGCGCTGGTGACTCAAAGGGCGCTGCCCCTTTTACTGATTTTGCTGATTCTCGTCAGGCAAATCTCCCGACTGGAAAAAGGGCCGAGCAAGAGGTGGCCATGTTCGTCCGTCGCGTACCAACCCTCCTTAACTGCTCGCAAATCTGACTGACGTTCGTTGATGTAATGCGGATTTGACTCGGTCATGCTGCGGTCGTCTGGTCTCTAGATATGCGCGACCAATCGAAATTGTAACGTGCCTGAGACTTTTATTTGGATTTTCATGTCAGTGACGCTTACGCATAGTGAATCTTCGGGACGCTATCGGCCATGCATCCCTTTATCGTGATGATAAGACGCTCGACTATTGACGAATAAAGGCGCACCGTGTTTTTGCGCTTGGCGCCCCCTGCGTCCGCGCCATCTTTTAGGAAAATTAGCGCTGCTTTGCCCTTCTAAGAGCAGGGTGGAAGGTTCGCATGCTCACTTCGCTTCCGGCGAAAGCCGTACCTTTCGTCGATATCCGGGACGGACTTACGCTTGCGCAGGCCATCGTCGATACCGTCCGCGATCCACTCGTGGTTCTCGATCAGAATTTGCGTGTTATCGCCGCCAGCCGCTCCTTCTTCCAAACCTTTCGGCTCGTGACTGACGATGTCATTGGGCGTCTGCTCTACGAAATCGACCGCGGTCAATGGAACATCCCGGAGCTTCGCCACCTTTTAGAGACGATCACAACCAGCAGCTCGCCTATCGAGGGATACGAAGTCGATCGAGAGTTTCCGACGATCGGTCGGCGCATCATGCTCTTGAATGCACGTGAGGTCTTCTATGAGAACGAGCCCCACACCACCATGCTTTTGGCATTCGAGGACATTACCGCCCGGCGTGCCATTGAGCGGCAGGTGCAGGAACTCCTGCGGGAAAAGGACATGTTGCTCGAGGAAATGCAGCACCGTGTCGCCAATAGTCTGCAAATCATAGCAAGCATTCTCCTGATCAAGGCGCGCACGGTCCAATCGGAAGAGGCACGATTGCAGCTGGAGGACGCGCATCAGCGCGTTCTTTCAGTCAGCGCCGTCCAGCAACACCTGCATATTGCCGGTCGAAACGAGCCGATTGAAGTTGGCGGCTATCTTTCGAAGCTCTGCGAAACATTGGCGCAATCGATGATCGGCGACAGCCGGCCGATCTCGCTTAAGGTCGAGGCCGATGCCGGCACCGCCGTTTCGCGCGCGGCCGTCAGCATTGGGCTGATTGTT
>JBKPRE010000241.1:0-19741 GCA_046734435.1 Pseudomonadota bacterium | reverse complement strand
AACCTCGAGCCAGTCCGCGGCCGGACCCTCCAGCGTGCCGCGCTTGAGGCCGAGCATGTGCTCGGTTTCGGGGCTGGTGAAGACCTTGTCGGCGGAGACGTCCCAGTCCCAGATCAGATCGCCGGCGCCGGTCAAAGCGAGTGCACGGCGCTCGACGTCTGACACGATGCCGTGCGTGATGCCGCCGGCGAACGCATGCTGCATGACGGTGAAGCCGATCAGCATCACGATCAGCACCAGGCCGCCGAGCAGCGCCGGGCCGATGATGTCATTCGTGACGAGGCCAAGGATCGCCAGCGCCGCTGCCATAGTCCACACCACCAGCAGCAGCCAGGTCGGGATCAGCAGCACCGCGCGATCGAAGCCGTGCGTCGAGAGATAAATGACGAGGGCAAAACCGAACACCGCGATGCCGAAAAGCGACATACGCGCGACGCCGGCGGCGACAGCCGGGTCAAAGACCGCGACCGCAATCAGCGCGGCAAGTGCGGCAAGCCACGCGATGGTGATGTGCGCGTAGCGCACGTGCCAGCGCGACAGATTGAGATAGGCAAACAGAAACACGAGGAGGGTGGCCGACAGGATCGCCTCGCCGCAGGCGCGCCACACGCGCTCCGCACCGGCCGACATGTCGAAGACCTTGCCCCAGAAACCGAAGTCGATGCCGATGTAGACCAGCACCGCCCAGCCAAGCGCCGCAGCGGCCGGAAACATGATCGAGCCCTTCACCACGAACAGGATGGTGAGGAACAAAGCCAGCAGGCCGGCGATGCCGATGACGATGCCGTAGTACAGGGTGAAGGAATTGATCTTGTCCTTATAGGCGTCGGGCTCCCACAGGTAGATCTGCGGCAGCTTATCGGTGCGCAGTTCCGCCACGAGCGTGATCACGGTGCCCGGATCAAGCGTAATCCGGAAAACGTCAGCGGTCGTGCCTTCCTGGCGCACCGGTCGATCGCCGGTGGACGGCGTGATCGCGGCAATGCGCGACAGGCCGAGGTCCGGCCAGAAAATTCCGGAGCCGACCATCCGGTAGTGCGGCACGACGATCAGTCGGTCGATCTGCTCGTCGCTGTTGTTGGTGAGCGCAAGCACAGCCCAATTAGTGTTGCCTTCACGGGCGCGCACCTCGATGCGGCGAACGATTCCGTCCGGACCAGGCGCGGTCGAGACCTGGATGCGATCGCCTTCGGTTTTTTGGACTTCAGTGGCGGCGGTCAGATCAATAGCGGCGGCATCGAGACGTACGTTGACGGCATCCACCGCATGAGCGGCGGACATTGCAAACAGCGAAACAGCGAATGCTGTCGCCAGCGCTGTCAAGCAACGCGTCATTGTCGAGCCAAATCCCCCTTCGACGGCTGCCTCTTTTGTTCCGCGGCCGTCGCCTCGCTCGCTGTCGAATTTTGCAAACAATCGCACCCTGTCAGTCGTTTAAGGCGGACATTATGCCGATTTCACGGCTTCTGAAAAAATGGACCTCTCGTCAAAGTGTTAGCACGATTTTGCCGATATGTGCGCTGGTTTCCATGAGCGCATGGGCCGCGGGTGCGTCTTTCAAGGGAAAGGTCTTGTAGATAACTGGTTTAACCTTGCCCGCAACGATCAGCGGCAGCACCTTTTCCTCCACGGCGCGTGCAATTGCGCCCTTGTCGGGAATCGCTCGGGCACGCAGCGTCGAACCGGTGTGATGAAGCCGCTTGAGCATGATGCGGCGGAAATCCACCGTTGCCTTTGGATTGCCCTGAAAAGCAATCTGCACGATGCGCCCTTCCACCGCCGCCGCTTCGTAGTTGCGCGCGATGTAATCCCCTCCCACCATGTCCACTATAACCTCGGCGCCCTTGTCGTTCGTCGCGGCTTTCGTGGCTGCAACGAAGTCCTCGGTCTTATAGTTAACGGCGACATCGGCGCCGAGTTTGCGGCAGGCGTCGCATTTCTCAGGTGAACCCGCGGTCGTGACAACGCGAGCGCCAAATGCTTTCGCCAGCTGAATCGCCGTCGTGCCTATGCCGGACGAACCGCCGTGCACGAGCAAAGTCTCGCCGCTTTTCAGGCCTCCACGCTCAAATGCGTTGTGCCAGACAGTGAAGAAGGTTTCCGGAATTGCGGCCGCCTCAACCATCGACAGGCCAGAAACCGGCAGCGCGTGACTTTCGTGCGCAACGCAATATTCGGCATATCCTCCACCCGAAACCAAGGCCATGATCCGGTCGCCGATTTTCCATCGCTTGACGTCGGAGCCCAGCGCAACAATTTCTCCCGCAATCTCGAGACCCGGAATATCCGGCGCACCGGGTGGCGGAGGATAAAGTCCCATGCGCTGCATCACATCGGGGCGGTTCACGCCGGCGGCGGCAACCTTCACGAGGATTTCTCCCGTTCCGGGTCGCGGAACGGGCCGCTGCTCCGGCGTAAGCATGTCCGGGCCACCGGCAGCCTTGATGCCGATTGCAGTCATTTGGGATGGAATCGCGGCCATTGTTTCCTCGTTATTTGCGCACCGAGATGCTCTTGTTTAGGCGGGGTTCCGCCATGTGACAACCGCGGCAGCGGCGGCTAGATTTCTGCGGCAGGAGGCGAAGATGCCGGCGATCGACGATGACGACAAACCGAAGAAAAAGATCGCGCACGAAATTGGGCAGGACCTGACTCTGCTTTCGGTCGAGGAGCTCGGTGCGCGCGTGCAGCTCCTCCGCGATGAAATCCAGCGCATCGAAGCCGACATGATGCAAAAGCGCGCGTCGCGCGCCGCAGCCGATCAGTTTTTCAAGCGATGACGCCGGCCGAAGGTGCGGCGGTATTCCCATGCGGAAGCGTTTGGAAAATATTTCCGCATTGCGCGCATGTTCTTAAGTTGTCGTTAAGCTTTCTGGCCGTTTACTAGCGCCGTCCATCTTCATATGGACATTGAGTGGCTCCTGTCCACTCTGTTTGACGCCTCCCTGTTATCACCTTGAGCCGCCGGCAACGGCGGCTCCTTTTTTTGTCCCAGAATGAAACGGCGACAGCGGTGCTGCGGATCCGCGCAGCAACTATATCGCAATGTTAACCATATCGCTGTCTGGACAGAACCCGCCTGCACGCGTCATGCTTACCCAATCGTATACGGAGCTGTTCCGCTCCGGTGTGGGAGAGTGTGGCGTATGTCGGAAAAATTTGCGGGCCAGGCGCAGCCCGTTCCATTCGGGGAACGGCTTGCAAGCTCCCAGGCCTTCGCCGAGCTGTTTCGTGAGGGCATGGCGCTGGTCGAAGAAACGGCGACTTATCTCGATGGTCCTGGCCGCCAGCAGTCCAAGAAGCTCGAGCGCTCCGCTGCATTGGCTTATGCGACAGAAAGCATGCGTCTGACCACCCGGCTGATGCAGCTTGCCTCCTGGCTGCTGCTACACCGCGCCGTGAAGGAGGGCGAGATGTCGCTTGCGCAGGCCGGCAAGGAAAAAAGCAAGGTCAAGCTGGCGTCGGCCGACAATCACGATCCGAACAGTATTGAATTGTTGCCGCCGGCACTCAGCGATCTCATCGCGCGCTCGCAGAAGCTTTACGCAAAAGTGCGACGGCTCGACGCGACGATCTACAATCCGGGTCCGGTGGAACGTCCTGCAACGGCGAACCCAGTCGAACGGCAGCTTGGCCTTCTCAAGGCGGCTTTCGGGACTGAACGCGTCTGATCGGCCTTCATTTCGGCAAACAAAAACCCCCGCAGATGCGGGGGTTTTTTATCTCCCGGCAATGTCCTTATTTCTTCTCTTCGGTCTTCAGGAAGCCGGAGAATTTCTTCTGGAAGCGGGAGACGCGGCCGCCGCGATCGAGGATCTGCTGCTGGCCCCCGGTCCAGGCCGGGTGCGATTTAGGGTCGATGTCGAGGTGCAGGACATCACCTTCCTTGCCCCAGGTGGAGCGCGTGGTGAACTCGCTGCCGTCCGTCATCACGACCTTGATGGTGTGATAGTTGGGATGGAGATCTTGTTTCATGTCTTCAATCCGGGCGCTCAAAAGGCGCTGATTTGCTTGATTTGGCGCTCCTATACAGGAGCCGGCCGATGGCGGCAAGCGGCTGCAATTGACCGCCGCCAAGCCCGCAAGGCATTAAAGAAGCGGTACACGGGGCGGTAAGAGGCGTCGCATGAGTTATTCGAGCGATGGACGTGGCCTCGATATGGCGCACACACCCGCCCCGGATGAGCGCCGCTCGCTAAACCTCAGACCGCTGGTCGGCTTGGTTCCCTATATCATGCGCTATCGCGGGCGCGCCGCGGCGGCGCTTGCTGCACTCATCGTCGCTTCGTTGACGACCTTGATCGTGCCGGTGGCTGTTCGCCGCATGATCGATTTCGGATTCTCCGACAAAGCAGCGCAACTTATCGATAGCTATTTTGCGGTGATGGTCCTCGTCGTGGCTGTCCTCGCGGTCTCGAGCGCCTTACGATTTTATCTGGTGACGACCTTAGGAGAACGTATCGTCGCCGATCTGCGCTCGGACGTATTTGCGCATCTTACGCGCCTGTCGCCGGCGTATTTCGATGCCGCGCGCACCGGCGAAATTGTGTCGCGGCTCACGGCCGATACGACCCAGATCAAATCGGCGGTGGGCGCCTCGGTGTCGATCGCGCTACGCAATCTGGTTCTGTTTCTTGGCGGCGCAGGCATGATGGTCGTGACCAGTCCGCGGCTGTCCTTGTTCGTGCTGGGTGCAATTCCGGTGATCGTGCTTCCGCTCGTCGCCTTCGGGCGTGCCGTGCGCCGGCGTGGCCGCGCGGCGCAGGATACGCTCGCCAATGCGTCCGGTTATGCCAATGAACTGATCGGCGCGATGCGAACAGTGCAGGCTTTCACCAGCGAGGAACCGGCGGGCTCTCGTTTCACGGTAGCGGTCGAGCAGGCTTACGCCGCGGCCTGCGGCGCGACCAAGGTGCGCGCGGTTCTTACGGCGGTCGTCATCTTCCTCGTCTTCGCCAGCATTGTGATCGTACTCTGGGTGGGCGCCCAGGATGTGCTCGCAGGCGACATCACGCCGGGGCGCCTTAGCCAGTTTGTGTTGTACGCCGTGTTTGCCGCGGGCGGGCTTGGCGAATTGAGCCAGGTATGGGGCGAAATCTCGCAGGCGTCCGGCGCGGCCGAACGGCTATTCGAAATTCTGAAAGTCGAGCCGCAGATCAAGGCCCCCGCACGCCCGGTTGTGCTGCCGCGGCCCGCGAATGGCGACGTTGCCTTTCACCACGTCAACTTCTTTTATCCCGCCCGTCCGGAGGTGCCGGTTCTGGAAAATCTTTCGTTTCGCGTCGCGCCGGGCGAAAAGCTTGCTCTGGTTGGGCCATCAGGCGCCGGCAAAAGCACCATCTTTCAATTGATCCTGCGGTTTTACGATCCCGTGTCCGGGACCGTGACGTTCGACGGCGTTCGTCTTACCGACGCCGATCCCGCTGCGCTGCGGTCGCGCATCGCGCTGGTGCCGCAAGACACGATCGTGTTCGCGACGAGCGTGCGCGACAATATTCAGTTCGGACGGCCGGATGCCACCGAGGCTGAAATCGAGAAAGCGGCGGAAGCCGCCCATGCCACAGAATTTATCCGCCGCCTGCCGCTGGGATTTGAGACGCCGCTCGGCGAACGCGGCGTCACGCTGTCGGGCGGACAGCGTCAGCGAATCGCAATCGCGCGCGCGATCCTGCGCAAAGCGCCGCTGTTATTGCTTGATGAAGCGACATCGTCACTCGATGCCGAAAGTGAAACATTGGTGCAGCAGGCGCTCAAGCGACTGATGCTAAACCGTACGAGTATCGTCATAGCGCACCGGCTTGCGACCGTGCAGTCGTGTGACCGTATTCTCGTTCTCGATCACGGCCGCATCATTGAGGAGGGGACGCACGCATCGCTGGCCTCAGCGGGTGGGCTTTATGCGCGTCTGGCAAAGTTGCAATTCGAGATGGGCGCGGCCTAACCGCGCCACGCCATGCGGTTCACCGGCAGGCCGGACACAGGGTTTTTGTCTTCGCCCGCATATGCAAAGCCGTGCTTCTCGTAGAAGCGAATAGCGCGAAGATTGTCCTTGTTGACGAGAAGTTCGATCCCCTTGGGCGACAGGCGCTTGGCTTCATCGAGCAGAGCCGACGCAACATCCGATCCCCAATGCTCGGGGGCAACGACGATCTGGTCGAGATACATCGTCTTCGGATCGATGGTCACGAAGCCGATAATAGCTCCGTGGCGTTCCGCTACGGCGATTTGCGCCGAAGGCACGAGCTCATTGCGCCAGCGCTCGCGCCACCATGGCTGACGTGCGTTGAAATCGAGGTGTGGGTAGTGGCTGGACCATGTTCGGCGCCACAGTTCGATCGCCGCGTCTTCATCCGCGGTGGCGTAGGGGCGCAAAGTGAAGGTTGTCGCGCTCACCGCTCGGTCAGCTTGAACTCAATGCGGCGATTGCGCCCGTAGGCATCCTCGGTTTTACCAAGGTCGATTGGCTGGAACTCGCCGAACCCGGCGGCCACCAGCCGCTGCGGAGAAACGCCCTTGCCGATCAAGTATTGCACGACCGAAATCGCGCGGGCCGCCGAAAGGTCCCAGTTCGACTTGAATGCGCCGCCCGAAATCGGCCGCACGTCGGTGTGGCCGTCAACGCGCAGCACCCAGGCAAGGTCGGCGGGAATCTGCTTTTCCAGTTCGAGCAGGGCGTCGGCGACCTTGTCGAGCTCGGCCCGGCCTTCCGTCTTGAGGTCGGCCTTGCCGGTGTCGAAGAAGACCTCGGATTGCAGGACGAAACGGTCCCCTACGACGCGGACGTCGGCGCGGTTGCCGAGGATTTCACGCAACTTGCCGAAGAAATCCGAGCGGTACCGCTTGAGCTCGTTGACACGCTCGGCCAATGCGAGGTTCAGCCGCTGGCCGAGTTCGGTGATACGGCTCTGGGAATCCTTATCTTTCTTTTCCGCAGCGTCGAGCGTCTGCTCAAGCGCCGCCAGCTGTCGGCGCAGGGCCGCGATCTGCTGGTTGAGGACTTCGACCTGCGCCAGCGCGCGCGCTGAAATTCTCTTTTCGCCCTCGAGCTGTCCGGTGAGTTCGGACACCTTGCCCTGAGCGGCTGCAGCGCCGGCGCCGGCGCTTTCGGCAGTGCCCTTGAGGCGGTCGCGTTCGCTTTCGGCGGTTGCAAGCGTCGCCCGCAACTGGGCGAGCTGATCCTCGATGTCCGTCTTTCCCGACTTTTCCAGCGACAGCAGCTCGGTAAGCTGTGCGATCTGCGCGTTCAGGCGGCTGAGCGCCGTATCCTTCCCGGCGACTTCCTGCTGCAGGTAGAACTGCACGACAACGAAGACCGTGAGCAGGAAAATAATGCCGAGGATGAGCGTCGATAGGGCATCGACGAAGCCCGGCCAGTAGTTCATGCCGCTTTCGCTGCGGCGGACCCTTGCAAGCGCCATCAGTTCAGACTCAACGGTTCACGTTTTCGCGCACCATCACTTCGAGCAGCTTCTTGATCTCGCGCTGCTGGTCGGCCTGTGAGTCGACCCAGTCCCTGATCATCTGCTGCTCGGTGCGCATGTGGTGCACCAACCCCTGGATCGCCTCGGCCAGATTGGCCATGGCCGCGGATGCTGATTTGCTCGCGCCCGCCTGGTCGACTGCCTCGCGCAGCCGCTCGATGGCCGAGCGAACCTCGCCACCCATGCCGGCGGCAACAGCGGGCTCGGCGGCTTGGTCGTAAACTGTAGTGGACAACCAGTCTTCGAGCTCGGTGTAAAAACGGTTCTGGGCCTGGCTCGATTGCAGATCGAGGAAGCCGAGAACAAGAGAACCGGCAAGCCCGAACAGCGACGACGAGAATGAAATGCCCATGCCTGACAGCGGCGCGGCCAGGCCGTCACGCAGGGAATCGAACATCGTCCCGGTGTCGCCGCTCGCCTTGAGGCCTTGGATCACATTGCCGACGGAACTGACGGTCTCAATCAGGCCCCAGAACGTGCCGAGGAGGCCGAGAAACACCAGAAGACCGGTCATGTAGCGGGAGATGTCACGCGCCTCGTCGAGGCGTGTGGCGATCGAGTCGAGGATGCCGCGCATCAATTGCGAAGACATGGCCATGCGGCCGACGCGGCTGCCGAGGATCGTTGCCATCGGTGCAAGCAGGACCGGCGGCCGGTCGACGGCGAGGCCCGGGTCAGCCAGGCGGAAATTATTGACCCAGGCGATCTCCGGATAAAGCCGCAGCACCTGCCGGAACGACAGGATAATGCCGATCGCTTCGACGCCGAGGATCAGGCCATTGAGCCCGGGGTTTGCCATGAATGCCACTTGGATCTGCTTGATCAGCACGAAGGCAACCAGCCCGACCAGGATGACGAAGACCAGCATCCGGAACAGGAAGATCCGTGGGGATGACAGCTTGAGAGGATCGATTTCTTTCGCCATGAGTTTCGACGTTGCGCCTGCAAGCCCCCTGCGACGCACTATGACACAGACATGAGATCTGTAAAAAGCAGTTGTGCCGGAACCCCGGCGTACCTCGATAAAGCCGCCGATTGAGTTGAAATTACGATGCCTGGTCTTTTCCGGCGGTCTTGAGCAGGGACAACAACCCTTTGTGGATCGGTTCATTGCCGGCGACGACGTGGCCCTTGCTGAGGATCTCGTCCCGGCCGTCACAATCGGTGACGAACCCACCGGCCTCCCGCACGAGGACCAGTCCCGCCGCCAGATCCCAAGGCTTCAGAGTACGTTCCCAGTAGCCGTCGAGCCGTCCCGCTGCGATCCAGGCAAGGTCGAGGGCAGCCGCACCAAAACGTCTCACTCCAGCCACGTGCTCCTGCACGGCGCTGATTTCTTTTCGCGACACGCCGACGTCGCCATGCCCGTGGTGGGCAATTCCGCACGCGACGATTGCTTCCGCAAGTCGCGTTCGTGCAGCGACGCGAATGCGTTGATCGTTGAGAAACGCGCCCTTGCCCTTCTCGGCGATGAACATTTCATCGGTCACCGGATTGTAAATTAAACCCGCGACCATGGCGCCGTCGCGCTCGAGCGCCATCGAAATTGCGAAGTGAGGAATGCCGTGCAGGAAATTGGTGGTGCCATCAAGCGGATCGACGATCCACAAATGGCTCTTGTCGGTGCCCTCGCGCCGCCCACTTTCCTCGCCGAGAAAACCATACCCCGGCCTTGCCTTCATGAGCTCTGCGTAGATGGTTTCTTCGGCGCGACGGTCTGCGGCCGTCACGAAATTGGCCGGGCTCTTCAACGAGACCTGCAACTTTTCAAGTTCACCAAAGTCGCGTTTGATCGCGCGCGCGGCCTTGCGCGCAGCGGCGATCATGACATTGAGCAAGGCTGAATGCTGCATGAGGCCTGCGGTCTGCCCGTGAAGGCGTCTGTCGTCAAGGCCGCAGCGCGGCCACAGTCGACAGCCATTTCTTCGCTGCTTGGTCCGCCGCGTCGCGCACGGCCTGGCTCTGTTTTGACGCGAACATGTCGAGATCAGGATCGCTGCCCCCGCCGGCCTTTGCGACGAGATGCCATTTGATGGCTTCGGTCGGGTCGGCAGGCATGCCGCGACCGGCCATCAGGATGCGCGCCAGCCGGTTTTGCGCGATGGGACTGCCAAGATGCGCCGCCTTCAGGAAAAGGCGTGCGGCAGCCATTTCGTCTTTGGCCGTGCCGTCTCCATTGAATTGAGCGATCGCGAACTCCACCATCGCGTCGACGTTGCCGCCGACGGATGCCTGCTCCATGAGACGTGTCGCCTTGCCGGTATCCTTCGGTGCGCCGCGTCCTTCTTTATACAGGGTTGCAAGCGCGTACTGCGCCTCGGAGTTGCCGGCTTCCGACGCAATGACGAAAAGTTCGGCGGCACGCTTGAAGTCCTGCGGAAATTGCTGACCCTGGAGATAAAGCAGTCCGAGATCATAAGCCGCGCTCGGGTGCCCGAGCTTGGCGGCCGCCTCCAGCAGACGCGCGGCATCGTCGACATTGCGCGGACCCGCGCGGCCCTGGAAACTGAACATTGCAAGCGCAAAGATCGCGTCGCGATCGCCCTTGGCCGCAGCCATCTTGTACCATTGAGCCGCTTTTGAATCGTCCCGGCCGACGCCAAGGCCCTGCGCGTAGAGTTCGCCAAGCAGCGTCATGGCTGCCGGATCGTTCTGCTGCGCTCGCTTCGCGGCCTCGTTGAATGCGGTGAGATAGAACCCCCGCTGGAAGGCGCCATAAGCGACATCGATGTTCGACTGATCCGAGTTGGGCGTTGCATTCGGCGGAGGCGTCGGCAGGGGCGCATTTTTCGTCGGCTGCGCCATGGCCGTCGCGACCACAACGATTGCCATCAAAGCGGCGAGGGGACCGCAAATCGGCCGGATCATGTGGCCGGCTCCGGAAGGCGAAGATGGCGGCCCGCGTCGCGGATCGTTTCGGCAATAGAGTCCGGCTCACGCCATACCGCATCGCCAAGTGCAACAAAGTCGGCGCCGGCCGCAACCAGCGGCGAAATCGTCTCAAGTGACTCTGAATAACCCACGCAGGGGATTTCGAAGATTTCAGCCCACCAGCCGACGCGCTCTTCGACGGCTGCGAAAGCCGGGCATTTCCCGCTCGGATCCGGCTCGCCAAACATCACGTAGTCGGCACCTTGCTGGGCGGCGAGCATCGCGTCGTGCCGGCTGGCAAGCCCGCCGGCACCGACAATGCGATCGGGTTTGAGCATCTCAAGTGCGACGGTGAAATCCGCGATACCGCTGAGATGCGCGCCGTCAGCGCCACCACGCGCCACCAAATCGGCGCGGCCATCGAGCAGAAGTGCGGCGCCTTTGTCCTGGACCGCCGGGGCCAGCGCTTTGACGCGATTGATCAAGGTGCGTTCGTCGGCCTCGGCCAGCCGCAGCAGCACCGCAGCAACGTCTCCGGCATCCAACGCAGAAGCCAGCTGGTCCAAAAATGTGGCCGGGTCCGCGACCGGCGGCGTCATCAGGTACAGCCTAGGTGCCGGACGAGGCGCCGGGTTCTTGGGTCGCGAGGCCATGACGGTCGGATGCTAGCCCAATCGGGCGAAAAATTGACCTGTAAGCTCACTTGGCCGAGGTGACGCAGGTCTTCGTAAAGGCCGCAAGCTCTTTCGCCATCGCTGCAATTGCCCCGTCCCAGTCGCCGATCTGCGGCTGCCGAAATAATTTTGCTGTTGGATACCAGGGGCTATCGTTACGGCCGTGCAACCAGCGCCAGTCCTGGATGTGGGGCACCAGTAACCAGAATGGCTTGGCCATTGCCCCGGCGAGGTGCGCCACCGCGGTGTCTACGGCAATGACAAGGTCGAGCTCGCCGATGACCGCCGCCGTGTCGGCGAAGTCGGTGAGGAGGTCATCGAGGCGCCGGATCGGCAGCCGGTCGAGCGCCGTAAGGTCACTGGCGCGATACTCGCGTTGCAGACTGACGAATTGAGTGCCCGCCACCGACAGCAGGGGCTTGAGGCGGGAAAGCGCGATGCTGCGATTGTGGTCATTCTTGTGGGTTGGCTTTCCCGACCAGACGAGACCGATCCGAGGCCTGCTTAGGTCCGCCAGCCGATCCCGCCAAACCTTGGCGCGCTTCCCGGGTGCATGCAGATACGGAATGGACGCCGGAATGGTGTCGATCGTCGTGCCGAATGCGAGCGGAAGACTCATAAGCGGACAGTGGACGTCGAATTGCGGCAGAGCATCGCCGCGGCGGTAGATGCCGTCGATGTTTGCGACATTCTTGACAAGCGGCACCAAACCGTCGGGGATTTCGAGGATGATCTTGCCGCCTTTCCCGGCAACCATCGGCAGGTAGCGGATAAACTGGATACTGTCGCCAAACCCCTGTTCCGCGTGCAGCAGGATGGTCTTGCCCGCCAGGTCTTCGCCGCGCCACTGTGGCGGGGTGAATTCGCGCGGCTGCAGTTCTCCTTCACGCCGCCAGCGCCATTCATAGCCGGCCCAGCCGCGCGCGAAATCACCAATGGAAAGACACAGCAAGCCTTTGTTCCAGTGCGCTTCGGCGAGATCGGGAGCGAGCGCGATCGCACGATCGAAGCTCTCGATCGCCTCCTCAGCGCGATCGAGGTAACGCAGCGCGTTGCCTCGATTGACCCATGCATAGACATTGTCGGGCGCCGCTTCGAGCGCTCGGTCATAATCCGCGAGCGCGTCGGCCGGCCGGTTGAGTTCGATCAAGGCGTTGCCGCGATTGTTGTAGCCCTCGTTGTAATCGGGCTTGAGCGCAAGCGTCCGATTGCACGCATCCAGCGCCTCGTTGTGCCGTCCCAGTTCACGCAACGCATTGCCGCGATTGCCGTGCGCCTCGGCGAAATCGGGCCGAATGGCCACAGCGCGATCGTAGTCCGCAAGCGCCGCCGCAAAGGATCTCATCGCATAGTGAGTGTTGCCTCGACCGACCAGCAGCGTCGCATCGTCCGGTTTGATCGACAGCGCGCGGGCGTAGCTCGCGAGCGATTCATCATAACGCTTGAGGTCGCGCAGTGCGCGACCACGATTGGCCAGCGCATCAACCGCAGCTGGCGCGAGTGCAATCGCGCGATCAAAGCTGCGTACGGCTTCCGCCGGCCTTTTCAGCGTCAGGAGTATGTTGCCGTGGCCGAGGTAACCTTCGGCATGATTGGGCTTGAACAGGACAGCCCGTTCGAAACTGGTGAGCGCCTCCTCGTGGCGGCCGAGCAAGCGCAGCGTATTTCCTCGGTTGATCAGCGCGTCCACATATTTCGGGCGATGCGCGAGGGCCCGATCATAGCTTTCCAACGCCTCCTCGGGCCTGCCAAGATCGACCAGGGAATTCCCGCGATTGTTAAGCGCCTCCGCATAGTCAGCCCGCAGTGCGACGGCGCGTTCAAAGCTCGTCAGTGCATCTTGCGGCCGCTTGAGGGCGCGCAGGGCGTTGCCGCGATTGTTGAGCGCTTCCGCGAAATCGGGTTTGAGGGCGATGGCCCGGTCGTAGCTCTTGAGCGCGTCCTCGGTCTTTCCAAGCATCGCGAGAACCGCGCCGTAGTGGGAGTGCGCGGCCGCCGACCGCGCGTTGGTCTTGAGAGCGCGCGCAATAAAGTTAAGCGCGTCCGCATGGTTGCCGCGCTGATGTTTGAGAACGCCGTAGAGGTGGAGCGCGTCGAAATTATCCGGATCGACGTCGAGCGTGCACCGATAGAGCGTTTCAGCTTCGCCCAGCTGGCCGCGCTGGTGACACAGAACCGCCTGCCGCAGGGTCTCGGCGGGGGATCTTGCAGGGCTTGGTTTGAGCTGTGGTTTCGACATGGCCTCGATGACGTTGCCCCCACTGCGCACGCAACATCACCGCGCCGGCATGTCTGCCGGCGAATCAGTCTGAAAGGTTATTCGCCGAGAAACCTTCGTCCAAGCCGAGCCGTTGACAACTCACGTCGGCATCGGCACGGGGCCCATGTCTTTCGGTATCCGGTAGCCCTTCTGTACCGCCGGGCGGGCTGCAATGGTCTCGTACCAGCGCCTGACGTTGGGGTATTGCTTCATGTCGATGGTCTGCCATTCGAAGCGCGAGATCCACGGCCAGATGGCGATATCGGCGATCGAATACTGGTCGGCAACGAACTCACGGCCTTCGAGCCGCGTGTTGAGCACCTTGTAGAGACGGTGGGCTTCCTTCAGGTAGCGCTCTTCGGCGTAGGGCGCCTTGCCTTTGTTGTATTTCACGAAGTGATGCACCTGGCCGAGCATCGGGCCCGGACCGCCCATCTGCCACATCAGCCACTCGATCACCCGGTAACGTCCCTCGCCCGATTTCGGCATCAGCTTGCCCGTTTTGTCGGCGAGATAGATCAGGATCGCGCCCGATTCCATCAGCGCGATATTCGTGTCGCGATCGACGATCGCCGGGATGCGGTTGTTCGGTGCGATCTTCAGAAAGGCGGGCGCGAACTGCTCATCCTTGGAAATATCAATCGGATGCACGGTGTAAGGGAGGCCAAACTCTTCCAGTGCAATCGAAATCTTGCGGCAGTTTGGCGTCGTCCAGGTATAGAGATCAATCACGTTTCGTATCCTTGCATTGCGTGAAATTATCGGAACGTCCGAGGCAGGCAGGGCGTTTACAGGCGAGGCTTATTACAGGAGGCGATCATGAAGCTCAATGTCCTCGCGATCGCGCTGGCCGCGAGCGCGATTGGGGCGTTTTCCGCCAGTGCGCAGACCGTCATTGAAGAGCGGCGCGACCCGGCCGTGGTGATCGAGCGCGATAAACCCGATACATCGGTCACGATCGAGAAACGAGACGGGTTCCTCGGCACCGAGAAAAAGACGATCACCAAGGAGACGACCGGTTCGGGCGATTGCTCGTCCAAGACGGTTCACAAGGAAGACATCACCGGGTCGAAGACGGTTCAGAAGACCAATTGCGACTGATCCCGCACGCAACGGGGTCGAAAAAGCGAAAGGCCGCGCTCGCGACGCGGCCTTTTGCACATCCAGCTGCGTTCTTTAGGCCGCTTTCTTTTCCAGGTCGGATTTCCACTGACCCAATGCCGCGAGCCCGTTCATTTTGGCGCGGTGGGAGAACGCGCGCTGTGCTGCGGCGACATTCTCAGACTTGCCCTTCCAGGTCGTCTGCGGTGCGTGCTGCAACGCGCGGCCATAGGAGAAGGTCAGCTTCCACGGCAGATTGCCGATCTTGTTCATGGCATCGAGATGGGCGGTTGCCTCTTCGTCGCTCTGTCCGCCCGACAGGAAAGCGATGCCCGGGACCGCGCCCGGCACACAGTTCTTGAGTACTTTAACGGTCCTCTCGGCAACTTCCTCGATGCCTGCTCGCTTGCTGTTCTTCTTGCCGGAGACCACCATATTGGGCTTTAGCACGATGCCTTCGAGCGCGACGCGCTGGAAATAAAGCTCCTCGAACTGGAGCTTCAATACCAATTCGGTCACTTGCTGGCAGCGATCGATATCGTGATCGCCATCCATCAGCACCTCCGGTTCAACGATCGGGACAATCTGGTTGACCTGGCACAACGCAGCGTAGCGCGCGAGCGCATGCGCATTGGCTCGGATGCAGGTGTAAGTCGGGATGCCTGCGCCGATGTCGATCACCGCCCGCCATTTCGCAAACCGCGCGCCCTGCTCGTAATATTTCGGCAGGCGGTCCGGCAACTTGTCCAATCCGGCGGTGACGACCTCTCCTGGGCAGAATGGCAGCGGCTTTGTCCCTTCGTCGACTTTGATACCTGGGATCGCGCCCGCTTTCCTGATCAGCTCGACCAGCGACGTTCCGTCCTTCGCCTTTTGCCAGATCGTCTCGTCATAGAGGATAACGCCGGAAATGTGCTTCATGCCTTCGGCCGAGCGGAAAAGCATCTCGCGATAGTCGCGCCGCGTGTCTTCGGTCGATTCGACCCCGATGGCATCGAAGCGCTTCTTGATCGTGCCGGAGGATTCGTCCGCGGCCAGGATACCCTTGCCGGGCGCCACCATTGCCTGGGCGATTTTGTTCAGTTCATCGAGCTTCATGGCTTTCTCCATCGCATCCCTTCAAACCCCCCGGACGGCGCCGTTCGGCTTCATTTTACCCGCAATACCTCGACTCCGGGCAAGGCCTTGCCTTCCAGCCATTCCAGGAAAGCTCCGCCCGCAGTTGAAACATAGGTGAGGCGGTCGGCCACGCCTGCGACATTGAGTGCCGCGACCGTATCTCCGCCGCCCGCTACTGAGACAAGCTCGCCGGCTTCACTCAGTTCCGCTCCGGCCTCCGCAACCTCGACGGTACCGTTGTCGAACGGTTCCATTTCGAAGGCGCCGAACGGGCCGTTCCATACCAGCGTCTTCGAGCGCGCCAGGACAGACACCACCTGCTCGACGCTGCGCGGGCCGATGTCGAGAATCATGTCAGCGCCGCCGACTTTGTCGACGTCAACGACCCGGGACGGCGCGCGCGCCTCGAATTTTTGCGCGACAACGGCATCGACGGGCAGGACAATCTCCCGCTTCGCAGCCTTGGCCTTTGCCAGGATATCGCGCGCCGTGCCGGCAAGATCGGCTTCCACGAGAGATTTGCCGACGTCTTTTCCCTGCGCGAGCAGGAATGTATTGGCCATGGCGCCACCGATGATCAGGATATTCACCTTGTCGAGAAGATTGCCCAGCAAGTCGAGCTTGGTCGAAATCTTTGCGCCGCCGACGATCGCCGCAAGCGGTCGCTGCGGATGGTCCAGGGCCCGCGACAGCGCTTCGAGTTCAGCCTGCATCGTGCGACCGGCATAGGCCGGAAGCTTGTGACCGAGGCCCTCGGTCGAGGCGTGCGCGCGATGGGCGGCGGAAAATGCGTCGTTCACCCAGATGTCGCCGAGCTTCGCAAGCTCGGCAACAAAGGCGGCGTCGTTCTTCTCCTCACCCGGATGAAAGCGGGTGTTTTCAAGACACACGATGTCGCCGGGCTTCATCGCGGCAACAACACGCTCGGCGGGCTCGCCAATGCAGTCCTCGGCAAACCTGACCGGCCGTTTGATGATCCGTGCGACCTCGGCTGCGACAGGTTTCAGAGAATGCTTGGGGTCACGGCCCTTCGGACGTCCGAAATGCGAAAGCAGAATGACCTTGCCGCCCTTGTCGGCGAGCTCGGTGATCGCCGGTGCGGCCCGTTCGATGCGTGTCGCGTCCGTCACCACCCCGTTCTCGACCGGCACGTTCAGGTCGACGCGAAGCAGAATCCGTCTGCCTTTCACATCGACGCGGTCGAGCGTTCGAAATCCGGTCATAGGCCGCCCCGGAGCGACCGTCAGAGCAATTTGCCCATCGCGACGGCCGTGTCCGCCATGCGGTTGGAGAAGCCCCACTCGTTATCGTACCAGGACATCACGCGCACCAGCGTGCCGTTGATGACCTTGGTCTGGTCCATGTGAAACGTGGACGAGTGAGGGTCGTGGTTGAAATCGATCGAAACGTTGGGGTCGTTCGTATAGTTGAGAATGCCCTTCAGCTGCTGTTCCGCCGCGCGCTTCACGGCATCGTTGATCTCTTCCTTGGTGGTCTGCTTCTTGGCAACGATCTTGAGGTCGATAACCGACACATTCGGCGTTGGCACCCGGATGGAGACGCCGTCGAGCTTGCCCTTGAGCTCGGGCAGAACGAGGCCGATCGCCTTGGCGGCGCCGGTCGACGTCGGAATCATCGACATCGCAGCCGCACGCGCGCGGTAAAGATCCTTGTGCAACGTATCGAGCGTCGGCTGATCGCCCGTGTAGGCGTGGATCGTGGTCATGAAACCACTCTCAATTCCGACCGCGTCGTTGAGCACCTTGGCGACGGGCGCCAGGCAATTGGTCGTGCATGAACCGTTCGAGACAACCTTGTGATCCTTGGTCAGCTTGTCGTGATTGACGCCGAAGACAACGGTGAAGTCGGCGCCGTCGGCCGGCGCCGAGACAAGAACGCGCTTGGCGCCCGCAGTGAGATGCGCCGAGGCCTTTTCTTTTGCGGTGAAAATGCCGGTGCATTCCATCGCGATGTCGATGCCGAGGTCCTTCCAGGGTAGCTTCGTTGGATCGCGCTCGGCCGTCACCTTGATGGCGCCGTTTCCGACGCTGATTGTGTCGCCTTTGACGGTCACTTGACCGGGGAAGCGGCCGTGCACGCTGTCATAGCGCAGCAGGTGTGCGTTCGTTTCAACCGGACCGAGGTCGTTGATGGCAACGACTTCAACATCCTTGCGGCCAGCTTCGGCAATCGCGCGAAGGATATTGCGGCCGATGCGGCCAAACCCGTTAATGCCAACACGGACTGTCATGAATTACTCCCGGCTTAATTCGGTCTTGTCGCGATTTATTGTGCCTGCTCACCTCTTCCCAAGTTTCGAAAGTGCCGCCCCGGCGACCGCTTCTGCGGTAATTCCAAACTTTTTGTACAGTTCCTTGTAAGGCGCACTGGCCCCAAAAGAGTTCATCCCGATAAAGAGGCCATCGGAACCGATAATCGCGTCCCAACCCTGCCGCACGGCAGCCTCGACGCCGATATTGATGCGCGCGCTGCCAACGATGGCGCGCCGGTAGTCTTCGCTTTGGTCCAGGAACAGCTCGAAGCAGGGGACCGAGACCACCCGCGCGGCGATGCCGCGCTCGGCCAAAACCTTTGCGCCGTCGACGGCAATAGCGACTTCGGAGCCGGTCGCGAAGATTGAAACATCGGCCTTGCCGTCCGGGCCTGCGATTTCATAGGCACCGCGCGCGCAAATATTTTCGGCATCGACCCGGTTGCGCAGCTGCGGCAGGTTTTGTCGCGTAAGCGCAAGGATGCTCGGACGGTTTTCGGTCGCGAGCGCGAGTTGCCAGCACTCGACGGTTTCCACGGCGTCGCAAGGGCGGAACACCAGCAGATTCGGAATGGCACGCAGCGCTGCAAGATGCTCAACCGGCTGATGCGTCGGCCCGTCTTCGCCAAGCCCGATGGAGTCGTGTGTCATCACGTGGATGACGCGCTTGCCCATCAACGCCGCAAGCCGGATCGCCGGCCGGCAGTAGTCTGAAAACACGAGGAACGTGCCGGAGTAAGGCACGATGCCGCCGTGCAAAGCCATGCCGTTCATCGCCGCGGCCATACCATGCTCACGGACGCCATAATGGATGAAACGGCCGGAGAAGTCGGTGGCCGTGATCGCCCTCATGCTCTTGGTGCGCGTGTTATTGGATCCGGTGAGATCGGCTGAGCCGCCGATCATCTCGGGTAACGCTGGGATCAGGCTTTCGAGCGCAAATTCGCACGCAGTTCGCGTCGCCATGTCCTTGGGTTGGGCCGCGAGCTTTTCCTTCACCGCGCGGACAGCCGCATCGAGCACCTGTTGCGGAATCGTGCCGCGCATCCGGCGCTCGAATTCGGCGCGCTTGCCGCCATCGAGTCCTGCCAGCCGCTTCTTCCAGTCCGCATGCACGCCCCGGGAACGCGCGCCTGCCGTGCGCCACGCCTTGAGAATATCAGCCGGCACTTCGAACGGGGCGGATGTCCAGCCGAGCGTCTTGCGCGCCCCCGCGATTTCCTCCGCGCCGAGCGGCGACCCGTGCGACTTCTCCGAGCCCTGCTTGGTGGGCGCGCTGAAGCCGATCTTGGTCTTGCACGCAATCAGAACGGGCCTGTCGGAATTTTGCGCCTGCTCGAGCGCGGAAGCGATCGCCGCGGGATCGTGGCCGTCGATCCGCGATGCCTTCCAGCCGGCGGCTTCGAAGCGCTTGATCTGATCGACGCTGTCGGCAAGCGACAATGCGCCATCGATCGAGATGCCGTTGTCGTCGAACAGCACGATCAGCTTGTTCAACTTGAGATGTCCCGCGAGAGCAATCGCTTCCTGGCTGATGCCTTCCATCAGGTCGCCGTCGGACGCGATCACGTAAGTCTTGTGATTGACGATGCCGTCGCCGAACACTGCCGCGAGATGCCTTTCGGCGATCGCCATGCCGACCGCATTGGCAAGACCTTGTCCGAGCGGTCCCGTCGTCGTCTCGACGCCGGGTGTGTGCCCGTATTCCGGGTGACCGGCGGTGTTCGAGCCCAGCTGACGAAAACGCTTGATCTGGTCGATCGTCATCTCCTCGTAGCCGGTCAGATAAAGCAGGGCGTAGATCAGCATCGATCCATGCCCCGCCGAGAGCACGAAGCGGTCGCGGTCCGGCCAGGCCGGGTCGCCGGGGCTGAATTTCAGGAAGCGCGTGAAAAGAATCGTTGCGACGTCGGCCGTGCCCATCGGCATGCCGGGGTGGCCCGATTTGGCCTGCTCGACCGCG
>JBKPRE010000240.1:0-27330 GCA_046734435.1 Pseudomonadota bacterium | reverse complement strand
GAGCGCCATCTGATGGCGCTGCCGGCCTATGACCAGTGCATCAAGGCGAGCCACGTCTTCAATCTTCTCGATGCGCGCGGCGTCATCTCGGTCACCGAGCGACAGAGCTACATCTTGCGTGTGCGTGAGCTTGCCAAGGCGTGCGGCGAGGCATGGCTGGCGACCGAGGGCGGCGGGGCATCGTAAGATTTTCGGTGCACATCGCGGCAAGGACACGCCGGCGCCTGCAATGGACAGCTATAATTGTGCGATCCGGCACGGGGGCGCCGAGCGATCATGCTGTTTTGGGCAATTGTTTTCATCGCGGCGGCAGTCGTGCTGTACGCGATCGTCATGTTCAACAGCCTGGTGCGCACGCGCCAGATGGCGAACGAGGCCTGGAGCGGCATCGACGTTCAGCTCAAGCGGCGCTCCGAGCTCGTTCCAAACCTGGTCGAGTCGGTCAAAGGCTATGTCACGCATGAGCGGTCGGTGCTCGAAGAGGTGACGCGGCTGCGCAACGCTGCCCGCGAGGTTCCGTCCGACGATGTGGCCGGCCGCGCGCAGGCGGAGAGAGCCCTGACAGGCGCGATCGGCAAGCTTGTCGCCCTGGCCGAGAATTATCCCGCCCTCAAGGCCAGCACGAATTTTCTGGAATTGCAGCGCGAGCTGAGCAATCTCGAAGACGAGCTGCAGATGGCGCGCCGTTACTACAACGGGACGGTGCGAAATCAGAATGTTCTGGTGCAATCGTTTCCCGGCAACCTGGTCGCGGGGGTCTTTGGTTTCGGGCCGCGCGACTATTTCGAGTTGTCAGATGCAACCGAGCGCGATGTGCCGCAGGTCGCGTTGCCTGGACGGTCTCGCTGATGGGTCACCTCCGGGCTGCCGCGTCGAAACTCCTTCGGGTCCGGCTGCCGCTTGTTTTTTCCTTGTTTTTGTACGCCCCGGCCGCCTTTGCGGCGGAGGTCATTCACTCGTTCGATTCAACCGTCCGCGCTGCCAAAGATGGCGAGCTGATCGTCACTGAAGCCATTCGAGTTCAGGCGGAAGGCCGCGAGATCAGGCATGGCATCTACCGTGATTTTCCGCTGACCTTCAAAGACGCCGGTGGGACCGTGCGGGAAGTGGACTTCAAGTTGCTTGCCGTCGAGCGAGACGGCAGGCCGGAAAGATATTCGACGACCCGCCAGCACGGCGTTATTCGCATCTACGCCGGCAGCAAGGACATGGACGTCGCGCGCGGCGAGCACACGTATGTCTTTCGCTACCGGACGGGACGGCACATCCGCTGGTTCGACGGCAGACCCGAACTCAACTGGAACGTCACCGGGAACTTCTGGAATTTTCCGATCTTGCAGGTGAACTACAACCTCGAGCTCGCCGAAGGCGCGCGTCCCGTGCGCTGGACGGCTTTCACCGGCCGGCTCGGTGCACGAGGAACCGACTGGCGCGCCACCACCGACATGTCGGGAGCCTTGATGGTGCGAACCACGCGGCGGCTGGCGCCCGGCGAGGGTCTCACCGTCGTTGCCGAACTTCCTTCGGACGCGGTCAATCCCCCGAGTGCATCGCAACTGCTTTGGTATCGCCTTTACGACAACCGCGCCTGGATTTTCGCCGGCATCGGTCTTTTTGTCGTGCTGGGCTATTACTTTGCCACGTGGGAAGCAGTCGGACGCGATCCGAAGGGCGGCGCTGTCATCCCACTGTTCCGTCCGCCGCCAAATATTTCACCTGCACTTGCCAACTATATCCGGGATTGGGGGTTCGGCCGCGATAAGTGGCGCGCTTTCACGGCGGCCGCATTGTCGCTCGCGGTGCGCGGCCTTTTGCGCTTCGACGATTCCGGCGGCATGCTGACGCTGAAAGCGACCGGCAAGCAGGCCTCCGGCAACATACCGGTCGGCGAACGAGTGATCTTTGATTGGGTGAATGGCCAAGGCGGCCTGGCGATTATCAGCGATGCCCATGGCGCATCCATTGCCAAGGTCGGTGAGAGCTTCACGAAGAACATTGAGCGCGAAAATCGCAACCGATATTTCCATCACAACTATGGCTATGTGATCGCCGGCCTCGTGATGACGGTTGCCGTCATTGGCAGTTGCTCGCTTTTGGGGGGCTGCAGGACAAGGATCTCGCGATCCTCGGCGGCTTCGCCTTTTTCGGATTCATGGCCGGAATGTTTGCGGTGCAGGTCCTGCAAACATTTCTTGCGGGCGTAAGTTTTGATGCGCTGATCCGGGGCGCGATGTCGGTGATCTTTTTTGTCATTTTTATTTCCGCTACAAGTTCGCTGTTGAAGGACTGGTCGCCCACGGCCCTCACCGATGCGCTTCCCGCAGTGTGGGCCTTCGTGGAGAACTATCCGTTTTCCTTTGTTTTGGTTGGCGGATTCACGATGGTGAACGGCCTGTTCTTCTATCTGCTGCGCGCCCCGACCGCGCTCGGCCGCCCGATCATGGATCAACTCGCCGGCCTTCGGCTCTATCTCCAGACTGCGGAATCCGATCGCCTCAACCTGAGCGCCCCTGAAATCACCGCCGAGCGCTTTGAAGCTTTGCTGCCCTATGCCGTCGCGCTCGACGTGGAGAAACCTTGGTCCGATGCCTTTGCGGCAGCGCTACGCCGCGCGCATCCTGACGACCCGGACCCGATGAGCCACTATCGCTCAAGCTGGAGCTCGGGCAGCTGGTCGAGCAGCAACTTCAGCAGCGCCGTGTCGTCGTCGATTTCAGGCGTGAGCAGCGCGCTTGCGAGTTCGGTGCCGGTTTCCTCGGGGTCCTCCGGTTTTGGCGGAGGCGGCGGCGGGTCTGGCGGCGGCGGAGGCGGCGGTGGTGGAGGAGGCTGGTAAAATCCGCGCTCGTGCGTGACAGTCGCGGGCCCTCTTGCTAGGCAAGCCCGCGCGAACACGTCATCCAAGCCTGTCCGATATGCCCGACCTGTTGCTCGAATTCTTGTCCGAAGAGATCCCGGCACGCATGCAGGCGCGCGCGGCCGAGGATCTGCGCAAACTGGTAACCGACCGGCTGGTCGCTGAAGGGCTGACGTACGAAGGGGCCAGGGCGTTCGTCACGCCAAGGCGGCTCGCCCTCACTATTCACGGTCTCCCGACAAAACAGCCTGATGTAAAGGAAGAGAAGAAGGGACCAAGGGTCGGCGCCCCGGAAAACGCTGTTGCAGGCTTTCTAAAAGCTGCAGGCCTTACCTCGATCAACCAGGCAAAAGTACAGCCAGACAAGAAGGGTGATTTTTACATCGCGGTTCTCGACAGGCCCGGCAGGAATGCGGTTGACGTCATCAAAGACGTATTGCACGCGACGATCGCGACCTTTCCCTGGCCGAAGTCAATGCGCTGGGGTGCGCAATCGGCAAAACCGGGATCGCTTTCATGGGTCCGTCCTTTGCACTCAATCGTTGCGATGTTTGGACCAGAAACCGAAGAGCCCGAGATCGTTCCGCTTGATATCGATGGCATCAAAGGTGGTGACGAGACGTGCGGCCATCGTTTCATGGCGCCGGCGCCGTTCAAGGTGCGCCACTTCGATGACTATATGGCCAGGCTTGAAAAAGCCAAGGTCGTGCTCGATCCGGCGCGCCGTGCCGACATCATCCTGACCGACGCGAAAAATCTTGCCTTCGCGCAAGGCCTCGAGCTCGTGGATGACGAAGGCCTGGTGGCGGAAGTCGCGGGTCTCGTCGAATGGCCGGTGACGCTGATGGGAAGCTTTGACAAGGCCTTTCTGGCGATCCCCGACGAGGTGATCCGCGCCACCATTCGCAACAATCAGAAATGCTTTGTACTGCGCGATCCGCAGACGGCAAAGCTCGTCAACAAGTTCATTCTGGTCGCAAACGAGGAGGCCAGCGATGGCGGCAAGTCGATCGTCGCCGGCAACGAGCGGGTCATCCGCGCGCGGCTCTCCGACGCGAAGTTTTTCTACGAGACCGACCTCAAGAGGCGCCTCGAGGACCGTCTGCCGAAATTCGAGCAGATCGTCTTCCATGAAAAACTGGGCACGCAGGCTGAGCGCATCACGCGCATTGTGGCGCTTGCCGGCAAGCTGGCGCCATTGGTTAGCGCCGACGTCGCGAAGACCGAGCGCGCCGCGCAACTTTGCAAGGCTGACCTACTGACCGACGTCGTTGGTGAATTCCCGGAATTGCAGGGCCTGATGGGCCGTTATTACGCGGAAGCGCAAGATGAAGATGAGGCGGTCGCGCACGCCTGCGAGGACCACTACAAACCGAAAGGGCCGGACGATCTTGTGCCGTCCGATCCGGTGTCAATCGCCGTCGCGCTCGCTGACAAGATCGACACACTTACGGGCTTCTGGAAGATCGACGAGAAGCCAACCGGCAGCAAAGACCCCTATGCGCTTCGTCGCGCGGCATTGGGCGTCATTCGCGTTGTGCTCGACAATTCGTTGCGGCTCGGTCTGACAAAAATCTCCGGTGTATCCGCTGACCTTCTCTCGTTCTTCGCAGACCGCCTCAAGGTGCAATTGCGCGAGCAAGGCGCGCGGCATGATCTCGTCGACGCGGTATTCGCGCTGGAAAGTCAGGACGACCTGCTGATGATCGTGCGTCGGGTCGACGCACTCGGAAAATTCCTCGATACCGACGATGGCAAAAACTTGCTTGCCGGCTACAAGCGCGCCACCAACATTATCCGCATAGAGGAAAAGAAGGACAAGCGCGACTACACCGGTGCGCCCGATGCCAAGCGCTACCAGCTGCCCGAAGAGAAGGCACTCGCTGAAGCCGTCGATGTCGCCAGGAAGGAAGCCGCGGCCGCCATCGGCAAGGAAGATTTTGCAGCGGCCATGCGAGCCATGGCCAAGCTTCGTCCGCGTGTCGATGCCTTCTTCGACAAGGTGACTGTCAACGTCGACGACAAGGCCTTGCGCGAGAACCGCCTCAAGCTGCTCAACGAAATCCGCGAAGCCACCCGCGCGGTCGCGGATTTTTCGAAGATCGAAGGCTAGCGCCAGTCTGCGTACGATACCTCACGGAACTACTGCCACCATCTCGCCGTTTCTTTCGATTGCCAGTCAATTGAGGAGCTCACCATGGTCATCGGTATTGCACATTTGCAGCCAATTATCGCGCTCATCGCCGGTATTCTCATTCTCATCATTCCGCGCCTGCTCAATATCATCGTTGCCGTCTATCTCATCGCCGCCGGGCTGCTTGGCCTCGGACTTTTCCGCTAGCCCAAATTCCGACTTGCGCCCGCCTGTTCGGAAGTGTTCTTAAGGGCCGTCGTCCCTACCGATAGTTATTGACCCATGGCCAAACGAAAACGTCCGTCCGCCAGCGCAAAATCAAAGAAAAAGACGGGACGGAAGTCCGCCCTGAGCAAAGCAAAGCCGGCCAGCGGGCAGGCCAAAGGTAAGTGGGTCTATAGCTTCGGCAACGGCCGCGCCGAAGGCAAAGCCTCCATGCGCAATCTGCTGGGTGGCAAGGGGGCAGGGCTCGCCGAAATGGCAAATCTCGGCCTTCCGGTCCCGCCGGGGTTCACAATCACGACCGACGTCTGCACTTACTATTACGCGCACGACAAGGAATATCCGAAAGACCTGCGAGGCCAGGTTGAGAAGGCGCTGGCCCAGGTCGGCCGCATCACCGGCAAGACCTTCGGGGACAAGTCCAACCCGCTGCTGGTCTCGGTGCGGTCGGGGGCACGCGCTTCGATGCCGGGCATGATGGATACCGTGCTCAATCTCGGCCTCAATGACGAGACCGTCGAGGCGCTGGCAAAAAAATCAGGCGACCGGCGCTTCGCCTATGACAGCTATCGCCGCTTCATCACAATGTATTCGGACGTTGTGCTTGGCGTCGGTCACGAGCATTTCGAGGAGCTGCTCGATCACCACAAGGAGCGCCACGGCTACAGTCTCGACACCGATCTCTCCGCCGACGATTGGGCCGAGCTAGTCGTGCGTTACAAGAAACGCGTCAAGGACGAGCTGGGCCACGACTTTCCGCAGGACCCGCATGAGCAGCTCTGGGGCGCAATCGGTGCCGTGTTCGGCTCGTGGATGAACCAGCGTGCCATCACCTATCGCAAGCTTCACAATATTCCCGAAAGCTGGGGCACAGCCGTCAACGTGCAGGCCATGGTTTTCGGCAATATGGGCGACACCTCGGCGACCGGCGTCGCCTTCACGCGCAATCCGTCCACGGGCGAAAAGAAACTCTACGGCGAATTTCTTATCAACGCACAGGGCGAGGACGTCGTCGCCGGCATTCGTACGCCACAGGAAATCAGCGAGGAGGCACGCAAGGAAGCGGGCTCCGACAAGCCGTCGATGGAATACACGTTGCCCAAGGCCTACGCCGAGCTCAAGCGCATCTACAACGTTCTCGAGCGCCACTACCGCGATATGCAGGACCTCGAGTTCACCGTCGAGCAGGGTAAGCTTTGGATGCTGCAAACGCGTTCGGGAAAACGTACTGCGAAGGCCGCACTGCGCATCGCGGTCGAGCTTGCCGATGAAGGGCTGATCTCCAAAAGCGATGCGGTCTTGCGCATTGATCCGCTCACGCTCGACCAGTTGCTGCACCCGACCATCGACCCGCGCGCACATCGACGCGTTATCGCCACCGGCCTGCCGGCGTCGCCCGGTGCAGCAAGTGGCGAAATCGTTTTCTCCCCCGATGAGGCCGCGCAGCTCAAAGCCGACACGCGAAAAGTTATCTTGGTGCGGGTGGAAACCTCGCCGGAGGACATCCACGGCATGCACGCAGCGGAAGGAATCCTGACCACCCGTGGTGGTATGACTTCCCACGCCGCTGTTGTCGCGCGCGGCATGGGTAAGCCCTGCGTTTCCGGCGCCGGTTCGCTGCGCGTCGACTATGCAGCGGGCACGATGACTGCCGGCGGTCAGACCTTCAAGAAGGGTGACTACATCACGGTCGACGGCTCCACTGGGCAGGTGCTGGCGGGCAAGGTCGAGATGATCGAGCCGCAGCTGTCCGGGGAATTTGCCACGCTGATCGGCTGGGCCGACAAGGTGCGCAAGCTGGGCGTGCGTGCCAATGCCGACACGCCGACGGATGCGAAAGCCGCGGTGCGCTTTGGCGCCGAGGGCATCGGCCTCTGCCGCACCGAGCACATGTTCTTCGAGGAGGACCGTATCCAGGCAGTGCGCGAGATGATTCTCGCCGACGACGAAAAAACGCGACGTGCGGCGATTGCAAAATTGCTGCCGATGCAGCGCGCCGACTTCGTCGAATTGTTCGAGATCATGGCTGGACGGCCGGTGACCATCCGCCTGCTCGACCCGCCGCTGCACGAATTTTTGCCGCATGGGGAGAAGGAGATCAAAGAGGTCGCCGCCGCTATGGGCGCCGATCCGGCAAAACTCGCGGCGCGCGCCAGCGAGCTCTCCGAATTCAATCCGATGCTCGGCTTCCGCGGCTGCCGTATCGCCATCGCCTACCCGGAAATCGCCGAGATGCAGGCACGCGCGATTTTCGAGGCGGCTGTCGATGTCGCCAAGCGCACCGGCAAGTCGGTCGTGCCGGAGGTGATGGTTCCGCTGATTGCCACCAGGGCAGAATTCGATCTGGTCAAAGCGCGCATCGATGCGATGGCGCAGGAGGTCGCAAGGGAAAAGAGCGCCAAGGTCAATTACCAGGTTGGTACCATGATCGAGTTGCCACGCGCCTCGCTGATGGCTGGCGAGATCGCCGAAACTGCGGAATTTTTCTCGTTCGGCACCAACGATCTCACTCAAACGACCTTTGGTATTTCGCGCGACGACGCGGCGAGCTTCCTCGGCATCTATACCGCGCGCGGAATTTTGCCGGTTGATCCTTTCGTGTCGATCGACCCGCAGGGTGTCGGCGAGCTCGTGAAGATCGGCGTCGAGCGCGGCCGCAAGGTGCGTCCGAAGCTCAAGGTCGGCATCTGCGGTGAGCATGGCGGCGACCCTGCCTCGGTCACCTTCTGCCATGAGGCCAAGCTCGACTATGTGTCGTGCTCGCCGTTCCGGGTGCCGATCGCACGCCTTGCCGCGGCCCAGGCCGCACTCGGCAAAGCCGTTGCCAGTCAGGCTTAGCGCGGGCCCGTAATGGCAATCTTCGACCTGAAAAATCGAGTCGCCTTCATAACCGGCGGCAATGGCGGCATCGGGCTCGGCATGGCCAAAGGTCTGGCCGGCGCCGGGGCTTCAATCGTCATCGCGGGTCGAAACAAGGCCAAGGCACAATCCGCTCTGTCGGAGCTTCGATCACTCGGGGCGTCGGCCGAATTTTTCGATCTGGATGTGCTGGACGAAACGTCGTGCCGCCAGGCAATCCGGAACGCCGTTGAGCGATTTGGCCGCCTCGACATCCTTGTCAACAATGCAGGGACCACGGTCCGCAAGCAGCCTGAAGATCTGACGGCGCAGGAATGGCACCTGGTGATGAACACCAATCTCACCGGCGCTTTTCTGTGCTCGCAGGCCGCCTATCCTCACATGGTTCGCGCCGGCGGCGGCAAGATCATCAATATCGGATCGATGATGTCGGTTTTCGCCTCGTCCTATGCTGCGCCTTACGCCGCAAGCAAGGCCGGCATCGTTCAACTGGCCAAATCGATGGCGGTCGCCTGGGCGAAGGACAATATCCAGGTCAATGCGATCCTGCCCGGGTGGATCGATACTGAGCTGACACAAGAGGCCCGGAAGCAGGTCCAGGGTCTGCACGAGAAAGTGTTGGCTCGTACGCCGGCCCAGCGTTGGGGAGTTCCCGGCGATTTTGCGGGGATTGCCGTGTTCCTGGCATCGCCTGCCTCGGACTTCGTTACTGGCGTGGCGATTGCCGTCGATGGCGGCTATTCAGCTCAGGTCTGATCCGAGAGACAGCGCCCCTGCACGAGCCTAAACGGCCACCTTGCCAAGGAAATCACCGACTTCCACCCGCAGGTCGGAGACCGCGCGCTCCACCGCTTCGGAGGCATCACGCACGACCTCGGCCGAGCTTCGCGTCTGTGTTGCCGCACCCGCGACCTCGCCAAGCACCGACACGACGTGATTTGTGCCTTCGGCCGCGCTTTGAACACTACGAGAGATTTCGCCGGTTGCCAGATTCTGCTGCTCGACCGAAGCGGCAACGGCCGCCGTATTACCATTGATTTCCTGCATGCGCTCGGCGATCTGGCGGATTGCTTCCACCGCGCCTGAGGTAGATTCCTGCACAGCCAGAATATGATTGGCGATGTCCTCGGTGGCCTTGGCCGTCTGTACCGCCAGGGATTTCACTTCGGATGCCACCACGGCGAACCCCTTGCCGGCTTCGCCGGCACGCGCGGCCTCGATAGTGGCATTGAGCGCGAGCAAATTCGTCTGCCCGGCAATGTTGCGGATCAGCTTGACTACGTCACCGATCTTCTGCGCGCCGTCTGCGAGACCTGCGATTTCATTGTCGGTTGCCCGCGCCTCATTGGTTGCAAGCCCGACGACGCTGCTGGTCTGCGTCAGCTGCCGGCTGATCTCACCGATCGAGCGCGACAGCTCATCGGCCGCGACTGCGGCAGTTTCCACGTTCGCGGAAGCTTCGTTGAAGGCCTGCACCGCGCTTTCCGCCCGCTGCGAAGTGTGCTCGGACGAGCCGAACAAAGCTCGAGCAGTCGAGCGCATGGCCGTGGCACTGCTGCTGACGCTCGACAGGAGCTTCTCGATATTGGGACGAAACGAGGCAATGGCAGAGTCGATCGTTGCACGCCGCTGTTCCTGGCTGCGGATCGCAGCGCGTTCCTGCTCGGCATGGCGCTGCTCCGTCACGTCCTCATGTGTGGAGACCCAGCCGCCACCAGCCAAAGGCTCGTTCTTGGCAAGCACGATGCGGCCATCGCTCGCCTGTACGTAATGCGACTGGCTCGTGCCCCGCGACATCCCTTCGAGGATTTTCTGCACGTAGCTGTCGACGTCGCCGGAGAACAATCCGGTCTCTTTGCGATACTCGATAAGCCGCTTGAGCGTGCAGCCCGGTTTCACAACCTTGGGATCAAGTTTGTACATCTCAAGATAGCGCGTGTTGAGCAGCGTAATGCGGCCCTGCGCATCGAACATGTTCAGGCCCTGAGACATGTTGTTCAGGGCAGTCGAGATCCTGCGGTTCTGGTTGCGCAGGCGCCGATAGGTCAGGCAAGCCAGCACAAAGACGATAAGGCACAGGCCGGCGACTATCTGTTGACCTATGGCAGTCGACGGCAGGATGGACACGAACATGCTGGTCCTAAAATTACCTCTGGCGATATTGGGATGCAGCGATTGCGATATAGTTAATTGTTCTTTCCCATTCGTTGACGGCCGCTCGCAATACGATTTGTTGTGATTTTCGGGGGCGCAACGGCAGGACGCAGATTGGCGGGATGAACCGGGACGGAAGGCTTTTGAGCTACTGGTATGGCGCGGTCTGCATCGCGGGGCTCGGCTTCGGCCTGTTGGGCGAGAGGCGGCCATTCGGAGAAAACATCCTCGCGCACCCGTTCATCGTCTATGCCTTTGTGCTGGCAGCCGCTCTCCTCGCTGTTCGGGTCGTCCGGCAACGGCCGGTGCCGGAGCTCATCCCGGAACGCGCGCTTGGTCTCGGGTGTGCCGCGGGCGTTGCCCTCTTCCTTGCCGGGAACTTCATCGCTGCGCATCTGATCGGTCGTTGACGAAACGTTTACGACGGCGTCGCGCGCACGCCTGCGGTTAACACCTTCGCAAGGTTAATCGGTTCATAAAAAAACATGTCGCGTTGTCGCCACCCGGCGGCGGGCGGTGGCAGGACGTTGCGGTGTGGCGTTGAGCGGACGGAGAGCAGTTTCGCTTTTGCGTCGGCGGCCGAGTGCTGCATCAATCGCCATTGGGTTCGCGCTGCTCACGGTCTATCCCGACACGATCGGCTTTCAGGATCTCGGCGCCCTGCTTGCGCGGCAGCCTGGCGTCGCCAAACGCTGGCAGCAGCATCTCATCGCATCGCCTTTTGGCACGATCCATGCGGCGATGTTCAGCCTGCCGCGTCCAATCGGCACCAGCATTCCGCATCCGCCGGTTTATGCCCTCGCGAATTTTGACCCGGCCGATATCACCGGCTCAATCGGCAGGCAGTTGCTCGGCGATCCGATGGCGCCGATTCAGTTTCCAAAACCCAATCGCAAGGCCAAGCGCGACTCCGCGGTCTCTCGCCCGCGCGATCCGATGCCGCCGCTGCCACCGGCGCTTGCGATCGAGTCCGCCCCGCAGGCCGAGGTCGACACCACACTCAAGAAGGATGAAAACGCGCGCTTCGATCCATACGCGCAATATGAATTTGTCCCGGCTCCCGACCAGAGGACTGCTACGCCGGACGTCGATATTCCATATGCCGATATTCCACCGGCAAACCTGACGCCGACGGCGCCGCAAAGCGGTGCGGGCAAGGACACAACGCAGCTGTTTTTTGGCGCCGACTCGATGACGACTGGCGGTGCAAGAATTTCGCCAAAAATAGTACCTTGGGCGCCCGGCGAAGCCCCGGTCGTGCTCGCGTCACGCGGCGACCCCGACATCAAGCAGTCGGCTCTGTCACCGTCGCTCTCAGGCGACGAAAACAAGGGCGGCGAAAGTGTCGCGAGCAAAGGCGAGGTGACCGGCGTTGACCAGCGGCCGCGAACTCCGGCCGAGCGGCTCGCGCTCTCGGGGACCGCGCGTGCCAAGGCCGAAAGGTGTCTTGCCAATGCGGTCTATTTCGAGGCGCGTGGCGAATCCGTTCGCGGCCAGATCGCGGTGGCGCAAGTTGTCATGAACCGCGTTTTCTCGCCGTTTTACCCGAACGATGTCTGCGGCGTGGTCTATCAAAATTCCGGTCGGCACCTGGCGTGCCAGTTCACCTTCGCCTGCGATGGCATCCCTGACATCGTCACGGAACCAGACGCCTGGGAGCGCGCGAAGCGTATCGCGCGCGACATGCTCGACGGCAAGCTCTGGATGCCGGAGGTATCGAAATCGACCCACTACCACGCCTATTGGGTCCACCCGGACTGGGTTAACGAGATGAAGAAAGTTTATAAGCTCGGCGTGCATACCTTCTATCGCCCGCGCGCATGGGGCGATGGCGAGGATGAACCGACCTGGGGTGATCCTGCGGAAACCGAGAAAGAGGCCGCCAAGGAAGAAGCGCAAGGCCCCGTAAGCCACAGCAAAGAATGGCTTAAATCGGAAGAGGGTCAGGCGTCGCTGCGCCAGGCTGCCCGGAAGTAGGGCTTCGTCCAAACGGCGTATGTGCCGAGCAAATGCGGAGGATCACGAATTTTCGTTTTGGCCGCGCCGGATGAGCCTATATGTTCCGCGCACGCATTTCGGCCGGAGCAATTCAATGTCGGTGCAATCGAGCGCGGGGAAAACGATCGCGGTCAGCGCATGGCGCACGCCGCTGGTCATTATCACCTGCGGCTGCCTCATCGGTGCGATCGGCTTCGGCCCGCGCGCCGCGCTCGGCCTGTTTCTCACACCGATGTCGTCGGCCTACAGCTGGGGCCGCGACGTGTTCGCGCTCGCGCTTGCGATTCAAGTACTGATCTGGGGCGCGGCGACTCCTTTCGCCGGTGCCATCGCCGACCGCTTCGGTTCGCTGCGCGTGTTATCGGTTGGGGCGCTGCTGTACTCCGCCGGCCTCATATTGATGGCGCGCTCGACGACGCCCGAGATGCTCAATCTGTCCGCCGGCGTTCTGACCGGCTTCGGCATCGCGGGAACGTCGTTCACGCTCGTGCTGGCGGCGTTCAGCAAGTTGATGCCTGCAGAGTGGCGCGGCTTTGCCTTTGGTGTCGGCACGGCAGCCGGATCGGTTGGCCAGTTCCTGTTCTCACCGCTGGCAGTCGGTCTCATTGACTTTCTGGGCTGGCAGCATGCGTTGGTCGCTCTCGGCATCCTCGTTCTTATCATGATCCCATGCGCCTTCGGTGTGCGCACGCCGCCGATGGATGTTGTGGCAACGACGGGCGGGGCGCAGAAGCAATCATTGTTGCAGGCGCTGTCGGAAGCCTTCGGACATCGCAGCTACGTGCTGCTGGTGATCGGCTTCTTCACATGCGGCTTCCAACTTCTATTCATCACCGTGCATCTGCCGTCATATCTCGTAGACCGCGGGCTTTCGGTCGATGCCGGAGCCTGGACAATCGGCGTCATCGGCCTGTTCAACATATTCGGCTCGATCGCCGCCGGCTGGCTCGGCGACAAGATGCCGAAGCGCTACCTGCTCTCGGTCATCTACCTGCTACGCTCGCTGGCCGTTGCAGTCTTCATTTCTCTTCCCGTCACGTCAGTCTCGGCGGTGGTTTTCGGCGCATCGATGGGCCTGCTCTGGCTTTCGACGGTGCCGCCGACGTCCGGGCTTGTCGCACTGATGTTCGGCACGCGATGGATGGCGACGCTTTTTGGTTTTGCCTTTTTCAGCCATCAGGTCGGCGGCTTCCTCGGCGTATGGCTCGGCGGCGTGCTATTCGAGCGCACCGGCTCCTATGACGTGATCTGGTGGCTGTCGATTGCGCTCGGGGTCATCTCGGCGGTCATCAATCTTCCGATCGTTGAAAAGCCGGTCGTTCGCGCCGAGCCGGTTCCCGCCTGAGCGCTTGCGCCCGGGCCCGCGCCGCGCCATGAATGCCGGGATGAACCGGCGAGGCGCACGTGGCGGCATTCAAGGCAATTGTGATTGAGAAGTCGGAGGGCGGCACAAAGGCCGCTCTCGCCGACTTCGACGACGCCAACCTGATGGAGGGCGACGTCACTGTTCGCGTCGAATATTCGACGATCAACTACAAGGATGGGCTCGCTATCACCGGCAAGGCGCCGGTGGTGCGGCGTTTTCCAATGATCGCGGGTATCGACTTTGCGGGCACAGTGGAATCGTCCGGCAATGCGGCGTGGAAACCGGGCGACAAGGTCATCCTCAACGGTTGGGGCTGCGGCGAGACCCATCTCGGCGCCTACGCCGAGAAATCGCGCGTGAAGGGCGACTGGCTCGTGCCGCTGCCGAAGACGATGAGCACGCGCGAGGCGATGGCAATCGGCACCGCTGGTTATACGGCGATGCTGGCGGTGATGGCGCTTGAGCGCCACGGTGTCACGCCTTCGAACGGTCCGATCGCAGTGACCGGTGCGGCCGGCGGCGTCGGGTCTGTCGCGATTGCGGTTCTGTCCAAGCGTGGGTTTGCCGTCCATGCGGTGACCGGCCGTCCCCAGGAGGCTGACTATCTGAAAGGGCTGGGCGCCACCGAGATCGTCGAACGAAAGGAGTTGGCCGGCCCGGCGAAGCCGCTGGCGAAAGAGCGCTGGGCGGGCGCGATCGATGCGGTTGGTTCGACCACTTTGGCGAATCTGCTGTCGATGACCCGCTATGGCGGAGCGGTAGCCGCATGCGGGCTTGCCGGCGGCATGGATCTGCCTGGATCGGTGGCTCCGTTCATTCTGCGCGGAGTGTGTCTTTACGGCATCGACTCGGTGATGTGCCCGCTGGACCGGCGCAAGGAAGCCTGGAAACGCCTCGAAACAGACCTGGACCGCCAAAAACTGGCCACGATGACCCGGGAAATAGCCCTTTCGGACGTATTCGGGGCCGCTTCCGAGATCATTTCCGGGGCGGTAAGGGGCCGGATCGTGGTCAAAATCGGGTAAACACGTTCAGGATTTGTCGACGAAAGCCGTGCATAATTTGTTAGGCCTGAAATCCGGGCCTAGGGTGCAGTAAACTGTTGTGTCAGTTGGAGTACGGGGATGGTGCGTAGTTTTGCATTGATGGTCGGCCTGTTGGCCGCGGCGCCGGCAATGGCGGGCGAGATGTCCGCCGAGGAAGCCCGCCGCTTCGTCATCGGAAAATTGTTCAACTACACCTGTTTCGAGGGCACGCGCGGGTTGGGGCGCGTGAATGCCGACGGGTCGGTGACAGGCTCCATCCAATTCCAGGGTTCAGGCGAGGTGCGGCATGCGCACTTGCCGGCCAATACGCTGCAGGTCAAAGGCGAGTCGGTTTGCGCCTCCCTGCGCGGCCTGCCGATGCAACCCTGCTTCAATCTGGACCGCACCAGCGCCAACAGCTTCCGCGGATCGATATCGGGCCTGGGCTTTGCCTATTGCGACTTCACACGGCACGGCCGAACCACCGTCGCGCACAGCGTGCAGCGTACGCAGACTGCGCAGCCGCTAGGCTTGCGTCCGACGCTTGCCGCCGACACCAATAACTGAGCGTCAGCCTTTCGCCGGAAAGATCATGCACGTCGTCGTGGCGTGCGCATAAAGCTTGCCTGCGCGGTCCTTGAGGTCGCCTTCCGATGTCGCGACCGTGCGCCCGCGATGCACGACGCGGCCTTCCGCGCGAACCGGACCGGTATCCTTGCTCAAGGGCCGCACCAAATTGAATTTCAGTTCCAGCGTCGTCCAGGTATCGCCCTTCGCGATCGTCGAAAAGATCGCGCAGCCAAGCGCCGAGTCGAGAAGAGCTGCCGCGAATCCGCCGTGCACCGTCCCGATCGGGTTGTAGTGACGGAAGTCCGGCACACCTTCGAACACAGCGCGTCCATTCTCTACCTCGGCCAGGTGAAAATCCATCAGCTCGCTGATCGGTGGATTGGGTAATTCGCCGGCGATGATCGCCTTGAGAAACGAAAGACCGTCGTACGATTTCAAAACGTCCGGCGAGACGACGCCATAGGTCTTCGCGCTCTTGTTCATGCTACTCCCCGCGTCGGTTATCCCGACGTTATAGCGTCCCTGCGCGCGGGGAACAGCATGCGCTGGTAGATCCACCCGATGCCGACCAGGACCACGCCGAGGCCGATAAAGGACAGTGCACGGAAAATACCGGTCAAGTCAGACATGTCGACCAGAAACACCTTGCCGATGGTCAGCGCAACAACCGCAGCAGACGCAAGGCGAGCCGGTTGCGATCGCAGCCAGAAACCGGCGATCAGCAACAAGACGCCAAACACGAGCCAGACCGCGGAATAAGTGTACTGCTCGGCGTCCGTCGTTGTGCCGCGCGTGAGAAATTCGCCGTGGAAAAGTGTTCGCACCTCAAGCCCCAGATACATCAGCGCTAAACCGACCGCCGCCGTTGCAGCAATGGCGCGATAGGCCAGCGGCCTGTTGTTGCGAGCGACTAATGCGAGAATTGTCGCGAGCAGTGCCGGAATGCCATAGCCTAGCAGAACCAGGTTGAAGAACGATCCTCCAACCGGCCGACCTGTGAACATCGGGTTGACGCTCACGGCCAGACCGAACAGCGTTGCCAGCATGGTCGCAGCGAAGATCAGTAGCGCGCCCACATTGTGTACCACGCTATTGGTCCGCATGCGCAGGCGCTCGAGCCCGATTGCCATCGCGAATCCGACGCAAACCTGCATGGCGACTTCCGCCAAGGTCGCCGATCGCCGATAGACGTCGCCATTGTTCATGTAGTGGCGGATTTCGAGCAGTGCGAGCAGGACCGTGAACAGAATTGCAGCCGCTTCGGCCAGGCGCGTCGGCATGTCATCGGCGCGCCGGCGCAGCAGATAGCCTGCATACCAGAACGACGCGGCCGGGACGCCATATCCGTAGAGGAGCCAATTGAAGATCGGCGTCGTGCCGACGTCGCGGCCGACGATACGCGGCTCGTAGCCGACGCGTATCAGCACGACGACGATGATGGCGGCCGCCAGATAACGCAGCGCGGGCAAAGGCCGCCGTTCAGAAATCCAGGCGATGCCAGGCACCATCAATGAAAGACCGACGGTCAGCCAGCCCTTGTCGAGCGCGAATGTCAGCGCGAGCGCAAGCGAGGCCACCGCACCCGCTGCGTAAATGGCCGCTGCCGACGCCAGCCCTGGCAGCGGCTGCCGCTTGCCCAGATATTCGGTCGCGTAGCCGTAAAGCGCGGCCAAAGCGAGCGCCAGGGCCGCAAACGGGATCGAGCGGTCGAGGTTGGCAATTCGCAGGTAGAGCGCGATCAGAATGACGATGGGAACAACGACACCGGTCAGGCTCCACAGCTGAGCGCTGAGCGCAGTTGCAGTGCGGCCCTGCGCGCCGAAGGCAGGCAACCCGAAAATCACCGCGAGCGCGGCGCCGAAAACCAGATGCAGAGTTGTTCCCGTGGGCGGGCCGGGTATGGCCCCACGCGTCACGCCGGGCGAAAGCACGAGCGTTTCCACGAACTCGGGCGCCGCCCATTGAATCATGACCCCGCAAGCGAACACGCCCGCGGCGGGGAGGGCCCAGAGCGCCGCTTCCGTGCGCCACGCAATCGCAACCGTGGCGGCCGCGAGCAGCGCGAAGATCGCGAGCGCCAGACTGTCGTGATTGCTGTTGATGACCAGGAATGCCGCGGCAAACAGAAATGCGCCAATCGACCCGGAGGACACCCCGTCAATTTCCCCCGGCTCGGCGGGCGGTCCGTATTTCAGCCCGGACACGATAAGCGTCGCCGCAAGCGCAAAACCCGCAACGACGTGAAACAGATGCGCCGTCAACGCCTCGATGTGGTCAGGCTCGGCGCCGGCCCACGTCCAGAGCACGCCCATCGCCGTCGCGGTGACCGCAAGCCATCGCCACAGCCGCGTGCGCGCCAACGCGAAGGCCGCCGCCATGACAACCGCGAGATAGAAATAGAGTGCCCAGTAGTCAGCCGAGCCTGTGCTGACGAGGACCGGTGTGACGAAGGCGCCGACTACGCCTAGTCCCGCGAGCGCAGGCCCATGCAGGAGCGCGGCCGCCAATGTCGCCAGTGCCACAAGGCCGAGCAGGACGAATGCGGCGGCCGGCGACAGAAAGCCGTAAAGAGCGAAGGCCGCATAGACGGTCGCATAGGCCGCGATCGTGCCGGCAGCGGTAAGAATGCCGGGAATGTGCTGGCTTGGGATAGGGACGATGCCCGCGGCGAGCTCGTTTCGTCGGGCCCACTCGCCGGCCGTGATCAAGAGCGCCGAGAAAACTGCGGCGAGAAATATCCGGACGCCGGGACCGAGCAGGCCCATCTCGACGGTGTAGCGGACAAGGAAAATGCCGCCGAGCGCGAGCGCGAGGCCGCCGATCCACACGACCCACTGCGTGCCGAACCGTTCCTCCAGCGTCGCCCGCGCCGGTGCCGGCGTGGATGCGGCTGGTGCGGGCGCGGCCGGCTCGGGAGTTTCGGGAGCGGCCGGCGGCTCGACGACGACCGGCGGCGGCTCGGCAGCCTGGATCGGCGCCGCAGGAGCAGCCCCTGCGGCTGGAGCAATACCGGGCTGACGGGTGCCCGCCGCTTCCAGCGCAGTGATACGGCGCTCAAGTCGCCGCACGCCGTCGCGGGCATTCAATGTCATCACCAGGGCGACGATGGAGATGACCGGTATCGCCAGGACCAGAAGTATCAGAAAAAGAACTGCGACCACTTCCGACATCGCCCGCCCCCGGATGGATGAGTCGCGGCAATGCTACTTTGCCGGAAGCACGTCGGATAGCGGCCGCAGGACCCTGTGGGTTAGAGCAAATCGAGCCGGAACGGGTGGCCTTCGGTTGCTGCATCGCCGAGGCCGATGGCGTCGATGGCGCGGATCATGCGGCCGTCGCGATTGAGCAGGCGGTCGGCAACGGAGACGATGCGCGAATTCGGCTGCGCGGTGGGTGAGGATCGCCTGATATCCCAGGCAATCTGCATTTCGTCGCGCTGCGGGTTGAGCGCGCAGGCCGCCACATAGGCCGCGGCTGTCGACCGGCTGATGCCCGCGAAGCAGTGCATCACCATCGGCGTCTTGCGGTCCCAGGTCGTGACGAAATTGATCAGCCGTTGCACATGGGCGTTGGCCGGCAGCGTATAGCCGTCCATCGGCATGGTGATATCGTCGACGGAGAGAACCAGATGGTTCTCCGGGGCGATGTGATCCGGCCGCTGAACCCGGCCGACCAGTCGCAGCAAAGTGACGATGTGTCGCGCACCGGTCTCATCGAGCGTTGCGTGCAGACGTGAAAGTGAGCAGACGTGAATCATGGACTGTTCTTGCGATTCTTGATCTTATGTAAGCCCTAGATCGCGCCAAGAAAAGGTTCAAAGAAAAGGCTTGGAGAAAAGGGTTAAGCGGCCAGCAGCTTTTCGAAGCGCTCCCGGTAGCGGGCCTGCGCGGTTCCGGCGGGCCAGGGCTTTAGATAATCACGTTCAAGCACCGCGGAAAATTTCGGCGGTGGCCCGAAAAATTTCCGGGCCTCGGTTTCCGCGAAGCCTGCCAGCCGCGTCGCCTCGAGATACGCCGCGCTTCTGTCGGAGGATTTGATAAGCGCCTGCAGCGGGTCCGGCAGTTTTGCCGGCAGCCCAAAACGCAAATGGATGGCGGCGAGCAGTCGCTTCTCCACGGCCTTGTAGCTGTCGCCGATCACCGCCTTGAAAGGCGAGATCATGTCGCCGATGACATATTCGGGCGCATCGTGAAGCAGGACCGCAAGTCGTCCCTTGTGATCGAGTCGTGGAACTTTGGCGCGCGCCAGCGCTTCGACGAGCAGCGAATGCTGCGCGACGGAAAAGATGTGGCCGCCTTGCGTCTGTCCGTTCCAGCGCGCGACGCGGGCGAGGCCATGCGCAATGTCATCGACTTCGATGTCGAGCGGGGAGGGGTCGAGCAGATCGAGCCGTCGTCCGGACAGCATCCGCTGCCACGCGCGTGGCGCCGCCTTCGAGCCTCGTACGGTGGTCGGCTTGCTCATCGTTTCCGGGCGAGTTTTGACACGGCCGAATGCCGATGACAGGTCACGAGATGATCATTGACCATCCCGACGGCCTGCATGAACGCGTAGACAATGGTGGGGCCGACGAACTTGAAACCGTGCGCGACGAGCCCCTTTGATATCGTTTTTGATAGCGCGGTTTCCGCCGGCACCTGTTTGGTCGAGGTAAACCGGTTCTGCTGTGGCCTGCCGTCGAGGTGGTCCCACAGGAAATTCGAGAAGCCCGGGCCGCTTTCCATGATCCTGAGCCATGCCCGCGCAGACGACACCGCGCCTTCGATCTTCGCCCGGTTGCGTACGATGCCAGTGTCCTTCATCAGCGACTCGATCTTGCGCTTCGGGTAGCGCGCGATTTTTTCCGGCTCGAAATCGTTAAATGCTCGGCGGAAATTTTCGCGCTTGCGCAGGATGGTGATCCACGACAGGCCGGCCTGAAAGCCGTCGAGCACAAGTTTTTCGAAAAGCGCGCGGTCGTCATATTCGGGAACGCCCCATTCATCGTCGTGATAGGCGACATAGAGCGGGTCTTGTTTGGGCCAGGGGCAGCGCACGAGGCCGTCCGCGTGGACAATCACTTTGCTCATGAGACGGTCTTTGCCTCACCCGGCCAGTCGAACTTCGCCCAAGATGGTTTCACCGGGCGGACGGCGACGCCACCCGCTTCCAGCGTCTTCTTCGCGGCCAAAGCATCCGCTATCCGGTCGAGCCGCATAAGCGCAAGGCCCCGGCCTTTCGCGGTCGAGCCCAGTGTGCCGACCTGCTTTTCGCCGGCCATGATCGGCAGGCCAGAGGTCGGCGCGAACTCGTCGTAAGCGATCGGCACGACGCGGCTACGGGCGCTGGCGCGGTGCTCAACCCGCGAAACGACCTCTTGGCCGACATAGCAGCCTTTGTCGAAGTCGACACCGTTGAGCTGGTCCATATCGGCTTCATGCGGGAACGTGTCGCCATAGACGAAGTCGAGCCCCCCGCGTGGCACGCCGAGCGCGATTCGATGACTTTCATAGTCGTCGGCATCGGTGAAACTGGCACCGAGATCAGCGGCCGCTGCTTCCGCCAGATGCGGTGGCAACATGACGCGCGAGCCGAGGGCTGGCAGCCGAGGATCCGGGTAGCTCAGGCCATATTCGCTGTCGACCGTTCCGCCCCAGGCAGCCATCACCCCGAGCACTTCCGAGAGGTCCTCGCAGATCACCTTGGCGCGCAGCTTGTAGAAGTTGAGTTTTTCCACCAGTGCCGGGGCGAGTGCCCGCGGGCAATCCAGGAAAAAGCCGCCGCCGTCCTCGGCCGGGGCCTCGGCGATGATGAAGTCGGCGATGATCTTGCCCTGCGGCGTGAGCAGCGCCGCAAAGCACGGTTTGCCTGGCGCAACCTTGGCCATGTCGCCGGTGACCAGCCCGTTGAGAAAGCGCCGGGCGTCGTCGCCGGCGACCTTGACCACGCCACGATCAGAAAGAAGTGCTGCCTGCATGCTGGTTCTCGGGGGTCCGTTTCGATAGTCTCTTGCCAGAACTCGCGGCGGAACGTAAGCGCTGTCGGACAGGCCTCAAGTCCAGTCCCGGCAGCGCATGGCTGACACCTACGATCTGATCCTCAAGGGCGGCACGGTCGTCAACCATGACGGCGAAAGCGTGCGCGATCTCGGCATTCGCGGTAAACGTTTCCAGGCAATCGGTGACTTGGCGCGCGCGTCTGCGGGCGAGGTGATCGACTGCCGGGGACTGCATCTCCTGCCGGGCGTGATCGACACCCAGGTTCATTTCCGCGAGCCCGGCCTCACCCACAAGGAAGATCTTGAGAGCGGCTCCCTTTCGGCGGTGATGGGTGGCGTCACTGCGGTGTTCGAGATGCCGAACACCGACCCGCTGACCGTGAGTGCAGAGGCGCTCGCCGACAAGGTCAAGCGCGGGCATCATCGCATGCATTGCGACTTTGCCTTTTTCGTTGGGGCGACCGCCGACAACACACGGCATCTCGCAGAACTGGAACGGCTGCCGGGGTGCGCCGGGGTCAAGGTCTTTATGGGCTCATCCACCGGGTCGCTGCTGGTTGCCGACGATGCCGGCCTGCGCGCGGTGCTGAAGGTCATTCGCCGCCGCGCATCATTTCATGCCGAGGACGAGCCGCGCCTGAACGAGCGCAAAAGTCTGCGAGTTGAAGGTGACCCGCGCTCGCATCCGGTCTGGCGCGATGAAACCGCCGCGCTCAAGGCGACGCAGCGCCTGATCACGATCGCGCACGAAACCGGCGCGCGCGTGCACGTGCTGCATGTGTCGACAGCACAGGAAATGGAATACCTCGCCAGTCACAAGGACGTGGCCACGGTCGAGACGACGCCGCATCATCTCACGCTGGAAGCGCCGGGTTGTTACGAGCGGCTCGGCACCCGCGCGCAGATGAATCCGCCTGTGCGCGATGCGGCGCACCGCGGCGGAATCTGGAGCGGCATTGCGCAAGGCGTTGTCGATGTCCTCGGCTCGGATCACGCGCCGCATACGCGCGAGGAAAAGGCCAAGGTCTATCCGGCAAGTCCGTCGGGAATGACCGGCGTGCAGACGTTGGTGCCCATCATGCTCGATCACGTCAACGCAGGTCGGCTGTCGTTGTCGCGCTTCGTCGATCTCACCAGCGCCGGCCCGGCGCGGCTGTTCGGGGTCGCCACGAAGGGGCGCATCGCTGCCGGCTATGACGCCGATCTGACCATCGTCGATCTCAAGCGGCGCGAAACGATCACCGACAAGTGGACGGCTTCGCGCGCGGGATGGACACCTTATGACGGCGTGACCGTGACCGGCTGGCCGGTCGGGACTTTTGTGCGTGGGCGCAAGGTGATGTGGCAGGGCGTGCTTGCGACAGCGGCCCAGGGTGAACGTGTCAGATTTCTGGAAACGCTTGCGAGCGCATGATCCCGAAAAGTGGGAACCGGTTTTCGGGAAAGATCATGCGCCAGAAAAATGTTAGGAGCGCAAGGTGATACGCCCAAACGGGTCACGCTTTAGCTGAAAAAACGTCGAGCCGTTATTGCCGGGGCTGCTCGAGCGTGAATTCACCGTTCCGGATGCGCGCGCTCAGGCCATCGGTGAACGTTGCCGCGGCTTCCTCACCGTAAGTGGTGACGAATTCGGCGAGCGCGGCGAACAGGCACGCCTGCGCAAGGCAGTCGCCGTCAACGCCATCGTGGCGAGCTTCCGCCCAGGCCTCCTGGAGGTAGCCCAGTGCCATCATTTTCTGTTCGCGATCGGAAATAGGCTCGCGCGCGTGAATAGGATTCTCGGTAACCGGCATAATGAAGTCCCTAGGCGTCCAGGCGGACGCCCAACACGTCCCGAAAAGACGCTAGCACGGGGCTCAGGCGGCAATAGCTTACAATTAAGAGAAGGTTAATTGCCTAGTTGGCGTACCGTGCGGTGATATCGCGGGCGATTTTCGCGCCTTCGTCGAGGTAGCGCCGTATGGCGAGATCGGCGGCGGGCGTGCAGTTCCGATAGGTCTGCTGGAATCCGCGATAACCACGATTGAAGCTTGCAACGATCTTCCGCCGGCGCTCGCCGCTTGGCGCCTCGGCATCGATGAGTGCCTGCATCTCGTTGCGCCACTTCGCGCCGTCATTGGCGCCGCAGACCGCGCGCAGATAGTGCAGGGCACCGAGGATCTCGCTCAGCCGCGCAAGATCGGCATCAAACGGCGCCGGCGCGTCGCTTTGCGCGCGAGCCGGCACGGCGAGACAAAAGGAAATCAGGGCGATGGCGAGCAGCTTTTTCACGGAAACTAGCCGGTATGCTTCGGAACATATGCGCCGGCCCGAAGGCAATCGCAAGATCGGGGAGGGTCAGCGTGCGGCTGCGATCAGCGCCACAGCAGACGCGACAATTTCGGCCAGGCCATCCGTCGTCTTATAGCCGGAAAGCTCGGCCGGATCGATCCAGCGTGCATCATCGAGCTCGCTATTGAGGATCGGCTCGCCCCTGAGCCACCGCGAGGCAAAACACAGGATGACAAAATGGCGCTCAACCCGGCCTTCTTTGTCACGCATGATCGCTTCGCGGTGTCCCGCGAGCGCAACCGGCTCGATATCGAGCGCGGTTTCCTCGCGCACTTCGCGAACAACCGCATCGGCAAGCTGCTCGCCAGGTTCAACACCACCGCCTGGCAAAGTGTAAAGGTTGAGCGCCGGCTTGCGTGCGCGCCGCACGATCAGCACCTTGCCGTCGCGGATGATGGCTGCGCTTACCGCCAGGACGGGGCGCTGCGGATAAGTTCGCTCGTCAGCCACGCGTGTTATCGCTTCATCAGTTGATCGACGACCGCCTGCGGCGACGCTGCGTCCGTGACCTCTTCATCGCCATTGATGATCCCGCCGGCACGCGCGATCATCGGCTTCAACCATCCGACGGCATTGCCCGCAAGCGCGGCGATTGTTTCCGGCTTTAGGTCGGAGGTCATCGCCGCTCGTGTCGCCTCTAGCACGACGGTCATCGTCGCGGCCAGCGTGTCGAGGCCGCTGCGCACGTTCGGCTCGGCCGTCTCGTAGGCGGCAATAGCGAGATCGCGAGTCCGGGAGTGGGAGGCACGAAAGTGCTCGCGATAGCTCATCGGCTCCCAGGACAGAAAGTCTTCGCGGAATTCCGGGCAGGTCGCCAGCATGTCGAGCAACATGACCGCTTCGTTGAAGCGGTTGAGGTAGTCGGTGGCGAGACCCGTCGCCGGGTTGATGTTGGCATCCTCGAGCCGCAGGCCCGCACCAAGATCGAGCGGCTCGTCAGGCGCTTGCGCCACGGCGGCGCAGTTCTGATATTTCATCGAGCCCCTTCCCGAAGCGGATCGGGCCGCAGTGTCATGATGCGGGGTTAAATTGCGCTTAAGCACCCGATATTTAGGGCTCGTTTGATGTGCGGCCGTTATGCCGTGACGTCGGCGCCGGAAGCAATCCGGGCTCTGTTCGGGTACCCCGAGCAGCCCAATTTCCCGCCGCGCTACAACATTGCGCCGACCCAGCCGATCGCAATCGTAAGGCTGGTCGACGGCAAGCGGCAATTTGCGCTGGTGCGATGGGGACTGCTCCCACCCTGGGTCAAGGATCCGAAAAATTTCTCGCTGTTGATTAATGCCAGGGGCGAATCGTTAACGGACAAGCCCGCCTTCAGCGCCGCTGTGAAACGCCGGCGCTGCCTTGTCCCGGCCGATGGCTTTTACGAGTGGAAGGCTGGCAAAGGAGGCAAGCAGCCCTACTTCGTGCGCGCAAAATCCGGCGGACCGATTGCGTTTGCCGGTCTGTGGGAGACCTGGATGGGGCCGAACGGCGAAGAGCTCGAGACGGCGGCGATCGTGACCACGCGTGCCAACCGCACGCTCGGTGACATCCATGACCGCATGCCGGTGATTGTTCCGCCCGACGCCTTCAACCTTTGGCTCGATTGCGCGAATGTCGATGTCGAGATCGCGATGACTCTGGTCGCGCCGGCGCCGGACGCGATGCTCGAGGCCTACGAGGTCTCGACCGCGGTCAACCGTACGGCGAACGACAATCCAAAATTGGTGGATCGCTGGTCGCCATCCGATGAGCCCGTGCCCGAGCAAAAGCCCACTGTGCGGAAGCAAACTGCCGGGCGCACCAAGAAAAATGACGGGCAGGGCGTGCTGTTCTAAGGAGCAGGGGCCGGACCGATCTCGAGGTCCGGCTAGAGCACCTTGCCCGGATTGAGGATGCCGTTCGGATCGAGCATGCGCTTGAGACTGCGCATCAGCTCCAGCGCAACCGGATCCTTCACCTTCGGCAGCGAGTCCCGCTTGAGCTTGCCGATGCCGTGCTCGGCCGAGATCGAGCCGTTGTATTTGAGCACGATCTTGTTGACGGCGTCGTTGATCTCGCCCCAGCGCGCGAGAAATTGCGCGCTGTCGGCACCGACCGGCTGGCTGACGTTGAAATGCATATTGCCGTCGCCGAGGTGCCCGAAGGGCACCGGCCTGCAGCCCGCAACGATGGCTTTCGCCGCGGCGGCAGCTTCTTCCAGGAATTGCGGCACCGATACGATCGGCACTGACAGGTCGGCCTTTATGGAGCCGCCTTCCGGTTTCTGGGCTTCGGGAAGCACGTGGCGCAGGTTCCAGAAGGCCTTTGCCTGGTCGAGGCTGGCGGCGATCGTTGCATCCTTGACCAGCCCTTCTGCGCTCGCATCGGCGAGCAGTTGCTCGACGTTCTCGCGTAGCCCTTCGCCGTGCTGCGACGAGACTTCCATCAGCACGTACCACGGGTGTTTGCTCGCGAGCGGATCGCGTGTCCCATGCACATGCTTGAGGGCGAACTCGATGACGTCGCCCACGATCAGCTCGAAGCTCGTCACCGTGCCGCCGACACGCGCCTGCGCCTGGTTGAGCAGTTTTACTGCGGCGGCTGGGGAGGGCACGCCGATGAAGGCCGTTTCCACCACACGCGGGCGCGGGAACAGCTTGACCACCGCGGCGGTGATCACGCCGAGGGTGCCCTCTGCACCGACAAAGATGTGCCGCAAGTCGTACCCGGTGTTGTTCTTCTTCAGTTTCGACAGCAGGTTCATGATGCGGCCATCGGCCAGGACCACCTCGATCCCCATCACCAGGTCGCGCGCGATGCCATAAGCTACCGCGCCGGTGCCGCCGGCATTGGTGGAGAGATTGCCGCCGATCGTGCAGCTGCCTTCCGCGCCGAGCGAGAGCGGAAACAGCCGGTCGACGGCTGCCGCGGCATCCTGCGCTTTCGCCAGCACGACGCCGGCTTCGCAGGTCATCGTGTTCGATGCGGCGTCTACTTCGCGGATCTTGTCGAGGCGCGTCAGCGAAAGAATAAGTTCGCCATCGAACGGGATTTGCCCGCCGACCAGGCCGGTGTTGCCGCCCTGCGGGACCAGCGGCGTCTTGGTTTCGTTCGCGAGCTTGAGGATCGCCTGCACCTCGGCGACCGAGCCGGGACGCAACAGCATCGACGAGCGGCCATGATAGATGCCGCGGCCTTCGATCAGATAGGGCTCGAGCGCGGCCGGGTCTGTAACTGCGTATCGGTCGCCGACGATGGCGGCAAAACGCGGCAACAGGTCGGGTGAAGGCGCGCGTCGTAACTGCTCATTCATTCACTGACTATCCTTGTCGCGGTGCCGCGGCGCGCTTGAGGCGATCGTTGATCGCCTCGCCCAGGCCGTCATGCGGCACCTTCATTACCGCGATGCGCTTCGCACCGGAAGCATCCAGCGCACGCAAATGCGAGAAAAGGTTGGTAGCGGCCTCGACCAGGTCGCCGCGCGGCGACAAATTGAGTATCGGGCCGGAAAAATCCGGCGTCTGGCCGAAAGCGAGCAATGCCTCGCCCGGCTGGGCGCCATCGGCATCGAGGCGCAGCAATGCCTTCGGCGCGTAATGCGATGCGAGCATGCCCGGCGCGGGTGGTGCCTCTTCATCGGTCGACGTGATTGTCAGCGGTCCGCCAAGGACCCGTTCGATGGCATCGCGCGCAAGCCCGCCGGGCCGCAGCAACGCTGGCTCGCCGGCGCAAGAGACGATCGTCGACTCGACGCCGACCTTGCATGGGCCGGCATCGACGATGAGATCGATCCGGCCGCGCAGGTCGGCGAGCACGTGCGCGGCGCTTGTCGGCGAGACATGGCCGGAGCGGTTCGCCGAGGGCGCGACGATC
>JBKPRE010000239.1:0-7684 GCA_046734435.1 Pseudomonadota bacterium | reverse complement strand
GTGCTGGCATGAACAAGCTTGCTACTGCGTCCGATACCCTATCTAGTCTGTGCTGAGCGGGGCGCACGGATGCCGCTTTGGGGTTGTGAGGCGCGGACAAGTTCTGGGGGCGGCAGCGGGGACAGAGCCAATGTTGATTTTGATCGTCTATGTTTTGCTTGTCGTGGTTGGCGAAGCCGTCGTGATCGCAATCGGTCTGACCTTGGATCGAATTTACCCCTTGGCCAGTTTGCCGGTTTCGTTGTCGTTATTCTTCGCCGTGCTCGCGTTTGGATGGCCGCTGGCAGTGCGTGCCACCGAGCCTAAGCATGCAAAGAGCGTAAAACTTGCAAGCTGAATTCGCGCGCGGTTATCGCGAAAGCAGACAAATAAGGTACCTTTGCGGATCATTTTTCTAGCCCATCGTGTGCAGCGCACTTGCCGCTATCCGACTACCCGCCTGACTCATCAAGCCCTTCTCTCAGTCAACGCGAGCCGATTCTAGAAGGCCAAGGACCCAAAGACATGAAACAAGACATTAAAGACATCAGCGAAAAAGAACTCACGAAGCTCCATTCCGAATATCAAGCCGGGCTGGGCCGTCCCGTGCCGGCTGTCGTTCATCGCCAGGACCGCCGCATTCCGGGTTGCGTGTCGACTGAGGATTCTGCGGCTTGGAAATCCCGCTAAAAAGCAGCAGTACAATCGGGGTGTCCACTTTAAGCAGACATGCGGCACCCGCTCCCGCAACAAAAGCAAGGTTGCCCATCAGTTGTGCGATCTTGTCCACTGTTGCCGTGCAGGCATAGGAGCGATGCCGAGCGAACCCTATTGTCGACCTATGCATGACCGACCTTCCGATATGGACGTTAGCCGTCAAATCCTCAGCGTTTTTATGCGTCATCGGGTTCCTGCGACCGGCTCGCTGCGACGCAATTATTTTTTTGAAGTGCGCGACAGCGATTTTCAACGCGGGATCAACCAGGCGGTTGCTAACGATTGGATCACCATCGATTTGCGAAACCGCTACCGCTATCACCTCACAACAACGGGCTATGCTATAGGACGGATGATTGATCCTGTCCTCTAAGGATCGAACGCGGCATGTCCGCTTTGGGTCAAAAGCCGACATATGCGCTGCAATAGGCCATGTCCGCTTTACACCCAATAGCGACGCAAAGCGGACATTCGAAACGGAAAATCCTAACCCGCGATCGGCACCAGCTCGAGCGGCGGCCGTAACAGGCGCTGAACGGCGTTCGACGCGACCACGGTAGGCCCTTCGGCATAGGCCTCGTGGTTTTTCTCGATGTCGTCGAGATCGTAGAGGTAGTTCACCATCAGCCCGTGCGCCTGCGCTATGGCCCGATCCGATGTGTCGGCCAGCCAGTTTATGCGCTCAAGCCGCGCGCCGTTGCCCAGATGGAAACGTGCGACGGCGTCGACCAGCATACCGCGCCCGTTGCGCGCACGCAGGAAATACCAGGCCGCAGCGCGCATCAACGGATCCTGCAGCTGCGCCGCCGTCTCCGCATTGTGCCACCAGCCGGGCTGATCAAGCGCGACAAGTGCAGCTTTGTCGGCATCGGTCAGCGCGGCGGATTTTTCTTCGGCGCGCTCGCGCTTGAGCCAGTCCGCAAAGCTTGTCACCGGCGACAGCGTCACGAAAATCTGCAGTCCCGGAACTTCGCGGCTGACTTCCTCCACCACCTGCTTGATCAGGAAACTGCCGAAGGAGACGCCGGCCAGCCCACGCTGGCAGTTCGAGATGGAATAAAACGTTGCGGTGCGCGTCTTATCGATTGCCGTAATCTCGCGGTCCTTCGCGAGGATCGGCGAAATGGCGGCAGGAATATCGCGGGTGAGCGCAACTTCGACAAAGATGAGCGGCTCATCGACCATCGCCGGGTGGAAAAAGGCGAAACAGCGCCGGTCCGGCGGATCGATGCGGCGGCGCAGATCTTCCCAATCACCGATCTCGTGCACCGCTTCGTAACGAATGATCTTCTCGAGCACGATCGCCGGTGTCGACCAATCAATGCGGCGCAGCACCAGGAAGCCGCGATTGAACCAGGACGAGAACAGGTGGACGAAATCGTCGTCGACGGCACGCAGGTCGTCGCGATGATCGAGGGAATCCATCAGTTGCTCGCGCATTCGAACCAGCGCGGCGGTGCCTCCGGGCGCGAGATTGAGTCTGCGGAAAAGCTCCTGCCGGCGCGGCTCGGAGGCGACATGCACCTCGGCGGCTGTTGCGTCCGACGGCGACGCGCGCCAAGCATCGATGGTCTGATCCATCCGCGCCTTGTCGATGCCGAAGCGCTGCGCCAGCGCTTCGAAGAAGGCAATCCGCGGGCCGATGGTGAGCGTGCCGTAACGCGTGAGGATTTCGCGGGCAAGCGCGACGCCTGAGGCCTCGCCGCGGCCGGATAACAGGTCCTCGCACAGCTCGACGAGACTTTCCGAGCGGGCCGAAGCGTCGCCACGCCTGTCACGGGCGAGCAACGCGCGACCGCGCTCGGATATGGTCTGCAGCAGTTCCCCGAAAAACGAGGTGTTCATTTAGGCCCTATGGCTTTGCCCATCAGATGATCGGGCAACCATGTGGCTATTTCAGGAAAGAAGCACAAGATAACGATCGCCAGCATCATGCATATGACATACGGCATTGTGCCCCACATGACCTTGGCAAGCGGCACATCCGGCGCAATGGCGTTAACGATGTAAATATTCAACCCGACCGGCGGGTGGATGAGGCCGATCTCCATGTTGATGGTCAGGATCACGCCGAACCACACGGGGTCGAAACCTGCGGCCGTGATAATGGGAAGCAGGATCGGGCTGGTCATCAAGATGATGGCCGCCGGCGGAATGAAGAAACCGCAGACCAGCAGAAAGATATTGATGAGGAACATCAGCACCCATTTGTTGGCGTGCAGGTCGGCGATCGCCTGCGCCAGCGTCTGGGTGAGATAAAGCGACGTGAGCATGTAGCCGAACAGGACTGCGGTCGCGATGATCGTCAGGATCATCACCGACTCTCGCATCGTGTCGCGCAGGATCAGCCAGATCTGCTCGGGTTTCCAAAGCCGGTAGATCAGAATCGCCAGGAACATGCAGAGCGCCGCGCCAACGCCAGCTGCCTCCGACGGCGTCGCTACTCCGCCATAAAGCGAATACATCACACCGAAAATGATGAACAGGAATGGTGCGATCTTCGGAATCGAATGGAATTTTTCCTTCCATGAGTAGCGGAAGGAAAGTTCGTGCGATCGGAAGCCGCGCTTCCAGAGCAGAAAAACCGTCCAGAGCATGAACAATCCGGTCAGCATCAATCCCGGCATGACGCCGGCGATAAAGAGCCGGCCGATCGACGTCTCAGTGGCAATTCCGTAAAGAATGAAAGTGACCGACGGCGGGATGAGAATGCCGAGGGTACCGCCCGCGCAGATCGAACCGGTGGCCACGTCGTCGGGGTAACCGCGACGTCGCATTTCCGGAATGCCCATCTTGCCGATCGCCGCGCAGCAGGCCGGAGACGACCCGGTCAAGGCCGCAAAAATGGCGCAGGCGCCGATGTTCGATATCACCAGACCGCCCGGCAGGCGGTAGAGCCAGCGGTCCAGCGCTTCATAAAGATCCTTGCCGGCCGGTGAGGAGCCGATGGCCGCGCCCATCATCACGAACATCGGGATGGCGACGAGCGTGAATTCGTCGAGCCCCGACCAGAAGGTCTCGGCAACGACGTGCAGCGCGTCGAAACCCTGGAACAGGACCAGAAAGGCAATGGCGATGGCGCCCAGACCGAACGCCACCGGGATGCCGGAAACCAGCATCAGCAGGGTAACGACGAAGACGATCGCGCCTTGAGTTGTCGGACTCATGGCGCGTCACCGAGCGCCTCTCGCGCCTGCGCGCGCGCCACATCCTCGGCATCCTGCTTGTCCTGAATGCCAAACGGCGGTGCCCGCCCCGTCACAACGCACAAGATATCGGCCACATATTGCAGGATGAGCAGGCCGAGCCCGACCGGCATCGAGAGATACGGAATCCAAAGCCTCGCGCGCCACACGGTGTTCGACAGCCACCGATTCGAGAAGGCCTCCCACCAATAGGCCGTGCAGAGAACAAAAATTACGATGCAGAACGTCAGCGACAGCAAGCCGGTCGCCAGCGCAAGCCAAAATCGCGTACGTGGTTTGACATGGAGAGGCAAGATATCGACGTTGACGTGGCCGCGCGTCATGAGCACATAAGCGCTGCCGACAAACGTGGCGCCGACGATGCAGTAGGTGACAACGTCGATCTGCCAGATCGTCGTGAGATTGAGAATGTAACGCTCGACGACGATGTCGCATATCACGAGCACCGCGAAGAAAATGAGGAACGCGGCGACCACGCCGGCGACACGCGACAGGAAGGCAACAGCCCGAATGTATGCGTCCATGGGCTTGGTTTCTTATTTTGTCATGAAAGTCTGAACGATGCGCAGCTCATCCGCGCCAGAAAACGGCCGGCGAGTATGCACCCGCCGGCCGCCGTATTCATTATTTCACCGCAAGCGCTTCATCGATCAGCTTCTGACCGTTCGGCACTTCCTTGGCGAATTTGGCATAGGAGCTCTTCTTGGCCATCTCCAGCCATGCCTGGTAGTCGGCATCGCTGAGCGTCACGACTTTTACTTTGTGATCCTCGAAGGCCTTGATTGATTCCTGGTTCACCGCCTCGGCTTTTCCTTCGTAATAGGCCTGCGCCTTCTTGCCGGCGGCCATCACCGCGTCCTGCTGCTGCTTGTTGAGCTTGTCGAAACTTTTCTTCGACATCAGAACGGGCTCATACATGAACCAGAGCGCGTTGTTGCCCGGAGCGGTGAGGCAATCGGTCACTTCGTAAAGCCGCATCGATTGCAATGTTCCGAGGCTTGTATCGGTGCCGTTCACGACGCCGCTCTGGAACGCGTTATAGATTTCGTTTGAGGGCGGGCTCACGATGCTGGCCCCAGCCGTTTCCCACATTCCGGCGAACGTCGGACCAGCCGCGCGGAACTTGCGGCCTTTCATATCGTCAGGCTTCACGATGCAGCCGCCCTTGGCTGCCATGCCACCGGCAAACCAGGCATCTGAAAGAACGATCACGCCATGCTTTTCAATCTCGGCGCGCACTTCTTTCATGAACTGCGAGTTGTTAATGCGTTTCGCTCGCTCCTGGCTGCGAATCAGCCCGGGCATCAACGTCGCGCTGAACGCCGGAACCTTGCCGCTGGCGTAGTCGAGCGGGAATAGGGTGATGTCGAGCTGGCCGTTGACCATGGCATTCCACTGGTCGTTCGGCTTGAAGAGCGACGCACCCGGATAGACCTGGATGTTGAGGCCGACATTGGCGGCGGCAACGTCCTTCGCGATCATCTGCACCATGTCGTCACGGACGTCCCCCTTTCCGCCCGGGAACTGGTGCGACGCCTTCATTGTCATTTGCGCCTGCGCCGACGCCGAAATCAGGATCGCGGCAGTCGCAATTGCGAGCAGTGTCGAAAATCTTTTCATCGTGTGTTCCTCCATGGGGTCTTTTTTAGCGCCGGACATGCCGTCGCATTTGATTGGTCACCAACAATAACCAAAATCCCCTCGTCGCGCCCGATTTCACATTAGCGGCCGGTGCGACCTAGCGCCATAGGCCCGAAGACGGAATTTGGCCGTAACCGCAGGTAGCCAATAAAGAATTCGGGCTATGGTCAGCCTGCATCGATCACCTTATAACCCGGACATCACCGCCTTCTTCCTGGGAGTCTCTTTACATGCCGAAGCCGCTAGCGGGCCTCCGCGTACTTGAACTTGCCCGCATTCTGGCCGGGCCTTGGGCCGGACAGCTGCTGGCCGACCTTGGGGCCGATGTGATCAAGGTCGAGCGCAAAGGCTCGGGAGACGACACCCGCGGCTGGGGTCCGCCTTTCGTCGAAGGGGCGGACGGCAAGCACATTGGTTCTGCTTACTTTCACGCGGCTAACCGCGGCAAGCGCTCCATCGAAATGGACTTCGAGAGTGACGAGGGCCGACGCATCGTGCGCAAGCTTGCCGCGCGTTCGGACGTGCTGATCGAGAACTTCAAGGTCGGCGGGCTCGCCAGGTTCGGGCTCGATTACAAAAGTCTCGCGCCAGAATGTCCGCGCCTGATCTACTGCTCGGTCACCGGCTTCGGCCAGGATGGGCCCTACGCCAAACGCGCCGGCTACGACCTGATGGCGCAGGGCATGGGCGGCATCATGGATCTGACCGGCATGGCCGACGGCGAGCCGACCCGCATCGGCATCCCGGTGTCCGACATCTTCACCGGCGTCTACTCGGTGGTCGGCATTCTGGCGGTGCTGGCCGAACGCGAGAAGACGGGCAAAGGCTGTTATATCGACGCCGCTTTGGTCGACTCGACCGTCGGCGTGTTGTCGAACCAGGCGATGAACTATCTCGTCTCGGGCAACGTGCCGAAGCGCATCGGCAACGCCCACGCCAACATCGTGCCCTACCAGGTATTTCCGGTTGCAGACGGCCACATCATTGTCGCGACCGGCAATGACAACCAGTACGTCAAGTTCTGCAATGTCATCGGCGGCCTCGAGCTCGCGCAGAACCCGGCCTACAAGGATAACGTCGGCCGGCTCAAGCACCGCAGCGAATTGATCGCCCAACTGTCGGCGCTTACCGCGAAGATGAAGCGCGATGATTTGCTCGCGAAGCTCGAAGCTCAGAGCGTGCCGGCGGGTCCAATCAACGACCTCGAGCAGGTCTTCAACGACGCACAGGTCAAACATCGCGGCATGAAACTCGATCTTCCGAGCAAGGCGGCCAAGGCGGGCACGATTCCCGGCGTGCGCACGCCGATCGTCATCGACGGCTGGCGGGCCGCATCGGAACGTCCCTCACCGCTGCTCGGCGAGCACACAGCGGAAATCCTGCGCGAGATCGGCGAAGCCTAGCTACCACGTCAAAGTGCGTGCGTTCTCGGCGAAAATGAAACCCTGCGTGTAGCCGGGCCTGCCCATCTGCACGCCGGGCACGAGATCCTCAAGTTTGAGGCCGAACTCGGTCATGCACGGGCCGCACATCAACACGGTGCCGCCGTCCTTGATGAAATCAGCAAGGACATCGCGCGGCACGCGCTGCATCGACGGCTTTTTCTCCTGCTCGCCGTTTTTTGCCGCGAGCTTGACCGCATCGAGGTTGAGAAAGATCGCGACCGGGTGCCCTTGCTTCAGCGTCGCATGCGCGAAATGCAGGCCCATCCAGCCGCGCCAGGAATCGCCGCTCGTCATGTTGATGAACAGCGGGTTCTTCTGTGGCGCACTATTGGCGAGCTGATCGGCATCATGCGCCTGGCCCTTGGGAACTGCGAAGGCCAGAGCCAGGCCGGTCAAAAGGCCGCAGAAGTAGAATGTCGCGCGCTTCATGGCGTCGCCCTCCGGAAAGCCAAGTCTCCCGGACTATCGCATGGTCGCGTCGCGGCTTAAATCCGTCAGGTGACCGCCGTCGGTGCTAGCGCTTCGATGTCGGTCACGACGTCGATCACCGCAGGGCGCTTGGCGGCGAGCGCGCGTTCAAGCGCAGATGCGATATCTCTTGCATCCTCGACGCGGATGCCAAGCGCGCCCATATCCTCGGCCAGCCTCGCGAAATTCATCTTGTTGTAGGTCCACAACTCGCGCGCCTGCTCGGTC
>JBKPRE010000238.1:0-31243 GCA_046734435.1 Pseudomonadota bacterium | reverse complement strand
CGCTGAGCGGCCAAGCTGGTATTCGCCATTCACTGCATCAATGGTCGCGGTGACTACTTTGCCACTACGGCCGAGCAGAGTCAGCACATAGACCAGCTTCTGGTCGTGCCGGCACAGCCTGGCCCGGACAACCTCCGAATATTGGCGGTGTTGCCGAAGCACTTTGATGGCTTGGGCAAGGGAAATTGCCTTATTGGCACTGACAGCAGCACGTTGCTCCGCCTTTGTCAGGCACGAGTCGTGGGCAGGCGCGTCTGCGGCCCGGGCCGGTATGGCCAGCAGGGCGGCGGATAAAATCAATATTGTAAGGTGGGAAGCCGGCATAAGGCCCGGTGTTAGCGACGTGCCGGTGAACGTTGGCTGAACGTGACGATTTTGGACCAGTTCCGGTTAGCTCGCAAAACCCTCAAATGACGCATAAACATCGAGTTGCTCGCGCGGAGATCGCCAGGAATTGATCGGGGCCGCTTCATCGGCAAAACCCATGGCCATTCCGCAGAAGAGCATGTAGTCGCTGGAAAGCCGAAGAAAGCTCTGAAGTGTCCTATGCCAATGCGTCCAAGCTTCCTGGGCGCAACAATGCAACCCGTGACGCCGGGCAAGCAGCATCACTGTTTGAATAAAGCCGCCCAGGTCCGACCATTGGGGTGGACCCATGGTACGATCAATCGAGAAGAACAGGCCGACCGGGGCATCGTAGAAAAGAAAGTTTCGCCCATATTGGCGATACCGTCCGGCACGGTCGTCCCGTGTGACACCGATAGACTCATAGAGCATTATGCCGGCGCGGCGCCGGCGGGATTCGTAAGGCTCCTTCAAGTTGCGCGGATAAATGTCATATTCAGCGCCTTCAACGTATGGAAGTTCATTGAAGCGCGCTTGCACGATGGTTCGAAGGTCATTCAGCTTCGCGCCGCTCAGCGCGTGCACGCGCCAAGGCTGGACATTGCCACCGGACGGCGCGCGTGCCGCACGGTCGATGATATCGCGAACTATTTTTTCGGGGACCGGCGTGGGCAGGAAGGCGCGGCAAGAATATCGTGAGGCAACGGCTTCAAGGACGTCCATTGGAATGGCTCCGCAATATGCGGGGCGATATTGGCGGGCGCCGTCGCTAAAGCCAAGCGGCGTCACTTGCGCGTGAGAATACGCGCAACTTTTTCAATCGAACGGCCGCCAAAATATGCAGTGAGCACAATGGTCGCCCAATATGCGACGTCGCCCGAAAGCTGGTCCGTCGAGCCGAGGGCAAGCACCTTGTCCCAGACCACCACCTTCCACACGTAGATCACGAAAGCGAATGCGAACAGCGGCCGGGGAAGCGCCGTATACCAACGGCCTTGTTCCGCGAGCACCAATTGCGACGCCAACTCACGCTCACGTTGCTCGACTGCCAATTCACGTGCAGCGAGATCGGCTGCGATTTTCTCGCTCGCGTTTTCTGCCGAGAGCTTTGCACGATAGGCATCGAGAGCCGCCTTTGCGAATGGACCGCCGAGCAAATTGCCGATAAAGCCAAGCATGGTCGCCAGCATCAAGGCACACGACAGATCGTACGGCGTCGTGCGATCTCGGTGATGAGGCCGATCGCGATGACGTAGAAGGGAATGAATCTTGGCTCCAGCGCGACCTGGATCGCGCCGGTCACGTTCGGGTCGGTTGCAAGCGCCATAAAGAAGGCCGCAAGGAGCCCGGCGAGTACCTGGATGCGCGCCCACAAGATCGTCAGCGAATTCCCAAACCAGGATTTTATTTTATACCACATTGGTTGAATATCCTTCACAGTGATGCTGTTTGACGGCCATAGCCAACGCCGCCACCTTCACCTCGGCCACGCGACGGCCCCAACCTGCCCCAAAGATCGGCCAGGTTCGCAGTGACCGGAGGAATCGCAGGCGCTCGTCGCAAATCTTGGTAACGAGCGTTGTCGGGTTGATGGCGTGTGTCGCGCCGATAACGTCGTCACTGATCGCGACCGAGCGGTCCGGCAGGCCGAGCAGCCGGCGAAGAACCTTCGCGCTCCGCCCGATGCCGGAATTGACGCCATAGTCAAAAACCGCATAGTCCAGGCCGGCCGGCAGTTCATCGCAACGCTGCGCGTCCCAGTAGCGGGTCCGATAGATGCGCTTCGCTTCCTCGACCGTCATCGCGCGCACGTCGGCTGCGGTCGCTCCGGGTTTCACATATTTCCGGTAGTCGAAAATCGTGATCCCGAAATTTGTCGGACCGCCCGGATCGTTTGGGTGATTTGAGTAGCCACCCTCATGCGCGAGCAGAAGTGGCAGGCACAAGTCATAGGTCGTTTTCACGTGGTCGGCACCGACATTTCGAGGAAGTAGACAATGAGGCGGACCTTGCCGGCGATAAAGTTCCCGCCGTTGGCTGTCACGCGCACCTTCGTGTTGGCGTAAAAGGCGGTCGGGCCGATGACGCCGTTGTTTGTCGAACCGAGTGCGATGCCGAGAAGATTTCCGAACTGTGTGCTATTGCCGTTGATGCCGACCGCGTAGGACCTTGCACCTGTGATCGCGAGCGTGGTGCGTGATGCAACGCCCAGCACGACCGCCCGGTCCGGAATGAAGGCTGTGTCGATTGTCTCGGTAAACGCACCGCTCAGGTTTAGTTCTTCTTCCTTGGCGCGCAGCGACACACGCCCGCCATGTGCCGTCAGGGCGATGCCGTCGCGCCACAGGCCGTCTTCATAGGTGATGGTCAGACGTTCTGCCCTGACCCAGGCCTTCATCCCTGGAACGGGAACGACCCGCATCCACGCGCCGCCGCTGAACAGAGCGATTTGCGCATCCCAGCCGCTCCAGGCGCCGCTTGCACCGGACGCGGGAATGTAAGAACAGCCTTCGCTCGGTGAGCCCGGCGGCGCACTCAGCGCGCGGGACTCCACCGCAAGGTGCGTCAGCGCATCGAGCAGTACGAGGGCTTCGTTGTGAGTGACGTGTTTTTGCGCCTGCGCGGCTTCGATGGCCGGCAGCGCCAGACGTGGCGTATCTGTCATAGAAATCCTTAGACGTGGAGAACGGCCTCGGCCGCAATGCCGCGGCCAACGGTTGCGGAAAGTTGCGCAACGCGGACGCTCAGATTCGGTTGGGGAGCGCCGAAATCGGACAGTTCGTCGGCACTCGCGTAAAGCGCCATCGGTGCCGCCACGATGAGCGAGCGCACAACGGCCGGGCCCAAGAGAATATCGACAACATATTGCTCGCTGTCTTCGCCGAGCGGCACCTCGCCGACCCAGTTGTCGCCGTCGATGCGCGTGCGCCTGACCCAGCTGAACGTCACGCCCCCTGCCGCACGCGCCGCTTTCAGATGCACTGGCGCCAGCGGCCGCAGCGCGGTGGCTTTTGGCGTCAGCGAGAGCGCAAGCGCCGTCGGGTCGGCGTGGTCGCGTCCGGAAGCCACGATGCGCAGTTGCAGGGCGCGCTCCAACGCGTCGATGCCGCTCGCGACCGCGACGATATGTTGATCGAGCAGCACGAATGGCGCTCCGGCGGGCAACGGCGCGGCCATCGCCCATTCGGTTCCAGCCTGGCCGCGTAGCAATCGGGACAACGCGTATGTGCGATCGGCAACCAGCTCCGCATTCGCGAACTGAATGACTTCCCAGGCTCCGTCCGGTCGCCGGACGGCGGCCGCATTTGCGCCAACGAAGAGCGCGCTATCGGAAACCGACGCAAGCTGGCCCCCGAATATGCGCACGCGAACGGTCGCACGATGCCATTGCGCCGTCGGCCCCGCGGGAAGGTCATCGAGCGTCTCTCCCGTTATCGACGGCGCCGGTGCTTGTGTGACGGGGCCGAAGCTTAGCCCATCAACGGATGACCAGACCGTAACCGCCCCGGGCCACGGATTGGCGAAGACAGCGAGGCGCGCAAGCACGGGCGGTTGCGCCGCTTTGATCGATGGCAAATCGAGCGCCAATGCATGCACAGGGCCGGCCGCAGGCGGTGGACTGGAAACGCGCAAACGCGGTGGGGACAAAGCGAGATTGAAGACTTCCGGATCAATTGAAGCTGCCCTCACCGCGCGGCTTTCGGTGTCGCTGATTTCCTGTAGCTCAAAGAGTTGACGCCGCGTGTTTACCGTCAACCCGACGACGTCGCCTGCGGCGAGCGCGAGTTTGCTCCGCGGCAAAGCGAAACCGGCAGTTTCGCGTCCGGCCCAGAGGTCCTGCAACCAGATTTCCGCCCGGCGCGCTGCCTCGCCATCACTTGTGACGACGGCAAGGTCTGCATGTGCGCTGCGCGATGATGCGCCGACGAGACGGCGTGAGGCCGCCGCCGCGCGCAAGTAGTCCGCACCGATATCGGTGAAAGCCAACGTAACTTCACGTGGAAGCTCGCTTTCCTGTCCGCGCACCAGCCGCACGGGCGCACCATCATCGGGCAATGCAAGATCGTCCTCGACCAGTTCGACTACCGGCAGGCCGCCGCGTTGGCGGAAACGCAGCACGCCATCCTGCTCGAATGCGTCAAATGCAAACGCAAGCGCCAACGGATCCAGCATCGCACGCGGCGTCATTGGCCTGTCGACGACGTATCCGTGGGCGCCGTCACCGAGCTCGCTCGTATCCACATCACTGATGCCGCTGTCGTCCAGAATCGTCGAAACGAGTCCGTCGAGTGGCGTCGAGCCAAGCCGCCCCGTGAGCCAGTGCCCGGTTTCCCAATTCGCTGCGTCCCTCCACACCTCGGCCAGCGCCGGGAATGCCGGAAATGGGCGTGCGTCCCATGTCCACACATGGATTCCGTCAGGTGGAATCATGCGCCCGCCGTACACGCCGGAGAGCGGATTAAGCGGTGTTTCGCCGAAGGCCGGATCGAGGGCGCCGAGCGCAGCCTCGAGATAGCGGCGCTGGATCAGATCGTCACGCTTGCCGCTCGAATAGTGCGGTAGACCTGCTTCCGACGATTTAGGGTCGGGAAAAACACTGGGCTGGTTCGCACCCTTGTCGACTGCCGGGCAGCCGATCTCGGTGAGCCAGATGGGCTTCGATTGCGGCACCCAGGCCGTCGGGCTTGCTAGTTCGCTGCCGCCAACGCGCTCGTGATGCGGCTGCGACCAGAAATGCCAAATATCTTTCTGGCGAAAAATCCACGGCTTGCCGAGCCCGTCGGTGATCGGGGTCCGGGCCTGCGTATCGCGCGCGGCGTTGTCGGCGTAGAACCAATCATAGGCCTCGCCACCTGAAAGATTGCCGGCGAGATAGCCAAATCTGTACGGGCTGCTGGTCAGCGAAAGGTCGTGCTGATCCGCCGTGTCACGCCAGTCCGACAGCGGCGCGTAGTAGTCGATGCCAATCGCGTCAATCGAAGGTGAAGCCCACAGGACATCGAGCGGAAAGCGAACCTCGCTTGCCGCACCGTCGACGACATGGGCGCCATATTCAGTCCAGTCTGCGCCATAGGTCACGAGCGTGTTCGCGCCAACGATTGACTTCACGTCGGCAGCAAGCGCTGCGAGCGCAGTCACCGCGGGATAGATGCCGGATGCCGAACGCACGCGCGTGAGCAATTTCAATTCCGAGCCGATCAGAAACGCATCGACGCCACCGGCGGTCGCTGCAAGCGAGGCGTAGTGCAGTACGAAATTGCGGTAGTTCCACTGGTCGGTGCCGCCACTGAAGAAAGCGCCAACCTGGGTTGCCGCTGCCGCGCTCCCATCGGGCGAGCCGGTCCGCCCGGGCGCAGGGTCGCAAGTGATGCGTCCGCGCCACGGATAGACCGGTTGCGACATCGCTCCGCTCGACGGATCAGGCAACGTATTCCCCACCGGAATATCCAGCATTAGAAACGGATACAGCGTGACCTTGAGCCCGCGGCTTTTGATCTCCGCGATCAGGTCCCGGATGCTCTGATCGGACGGCGTACCGCCGAAGGCCGGCCTGCCCTCGACAGTGGAGACAAGATGCGCCCCCGCCCGGTCGAGTCCGGCAACCGACCACGTGCCCCCGTAGGTCTGCTTTGCGCGGTTGTCGACGCCCGGCATCACCCGGCATTGGCCGCAGCGCAGATCGGTGCCGAACCATGCCACCACGATCGCCACGCGTTCGATGTTCGGTGCCACCGCCTGCAATTCATCGATCGCGGCGACGGCGTCTGATGGCGCATGAGCGATATGACGGTTCTCCGGCGCCGACTGGCCAGGTCCGAGCGTCTGCACCACAGTCCCCGGCGCATAGCCGAACTCGGTCGTTCCCGGGATGAAGGTCACAGCGCGAACCATCCGCTCAAGCCGGCCGACCGGGCGCACAACTTCGAATGACAGTTGCGGAATGCGGTTGCCGAAATTCGCAAGCGGCAGGCGCTCGAACACGACGTAGGCAAGGCCACGATAGGCCGGCACGTCGCCGTCCTTGGCGACAATCAGCGGATCGGGCGGCTGCGCCTCGTCGCCTGTATAAGTGCGAATGGACAGGCCCGTGAGATCGAGTGGCTTGCCGTCGGCCCAGATGCGCAGCACGGCGCCGATCGGCCCTTCGCAAAGACCGACCGCAAGGTTGGCATAATAGGAATATGTCGTTGTGTTCGTGGTGACGGCCGAACTTCCGCCCATGCCTTTCCCGCCGCCGCCTGCTGTCTGCGACGTTGTGCTGACCATCTCCTCGAGATTGGTCGCCCATATCAACTGGCCAGGAAGGCGCGCGCGGCCATAGACACGCGGGATCGGCGCACCTTCGGTAGACGCCATCACTGCAAGATCAGCGAGGCGCGGGCCTTCCTGCGCGATCTCCTGCCGGCTTCCAAACAAGGCACGATCGATCGCATTGCCGGCAAGCGCGCCAATGAGGCGGCCTGCAATGGCGCCGGCGGGCCCAAACACCGCCTTGCCTGCGGCCGCGCCGGCCACTGAAACAACGAGCGCAGCCATCAGTCGGTCACTCCCGGAAATTGAAAAACGAATGCAAGACGCCTGCGCCACCACGGTGCGATCGCAACTTCCGCGACGGCCGCGCCATCGTGCGCATGCACCATCCTGCCGGGCGCAGTGACGATCGCGGCATGCTTGGCTGGCAAATGCACGCGCCAGCGGAACAGCAACACGTCGCCGGCTGCGAAGCCATCAAGCGCGACTGCGACGAGATGCCTTGCGGCTGCGCCGGCGAGCGATTCCTCGCGCGTCGCCTCCGCCCAGTCCGGCGCGTAAGGCGGCACTTGTTCCGGCTCGTCGCCCACGACCGCGCGCCAAACGCCACGCACGAGACCGAGGCAATCGCAACCCACGCCTCGCAGCGAGGCTTGATGACGGTAAGGCGTGCCGATCCAGCGTCGCGTTTCCGTGACGATGTCATTGCGGTGGATGATCATGTTTAGCTTTGGCGGCTTGCGCCGTTGTGGCCGGGCTCACCCGGCAGCGGATGCGCGATGACGAAGTCGTTGCCGGGGATGTGCGGGAATCCCCGAAAATTCACGGCGTTGTTGAAGCGAGCACGGCAAGTCTCAAAACGTTTGTCGCAGCCGGCCGTTACGAGGAACGTGTCTCCTGCCGTGATCGGCTCCGCCATCGCCTGCCACAGCGCAAGGCGGACGGCCCCCGCTTTGCTATGGCTTTTCACCTCCACGCTCAGGCCGCTGTTTGCCCCGCCGGTGAAGGTCAGTCTCCCGGCGGTGAACCAGCCATCTTCGAAGCCATCGAGTCCGCCTGCGATGAAAGCCGCTGTCGCCTCGATCGAAATGACGGCCCCGGCGCCACTAAAAGCCGGGTTCGTGAGCTCGATCCTGCAGCGGCCGTCGCCGAGATCGGCAGAGCATGTTGCGGTATAGAGCCGGCCGTTTTCCTGCGCGAGCCGCTCGCTCAGTCCCCGCACTTCCGCCGTGAAGGCCTGGCCTTCGCGCCTCACCTCGCCGAGCGTTCCTTTTGCAAGCAACACGCGCAGCGCGGGTTCGCTCCAATCGACAAGCCAGATCTCGATCGTGGCCGCATCGTACCGGCCGGCGGCGAGATCGGCCTCGTTGAGCGAGTCGCCGGCGAGCGCACCGGAGAGCTCTGACGAATCGACGGCGAGCCCGAGTTTCTGCGTCACCTCGCTGCCGGTCAGGCCGCTACCGGCGCGGCAAGTAACGGCGCCGAGCCCGATATCTTCGTCATGGTCGGTGAACCCATGTGTGACGCCGTCGGTCCGCACGATCAACCAGCAGCGGCAGAGGGTGGTCACGCCGGAGTCGAGTCTTGTCTGCAGCGCGGGTGGGATTGTGCGCATTTGAAATCCTTAACGCGCCGTCCTGGAACGGCTCCTAAAAATAATGGCAGGTAATGTGAAACTAATGTCGGTTCGGAAAAGACCGCACAAAAGCGCTTTGGTTTTACTTCGACAGGCTTTTGCGGATCGTTTCCAGGCACAGCTTTGCGCTGGCTTCCATCCTGGCCTGCATTGCCGTCCGAGATTTGTCCTCGCTGCGGGTGGCCTCGAGAGTCTTGACCTCATCATTTGAGATCTTGTCCGCCATGCCCGTCGCATTGCATTTGCAGTAGTCGTAGAGCGCTGAAACGGGAACTCCCTTGTTGGTGGGCGCATCCAGCTGGGTCCTGAGGCAGCTGCGCGTGGCTGCTTCGACGAATGTCGTGCGCACGTCGCCGGTCAGGCCTTGATCGCTCCAGGCAAATTGCACGCTTGCCGAAAAAATTGTGATTGCAGCAGGCGCAGTCCACTTTGCAATGTTGCGCACGTTGCATCTCCAATGTTCATTTGGTCTCGGATGGAAGAGAATATAACACGGTGGACGGAAGGCTAAAACGCTTTCCCCGCTTCGCGTTAAGGCCTGATCTCCACCAGCGGGATTTTCGGGATTGCGCCCGCGGCGAAGGCCGAGAGATCGACTTCCAGATAATCGGTGTCGAAACGCACCGGCACGTCGAAGAGAAAACCGGCGGTGATGGCGGCGCCTGGCGGCGGGATATGGGCCGGCAGAAACGTCAGGACGCCTGTTGCCATGTCGACGGCGAATTGCGTCCCCTGCTCCGCTTCTGTTTCCGCAACCGCAATGCGAACGCTTCCCGGCACCGGCTTCGCGATCGGACGCCGGTAGGGGGAGTAAAGCGCGCCGTAGGTCTTGCCGAGCTGGAACGTCGCCGTTACGCCATCGCCGGTTCCGATGACTTGATCCGTCGGCGTTATTGGTACGCCCGATGCGGCAGAGGAATGGTCGAGCCGGTCGCGCCAGCGAAAGCCGTGGAGGCGCCCGCGCCGCTCCTCGAAAAACGCGACGACCTGCGACAGCGCTTCGAAGGTCTTCACGCCGTAACCGGCGTCATAGCGCCGGCGTGAGTGCGCCCAGCGTGCATTGCGTTCCTCGGCGCCGGAGCCGAGCGTCACCACATCGGTGCGTCGCTGCGGTCCGCCGGCGCTGTCCAGCGCGATGTCGAGCGGAAATAGGACGTCGTGAAATGCGGTCATGGATTCCTGTCTGATGGTACCTGACTGATTATTTAGCCGCGACTGCGCGGCCACCGGAACTGAGCGGCCCTATTGAATGTTCTCATCAAAATGATCGAAGTGCTCATGTACACGGGCATCGGCCTTCTGGCGGGGTGCCTTATCGGTTTGGCCGTCATACCGCTCGTGCACGAGCGTGCGGTACGGCTGACCATTAGGCGGATGGAGCGCGCACTCCCGTATTCGATCGAGGAAATTCAGGCGGACAAGGATCTCCTGCGCGCGGATTTTGCGATGTCGACGCGGCGCCTCGAATTAAGCATCGAGCAACTGAGAAACAGAACCGCAAGCCAATTCGCCGAACTGGGCAGGAAAAGCGACGTCATCAACCGCCTCAAGGCCCAGCGCGACGTGCTGAAGGTCGAGGTGCTTGGCCTCAAAGCGGAAATTGCCGCACTAAAAAGGCAGCCGGACCGGTGGCGCGCCGAGCCCAGGGCAAAAGTCAACTACGTTGGCGCGATGTTGCGCCAGTGGGTTCCTCATAAAGTCCACCACTGAGCAAACCCTAGGCGGCGGTAGTCTCCTGAATCTTCTGCAGCTTCTTCGGTGGAGGGAGCGATACCGTTTCTTCGGAGACAGATCTAATGAGCGCGTTTTCCGCGAGGTACTTGTGATATTGCGCGACAACCGCTTTCGCTTCGTTCAAGGTCGCCAGTCTCCATTGAATTTCCAGATTCTCGTTTCCCGTAATGCTTTCGACGATCCGGCGTTCTTCGACGAGCAGCTTGAACTCACTCGGCTGGTCGAAATCTTCAAGGGTGCCGTTTAGCCGGGTGGCGAAATCGATGCGCCCGGTCGGAACCCAGTCTCTCTTCACGACACCCTGCGACGGTGCAGTTTTCCAATTCTTCCAGTTTTCCATGTAGGTCAGCACGCGAGTCATCGCTTTGTCTCCCACTGTGAAGGGTAACGCACGCGAAGATTAGCCTTAGCGGCCGATAACGCCGCATTTGCCTGCGCGGTTTCATGCGTCCTGCAATCACGAGAGGTACCAGAAGGTGGTTAGGACCCTGCCTTACGTCGATAGCTGGAACCTGCGCCCGTATATTGCTGTTTCGGCGGCATGGATGCACAGGATGCTATCGTCCACACCGCGCTATTGGCGGTCGGCGTGCTGGGAATTCTCATTTCCCTGGCCGGCATCGTATTCTGGTGGGTGTCGCGTAAAATGAATCGGCTGACGTAGTGCCGTCCAATCCGCAAATTTCAAGCCGATACGCGTTCCAACGACTCGCCTTCGCGGTCGGCGTGGCGTCGGTGCCGTGCACCGCAATGGTCCGCGATGAGCGGCAGGATCTCATGGACATGGGTGACCGGAAGCATGTGCCCGGCAGTTGCCACCGTTCGCGCGGTCACGTCGGGGATCATGCGCGCGAGGTGAAAACATATTCTGCGTGTCGGCAACGGCGACTGCCCGCCGGAGACTACCAGTGTCGGCATCTCGAGTGATGCAAGGTCGGCCTGCCGCATCGGACCGTTGAGAGTAGCCCAGAAATCGAGTGTGACCTTGTTGATCCGCGCGGCCAGGGCCAGGCGTTGTGAAGCTGGCAAAGCATCCCAGGTGCCCTCGCCGCCCCAATAGTCAACGAAGCGGCGCATGCCGCCCTGGTAGTCGCCACAATTGACGGCATTGGCGACCGTGGCGCCAACCTCCGAGATCTGCCGGAATGCTCGCTCGTCGATATCGTCGCCGTCGCGCAGCAGATGAAACGACGCGGGCTCGATCAGCGTCAGCGTCTTGAGATAGCGCGGATGCCGCGACGCGAATTGCAGCGCAACGGCGCCACCGTAGGAATGGCCGACGACGTGCGCGGGCTTTCCCAGCATATCAAGCAATGCCGCAACGAGGTCGGCTTCGACCGCCAGATTGAATGTGCCATTGCCCGGCCAATGCGCCGTGCCGCCATAGCCACAGAGATCGGGCGCGATCACGCGAAAGTCGGAGCGAAGCGCCTCGGCCACGTCAGCCCACTGGCGGCCCGAGCCGGCTGTGCAATGCAGCAGCACGACCGGCTCGCCGGCGCCGGCGGCAAAGTACTTGATACTGATGCCGCCGGCATCGATGGTCGCGCCACTGATGCTTTCCTGCTTGAAAGACATCACGCCGCCCGCAATGACCTCGTTGCAGCCTCCAGGCCGTGCTTGATATCCGCGACGATGTCGTCGATATGCTCGATGCCCACCGACAGGCGCACGTAGCCGTCCGAAACACCGCTGGCGAGCTGCTCCTCCTTGGTAAGCTGCGAGTGCGTTGTCGTCGCCGGGTGAATGGCGAGGCTCCGCGCGTCGCCGATGTTGGCGACATGATAGTGAAGCTGCAGACAGTCGATGAACTTGCGGCCTGCGTCCTTGCCGCCGGTCAGCTCGAAGCCGACCAGCCCGCCGAACTGGCCCTTGAGGTACCGGTCGGCGCGTTCGCGATGGACACCCTGCTGCTGTGACGGATGAATGATCCGTTTGATTTCTTTTCGCGTGCGCAGGAAATCGACCACCGCCTGAGCGTTCTTGCAGTGCTGATTCATGCGCAATGCGAGCGTCTCCATGCCTTGGATGACGAGGAAAGCGTTGAACGGTGACAGTGCCGCACCAATATCGCGCAGTAGGGTAACCCGCGCCTTGATGGCGTAGGCGACGGGACCGATCGGCTTGACCGCTTCCGTCCAGATAGCGCCGTGATAGCTCGGATCGGGCGTGTTGAGCGCCGGCTGCCGCTCCGGATGCGCGGCCCAATCGAAATTGCCGCCGTCGACGATAAGCCCGCCGATGGAGTTGCCGTGGCCCCCGAGATATTTGGTCGCGGAGTAGACCACGACCGCGGCGCCGTGATCGAGCGGCCGCAGGAGGAACGGCGTTGCCGTGTTGTCGACGATGAGCGGAATGCCGAGTGGACGGCCGATCGCGGCCACTTCTGCAACCGGGAAAACGGTCAGCTTCGGGTTCGGAAGCGATTCAGCGTAATAGGCGCGCGTCCTGTCGTCGGTCGCGCGCAGGAAGTTCTGCGGGTCGATCGGATCGACGAAGCGAACTTCGATTCCCTGGTCCTTAAGCGTGTGTGCGAACAGATTCCACGTGCCGCCGTAAAGATCGGTCGAGCTGACGATGTTGTCGCCCGCGCGCGCCAGATTCTGCAGCGCGAACGCCGAGGCCGCCTGACCCGAGGCCAACGCCAGCCCGGCCGCCCCACCCTCGAGGGCGGCGATGCGCTTCTCGAGCACGTCGTTGGTCGGGTTCATGATGCGCGTATAGACGTTGCCCAGCTCTTTCAGCGCGAACAGATTGCTCGCGTGCTCGGTGTCGCGGAATTGGTAGGACGTGGTCTGATAGATCGGCACGGCGACCGCGCCGGTGGCCGGGTCGGCACGCCAGCCGGCATGCAGAAGCATGGTTTCAAGGCGATGTGAATTCGATGACATTTGCTGATTCCTCGGATGAACCGTCGTATTTGATGGCCGGTCTATAGCTGGGGGCCCGGCCTCAGTCCTTGAGCCGGCCTTGATTTTCCCTTGAGGAGCGCTGGATTCTTGTTCTGAGCGGCCAAAAGGGGCCGCAAACGCGCTCAAAGCAAAAGGGCCGCCCTTTTGGGCGGCCCTTTCATCGGAGGAAGCAGACTCTAGCAATTATTTCAAAAGCTCCGCTGTCCGCGCGTTACCGCGCGCGCAATCTGTCCGGTGATGTAGCCCTCCGAGCGGCGGAAGCTGTCCGCGTCCGGCGTGGCGATGTGCACGGTGACATTGGCTGCCGCGCGCGCACCGCTCATCGCGACGCCGAGTCGTCCGTCGCGCCCACGTGAAAGCGGCAGGATCGCTTCCGGCCCGGACTCGCCTGCAACGCCGAGTCTGCCTGGCCCCAGCGGAAAGTACGCAGGCGTTGCAATCACGCCGCCGGACGCAAATGCTGTAAGCCCGCTCAACTTGTCCACCAGACTGACCGCGTCGGGTGCGCGCCCTCCCCGCCCGCGCCTGCCCGCATCGTCGCCGAAAACACCGCCAAAAAGATCGCCAAGCCCGCCGGCAAGACTTCGCGCGAGAGGCTGGAAAGCCTGCGCGACAGCCACGTCCGAAAGCCGCAGCGCCAGCTGCCGGAGCACATCGTCGAACTTCTTGCCGCCGACCGTCGCATCGGCAAAAGCCTTACTCATTGCCCTGGCGAAGCTCGCCGCGCTGACCCCGAGCGCGTTGGTGCTCGCGCGCGCACGATCGATCGTTTTGCCAAGTTCGTCCGGCAATTCGTCACGTTCGGTGATTCTGTCGGGCAGGAACGTCATCGGGATATCTCGTCATGAGTTGCGCGAGCGTGTCACGATTGAGTGGCGGAGATTGGCCGGTAGCCGCTTCGATGGCGTAAGCGAGCTCGCGTGGCGTCATCGACCAGAACTGCTGCGGCGAAAGCCGAAGCACGCCAAGTCCGATGCCGATCGCCTGTTTCCAGGGGAAAGGCGTCACGCACCCGCCTCCCCGAATGTTGCCTGGATCAGCTCGGCCGCGATCCGCACATAGCCCTGTGCCCCGCCTTCGACCGCCATGACGGCAACGTCATTGTCGGTTACCGCCGCGCCCGCGCCGCGCAGGCCCGCACCGATGATGCGCGTCAGGTCGCGGGCCTTCAGCCGGCCCGAGCCGAAACGCTCCGTCAGCGCCACAAGATCCTCGGCGCCGAACGCATCTTCGAGTTCCGCGAGCGCGCCGAGCGTCAGCACGAGGCGCCGCCGTGCGCCGCCGATGTCGGCCTCGATCTCGCCGCGATGGCGATTGGCCATGGTTCCTCCATCCGATAGTCACGGAAAAATGAGTGGTACCGAATTCCGAACGGGCGCAGCCTGCGATCCGGAATCGAATATCGAGCGGAGTCCTGTCATGGTGGCGTCGACGCTCACGCATCAACCCGATCCGGCCATTCCAAACATCGCCTGTCCGAAATGCGGCCTGCGTATGCACGTCGCGGCAATCGCGCCTGCCGGCGACGACGACCGCACCGTTACATTCGGCTGCGACTGTGGACATCGCTACGACCTGTCCGAACGCGCGATCGTTGCGCTCGCCCGCGACAGTTCCGACCGCTGGTGAGACACGGATAAGCGCCACGCTCACGTATCGGCTGCGAATGTCAGCTCGCCGGCGGATTCGAGTGCCATGTCGTAGGTGACTTCGCCATTGTGCTCGCCGGCAAACTCGAGGCTGGTGATCTGAAACGGCCCCTGCACGGTGCCGAACGACGGAATCACGATCTGGTAGCCGGCAATGGCGCCGTCGAAGAACGTCTGCCGCATCAGCGTATCGGTTGCGGCATCCTTGAACAGGCCCCGGCCCGACACCGCGGCGCGCTTGACGCCCGCCCCGTCAAGCAATTCGCGCCAGCGGTTGGCACTTTCGGCGTGCGTGACGTCCACGGTCTCGGCATTGAATGCAAGCCGTCGCGTCCGCAGTCCAGCGATTGTTGTAAAGCTCGCGCCGTCGGCGATCTTGATAAGGAGATCCTTGCCCTTTTGAGCCGTCATTGTCGTCCTTTCAGAATTAACTTCGAAATCGGATTTGTGCGGCGGCATTCGCGCTGAGCAGTCTGCGGTCGCGCGCGGCGCATGGCTTGTGATTGATTTATGATTGACTCGTATTTGACGCACGAAATGCAGCGCCTTTTGCAAACGCTGCCGGCATGACGCGCATATCAACAGCGCGTGAGTTAGAACCTTCCGCGCTTGCATGCCGCGCAAGCGGCCAATATTTCTGCCCCAGAAGAAGTCTTAACCGCCCAGTAACCCCCGCCCTATAGCAGATTGACCGTTCGTGACCTCACGATTGCCGGTCTATTGGGCCAAGCAGGATGTTCCTATGCGCAAAGGTTTGACATTTTTAATCGTCGCCGTGCTTGGCGTTTTCGCCGTCAAGTCGGTCATTGGGCCGGGCAAGATGAGCCTGAGCGACGCGGTGAAATATTCAGTACCGACCTACGACCTGCATGTGGCGCAGCCCGTCGACATGAAGAATTTCCCGTCCGACGTCATTCCGCTTCCGTGAGAGCGGCACGCCTGCCGCCGGCGTCTCGCTGACGCGAGGCGGGAGTCTTTTTCCCAAAACCTGCAGTCGGATCACGCGGCGCGGCGCGTCCAGTCGATGACGGTCGCGACCCAGGCGTGCTGCTCGGCTTCGAGCCGCAGCCGGTAGGCGATCCAGCCGCGCTCGCGCAACCGCATCGAGACGTCGGCCGCGTCCGCCTCCGCAGCCACGGTGAAGCCGGCGCTGACGCGCCCTTTCTGGGTGTCGATGAAAACTCGCCGGCGGCGATGTCGCATGTTGCGCACCACGTGATCCGCGCAGGCGCAACCGCACGCAGCGGCGCGGACGGAAAGTCGCGCGGATGGAAAAATGGCCTAAGGCAACGCCTTGCAGCCGGTCGGGTATGTAGGTATGGCCGCCCGAATTCCAAGAGGCCGGGAATCCGCGGAATCGAGGCGGAATTTCACGCGCGGCTATTGGAACCCGGCGGGCGACCCGTCGCAAAGCTGCCGCATCCCTCAGGCAGGTGATTACCAGGGGTAGCCCGCAGGGAAATCCTGCAGGCCTCGTTGGTACTCACATGACAGACAGTCCGTTGCGCGTGCCGCGCGTCCTCATCATCGAGAACGATTTTCTCATCGGTGAGATGCTTCACGACATGGTTGCGGAGCTCGGCTACAGCGTCACCAAAGTTGCGCACAGGTTGCCGTCAGCGCTCAATGAAATCTCCAAGGAGAACTTCGACGGTGCGCTCGTGAATATTGGGATCGACGACCAGAAGCATGGCAACGACATTGCCGACATTCTGCTCGCGAAGAATATTCCCTTCGCCTTCGTGACCGGATACGGCCATGCCCTCGAGCAACGGCACGCGGGCATTCCGCTGCTGCAGAAACCGTTTAACCGCGAGCAGCTGCGCCTTCTGCTGGAAGCGATCGTCGGGCCGGGCGGGAGCCCTAACCACTCTACGTCGCACGCCGCCTGATATCGCGGTTAGGCTGTTTTCGGGTCAACGACGACGTTCCGGTTCACGCCCGGTGAACGGTCTGTTCGCCCTTTCGGCGAAAGCTTCGGAGAGGCCTGGTGGATCCGCAGCCGGTCGCCTTTCGCCGCGCGGTTGATGGTTTGCCCACTTTGATGCTCGCCCGCCGATGAAATGGCGATCCAACTCGCCGGTGGCGCGACCTCATATGACGCCACCAGAAGGCTGGCAACCGCCACAACACAGGGTAGCGAATACAAGGTGACGTTTTTTGCACGCATGACAGTCAACCCACTTCATCAGCGTGCGTAGTTAAGGACCTGCAGGCCGCAGTTGAAAATCCGACTTGATCCTTAAGGAAACATCCGTATGGCAGCCGGCGGCTAGTCATATCAGCAACTTAGCGAGCCGGCGCGAACGGGCCTCCTGAGAATTTCTCGCTCAGCCTTCAGCCTTCGCCGCGCGCCCGCGATTCATAGTCGCCGGCGTGAGATCTGCAATAAAAGGCGCGCTTGAGGACTTTTTTTGACGGCCCGCCCTTTTGCACCGTGACCACCTCGACGCCGATCGGCACCGTTTTCTGGCACTCACGGCAGCGCACCGTTTCGGAAAGATAGACTTCCTCCACGATACCGCGTTTGACTCCGATCTTTCCGATGAGTTGCCGCATAAGTTTCGCCCTCGTATCCCCGTTTCGGCGAGCAAACGCATCATAACACGTCGCGCCCCGGGATGGGCGCGCATGCTTGCACGCGGGCTTATTCCGGTTCCGTCACCGCCCGGAAACGCACCAGCGCGCGATAGGTGCGCCCATCCGATTCGCGCCGCACGTCAGCCGTGGAAAACCGGAAGTTAACCAGGCGGTGGCCAGCCAGCGCGAGCGGCGCATCGTCGAGCGCCTGCAAAAGCACGCCGGCAATCACATGCGCCTCGCGATGGCCGCCTTGCCGCGACCAGGCATGCAACGTCAACTGATGTTCCAGCCCCGGCTCGCTGCCGGCGGAGAAATCCGCAACGCGCGTTTCGCCCAGGGTGACATAAGGAAAAGCCGCCTCGCGCGGCGGCTCGTCATAGATCTTCGGGCCGCCGAGCGCTGCAACGAGCGCGGCGTCGCCCGTGAGCGCCGCATGCACGGCGGCACGCAGCGCCGCGGAAGCAGCGGTTGGCATGAAAACCTCGAAATGATGTTGCTGCAGCTCAGGCGAAACGAGCCTTGGTGTATGCTCGCGAGCGATAAGCCGCATTTTGAATGAATGAACGGATGGACAGGGTCATCCCAACTACGCGGATGACGCGCGCTGCGTTGTTTGCGGTCATAGTCCCGCTCTCATGTCGGCCTGGATCAGCGCGCTGATTTATTTTGGCTGCTACGCCGCCATCGTACCGGCGAGCGCCTGGCTTTATCTGTGCGACGACCGCGCACCCACTCCGGGTCGCGCGATCAATCCCCGCGCGCGGATGACAATGCGATGGCGCAGCACCGCGCCCAGGCTGTCCCCAGCAATATCACTACGCGCGGAGACGGGCATCACTTGTGCCCACAGCGTGGCCACCGCCATGTAAGTGCGGACGACTCCGCCCGCGCTGTCACCGGCCTCCACCGGCGCCTCCAGCACCAGCCGGCGGTTGAGCGCTCCGATGTCGTTCAAAGGCGCACTCACAGCGGCAGCATCCGGTAGGGCGCGACCAGCGCCGCGGCATTCGGTGGAACCGGCGCCACCTCCGCGCCGGCGACAACCGCGCGGTTCTCGTGCCAATGCGCAACCAGAAGTCGGATCGCCTGGCGCAACGGCTCCGGCACGTCGTTTGCCGCATCACCGAAGCCAGCGGTGAAGTCGAGCTCGATGCCGGCGGCGATTCGCGTCGGCAGCGGCAGCGCCCCGGGTTTGAAAAACAGTGTCGACGTGCTCGCGTCCGCCACGAAGGCCTGTATGTCGATCGCTTGCACCTCGCCATCGAAATCGAAGGCGCGCGCGGCGGCAAGCGCCTGCAACGGCGCCGGCCGAACTGCGATGCGTCCGCTGGCCGGCCAGCAGTCGAGCACCATGCGCCAGCTCTGCGTCATGAGCGCGAGCCCGGTCTGTGCCTCGACATGAAGGCGCGCCGCCGAAATCAAGGCCGCAATCAGGGGATCGTCCTCCGCCGTCTCGATACGCAGGAAGGCTTTCGTCTCGGCGAGCGACAGCGGCTCGGCCGCAGGCGGCGTCAGCAGAATGGATGCCATTATGATGTTCCGAAATTTGCGCGCGAAACACGTCACTCCGGGGCGCAGGCCCCGGCCCGCGCTCCGGAATAACGGAGACGTCGCGATGGACTGTTGTGGTTCCGCCCGAAGGGCGGCTGTGATCAGCCGGCCGGCTCGCCTCCGAGACCGCCCCGCCGGGGCGAGCGATCAAACTCGTAGACGATGTCGGTGCGGCTGTTCTCGTCAGCCTGCTCGGCGAGCCTCACGTAGCACTGGGCCAGGTTAGCCCATTGCACCCGCAGCATCGGGCTTTGTTCCCCGGCGGCGCGGCTGCGAAGGTGGGCGGCGAGTGCGCGATATCGGTCGGCGGGGCTCATGCTGGCGTGGCTTACTCAATCTATGTCTTTCTACACATCAACGAAAACCACACAGGTGCCCACCCGTTCCTGTCCTGACAAAAATTCCCAAGTTTTTGATCGGGCGTTCAACCGTTTAAGTTCCGGACTCGTTGGGCTCCACGAGCACGTTGACAAAGTTCCCACGCCAAGGCTGATGCGCCGGCATGTCCCGCGTTCTCTCAGTGGTTGCCCTCCTGTTGCTTGCCTCCCCCGCTGCGGCCATTACCGGCAACGCACCGCCGGCGGCCGGCTGGGCCGCCCGCGCCATCGTGATGATCGTGGACAAGCGCGAGGATCTGTGCACCGGCACCGCGCTGACGCCCGACCTCGTGCTCACGGCCGCGCATTGCGTGGTCGGCAACCTCGACTACCAGGTCAAGGCCTACCAGACCGGCGGCCCCATTCCCGTGCGCGCCATCGTGCGGCATCCGCGTTTCGACTATGCGAGCTATGCCGCCAGCCGCGCCACCGCCGACGTCGCGCTTATCAAGCTTGCCGCGCCGCTACCCGATGCGGTGATCCCTGCATCGCTCGCGGGGCCGCGCCGCGTCGCCCCCGGCGAAACGCTCACCATTGCCGGCTTCGGCGTAACCATCGCGGGAACCGCGCGCGGGCTCGGCCAGCCGCGCATGGCGACGCTGACCGTCACCGGCAAACCGGGATCGCTGCAGATCCGCCTTTACGACATTGCAACCCGCAACCAGCGCATCGGCCTTGGCGGTTGCACCGGGGATTCCGGCGCGCCGGCTTATGACGGCGACGGCCCGCTGGTGATCGGCGTGGTGAGCTGGTCGACCGCGCCGGGCGACGAAACAGGCTGCGGCGGCCTCACCGGCATCACGCCGCTTCTGAGCTATCGCGACTGGATCATCGACACCGCGCGCAACCTCAATTCGCCGCTTGCACCCTAGGCTGTACGTGTCGATATGCGATTACGCTGCGAGCGCGATGTCCGCTTTACCCCGGCAGCGCACGTTAAGCCGTGGCACCAGCACTGGCCATTGTGGCTCGCGCAAGAGGCGCAACAACGTCCGCCTCGATCCGCCGGTCGATTGCGGCAATAACCTGACGCGAGTACGGGCCAAGGTGCAGGTACATCGCCATCAGTCCAACAATGATCCGCGCCGCGTCCGGGTTCTCGCGCACGCAGGACTTGAGCACCCGCAGGAACGGCTCACGCGCCTCGGGCAGCCGGGTCACGATGCGTTGCATCAGCTGCATCGCGTCGACCTTGCCGCGCGGATCGCCGGCCGGCACGTCGCGGCGGGGCGACTTTGACCGGTCGAGCAGAGAGGCCAGCTTTTGCAGGCGTGCGGCATAGGCTGCCGGCTCGTAGATCGTCTGCAACACGCGCTTGTAATCTCGCAACACATTCTGCAGGGGCCGCAATGTGTCGAAATTAATTCCGTCAGTGCATTGATCGCCGCCATGAACGGGTCCGACGTCATGATTCGGGTGCAGCCGGCCCTCCTTGGCAAGGCGACGAGTCAGCTGCGTATTGGGAAGCGCGTAAAGAAGCCCCACCATCGCAACCGGAATGGCCGCAAGCTCGATGAACTGCGCCAGTGAATCGCCCACGTCCGCCTTCTCGCTGTCGAAGCCGATAATGAATCCTCCTGTGACGAACATGCCCGCCCGGTAAATCTTGTGGATGCTGTCGGCCAGGTTGCGCCGCGTATTCTGCTTTTTCTTCATCAACATCAAAGTTTCGGGGTCGGGACTTTCGATGCCGACGAACAGCCCGAAGAAGCCTGCCTCGCGCATCATGCGCATAAGTTCGTCATCGTCGGACAGGTTCACCGATGCTTCGGTGGAGAACTCGAACGGGTAATCATGCTCCTCCTGCCATGCTTTCAGGCTGGGCAGAAATTTCTTCAGCGCCTTCTTGTTGCCGATCAAGTTGTCATCGACGAAGTCGACATGCCCCCGGTGGCCCAGCGCATAAAGCCGGTCCAGTTCGGCGAGCATCTGCGACGTGGCCTTGGCGCGCGGCACGCGTCCGTACAATTCGATGATGTCGCAGAACTCGCAGGTGAATGGACAACCGCGCGAATACTGCACGCCGACATAAAGGTAATGTTTGAATTTGATCAGATCGAAACGCGGTATTGGGCTCTTGGTTACATCGGTCTGGAACTTTGGCGCTGTGAAAGTGCCGGTGCGCGTACCGGCATTCCAGGCGGTGATAAACTCATCGAGAATGCTCTCGGCCTCTCCAAGCACCCGGAAATCGGCCCGTTCGTAGATGTGCGGACTTGACGTCGGGTCGGGTCCGCCCACGACAACCGGCAGGTTACGCTTGCGACAGAGATCGATCACCGCGAGGCTGTCGGCTTGCTGTGGAAGCATGCCGCCGGTCATGACCATGTCTGCCCAATCGAGGTCGGCTTCGGTCAGATCCTCGGTATTGCGGTCGACGAGCCGCACCTCCCATTGCGGGGGCAGCATCGCGGCGACCGTCATGAGGCCGAGCGGCGCGGCCGGATAACGAGCGCCCATCAGTTCGCATGCTTCCGCGAAATTCCAGAACGTCTCCGAAGCGAATTTCGGATAGATCAAAAGCACGCGAGAACTATGCTCGGACCCCATCACACCTCCCAGGTCATCCCGTATGATCGAACCTACCAGACCAGCGTGAGTTGGCCTAACTTTGTTCGCATTGAAATTCAGCGAATTTCGGTGCAGTTCCAGGCCCCGTGTGACGAGTTTGCAGGATGACCAAACAATATCTCGAGGATTTCGCAGCAGGCCAGGTCTACAGGTCCAGTCGGCTGCCGGTGGACAAAGGACAGATTCTCGCTTTTGCGTCGCAATTCGATCCGCAGCCTTACCACCTTGACGAGGAGGCGGCCGGCAAGTCCATTTTTAAAGGGCTTGCGGCAAGTGGATGGCACACGGCCGCCGTGACCATGCGTCTCCTGGTGGACAGTGATTTCCGGCCTGCCGACGGCATTCTCGGAGTGGGCCTGGAAGAACTGAGCTGGCCGCGCCCGGTTCGTCCAGGCGATGAGTTGCGCGTGGAGAGCGAAGTGCTCGAGGTGCGGCCATCCAAAGTGCGCGCCGATCGGGGCGTCATCCGGGTGCGAACCACGACGTTCAATCAGAATGACCAGCCGGTGCAAATTTTCACAGGTAACCTTCTCGTCCCGCGCAGGCCGGCCTGACTCTTGCAACGGCGTTGATTCCTGTCCTTCTTTTTTTGAGACTTCGCCAAAAACGATCGCAAACCGGCACGCCGAGGCGCTGGAGCTCCCCCGTTCTATGCGGCGGCGCTAAACGGAAAGATCAGCAGATCTGGATGTGCGCAAAGGCCGTCGAAGGCTAACCGGTCACTTCAAGCCGATGGCCCTGTGCATATCCTGAATCGTGTTCACGAGGGCCCGCGTGTAGGCGCCGTCGTAAAGCGACGAGTCGAGGGACGCTCCCAATGCGAGCAGTCCAATGATCCAGGTGAGCTTGCGCATCGGGGGCAAGGATGCCGGACAATTCTTAACGAAAATCACAATGTCAAAATTTACATGCACTGACGGCTCTGTTAGCCCGCGTGTAAACGCGAGGTAAAAGCGAAAAGGCTCCGGAAGCCGAAACCTCCGGAGCCCGTTTCCACCCATACTGAACTTACGCTATCGGTACTCGCTACAATTCGATTGCGTTACCAGCAACGGCGAATCTTGCGGACATAGCCGTTGATATTTTCCCGCACGACGCGGCAGTGACGGCGATAGGTGTACCCGTCGTCATAGGCGTAGCTGCGATAACGAGGGCCGTAGTCGTAACCGTCGTAATAGCCATAGCCGCCGTAATAGCCCGGGCCAACGCCGACTCCGACGCCGACCGGACCCGCGCCAATCCACACACCCTGCGCGCTTGCCGGCACCGACAGTGCGACTCCCGCCGCCGCCAGGATTCCGATTGCAAGCTTTCTCATTGTGCACCTCCACGGTTGCAGCACGGACAACGCGCGGGCGCATGGGGCGTTCCGACAGGATTGTGATCGCCGTCACAAACGGGCGCTTTTTCGCCCGCTTTGCCGGCACTTGAACAGTTTGTGAGCGAGGTTCCGCAAGGTTTCGACCGTGTTCCGCATCCCTGACGAAGGGTAAACGCGATCGCGCGGATACGTCCTGAACTATTCGCGTTTTTTAATGGAGCGGGAGATACGGTCCGCCGCGCTAGTGGGAGAATTCCATGTCCAATTCCAGAATTGTCGCTTTTCTCAAGGACGAGTCGGGCGCCACCGCGATCGAATACGGGCTGATGGCGGCCGGCATCTCGGTGGTCATCCTCGCAACGCTCAACACCGTTGGCTCCAAGCTCAATTCCAAGTTCGACGAGATCTCCGGTCTGCTGAAATAGAAAATTTCCGGTGCTGGTATGCGGAAGCCGCCGGAACCGGCGGCTTCATGCATTTTCGCAAGGCGTCGCGACCACGGATCGGCCGAAATTGGCGTTGATCGCCGGAACCGCGGCGATGCCTCGCCCGCTATTTGGCGGCCATCGCCGCCCTTCCGGTATGCCGGTTGAAGCCGGTATAGTAGCGCCCTTGGGACGTGGGGGGCGTGATGATCAATTACCCGTTCGCAGCGATCGCGGCCATTTATGCCGGTTCGTTCACTTATCTGTATCAACGGTGCCACGACCGGCTTCCGCTGCATAAATATTTTTCCAATCACGTCCTGCTGCTTGCGCCGCTGAATTTCCTTTTCACCTATTTCACGAAGGGACGGCAGGGCGCCGTATTCGATCCAAGGTCGGTTCCCGGCCTCGAGACAATCAAGGAGAACTACGAGGTCATTCGCAGCGAAGCCAAGGTCCTGCTCGACACCGGCGTGTTTCAGCGTCCACCGGCCATCGACGAGCCCGGCTACAACACATTCGAGAAGGGCGGCTGGCGGCTCTATCCACTCAAGTGGTACACGAAGGAATGCGGACCCAGAGCGGTTGCGGCGTGCCCGAAAACCTGCGCCGTCATGGATGCAATTCCCGCCGTTCGGTCGGCGATGTTCACCGTGCTTCCGCCCGGAGCGAAGCTTGGCCGTCACCATGATCCGATTGCGTCATCGCTTCGCTATCATCTGGGATTGCTGACGCCGAATTCCGAAAAATGCGCATTGACGCTTGATGGAGTCGATTACGCCTGGCGGGATGGCGAGGAATTGCTCTTCGACCAGACCTATCTGCACAGCGCCATCAACAAGACGGATATCGTCCGGGTCATCCTGTTTTGCGACGTCGAGAAGACTCAGCTCAGAAGTCCGGTCAAACGGCTCGCCGACGCCGTCAATAATGCGCTGGTTGCCAAATTCACCGGCGCCAATGACCAGGGCAAACTGTCGTGGGTCTCCTGGGCCTACAAGCCGATCTACAAGGTCCGCTCTTTTGTGAAGGAACAGATCAAACCGCGAAGTCTGCTGGCTTACAACATCATCAAGTACGGCAGCATCGCGCTCCTTGTGTTGTTGCTGTATTTGTCGTTGCGATCCGTTCAAATCTGAATTGAGACGGCCGCTTTCGAGGGCAAAGCGGACACCAATCCCGCATCTACCTGATGAGGTGATCGGCCGCGGCGACCAGCTGCGCAGGGATGGAAAGACCGATCATCTGCGCCGTCCTCAGATTGGCGACGATCTCGAATTTGGCCGGCGCCTGCACCGGCATGTCGGCAGGCTTTTCGCCCTTGAGGATGCGGTCGATGCTGCCGGCCGCGCGGTGGTACTGGTCGATCGTATCGGGGGCGTAGGAGATCAGCCCCCCTTCGGTCACGAAGCCCCGGCTGAAATAGACCGCGGGCAATTTATGCTGCGCCGCGAGCGCAACGAGCCGTTCGCGGGCGAGCGCCGAGAACTGGTTGGGCGTCACGATCAGGCCGCCGTCCGGACCCGCAAAAGTTGCCAGGAAACGCTCGATCACGGCGCTGTCGCGCGCATCGACCGGGGTCACCTGCACGTTGAAAGACGGCGCCGCCTTCTCGATGCCGGTGAGCACGTGCCTCCAGGTCGACCGCATGGGATCCTGAATGACCGCCACGCGCGTCACGTTCGGCGCAATCTGCTTGAGCAATTCAAGCCACTTCACGCCGATGCCCGCTTCGAACTCGACGTAGCCGGTGAAGTTGCCGCCGGGCTTTTCCATGCTCGCGATCAGCCTGCGATTGACCGGATCGCTCGTTCTCATGAAGACGACCGGCACTGTGCTGGTCGCCTCCTGCAAGGCGCTCGCGCTCGATCCGCTGACCGCCAGAATGACGTCGGGATTGAGGTTGACCAGCTCCTGCGCAAATCGCTTCAAAAGGCTGTCGTTATTCGCCCAGCGATACTCGATCTGCAGGTTGTGACCGAACTTCCAGCCCTGTTTTTCCAGGCCCTGCTCGAAAGCGGAGGCCCACACGCGCGCCTCCGGGTCGTTCTCTGCAATGTTCACCAGCGCGCCAGCGCGCCGAACCTGGTTTGGGACCTGGCTTGACTGCTGCGCGCGCGCCGCGAGCGGCCAGAACACAGCCGTTCCGCCGAGCAATGTAATGAAATCGCGGCGCCTCATGTGACCCCCCATTTGACGCCGGCAATGACGAAGATCAGGCCTCGCACCGCTGCGCCCCAGCTTGCCTTTTACGGATCGCCGGAGGCGGCGGCTGTGCTGCCGGTCACAAAAAGCGTGAAGTTGCGAAATTCAGGAGCTGTGGCCCTTCCGGACCTTGCGCTTCGGCTCAGTCGCCTGAGGAGTCGCGTAAGGGATCGGATTGCACCATCCGCGATTGCCCGACACGATGACCGAACGGCACTGCTCGAACGAGTTGTACTGGCAGTCCCAATAGACGCCGTCGTCGGTCATTCCGATGACCGCGCACCACGGAGCCTCACGCGCCTTCACCGGCTGCGCGCTCCAGGGAAACGAGGTCGCTATCGCCGCCACGGCCAAAATCGCTGCACGGATCATCGTAGCCTCCTTCGTCCCCGTCACTTGGAATAATAACACGACGGGAGCGTTGTTATTCGGAGCGCGTCAGCCCAACGCATGGGAGTAGCTGGAGAACACCTCGGGGGCTACACTTCGCAGCCTTTGACCAAACAGCGGGGCGGTTCGTGCTGCTCGCAAAAGACATCCAGAAATGGACCCTCGCCGGACTGATCGGCGTGAAGGCCGCTTGTTTCGCCGGTCCGGCGGTAGCGGACGACGGCGAGATTTGCGTGCGCGGATCCGGCGACACCGCCATCGAGGCCTGCACGCGCCTCCTGAAGTCCGGCCGGTTTGACAAGCGTAATCTCGCGCTCATTTACAGCAACCGCGCCACGCAATGGGAGCGCAAGGGCGACTTCGACAAGGCCCTGCAGGATCATGGCGAGGCGATCAAAACCGATCCGACCTACGCCGCCGGCTACATGCATCGCGGCAATAGTTACGCCCGCCGTGGCGACTGGGACCGCGCGATCGCCGACCACAGCGAAGCGATCCGGGTCGACCCCGCCTACGCCAATGGATTTTACAACCGCGGCCTGACCTACAGCCGCAAGGGCGACCACGAGCGCGCGATTGCGGATTTCACGAGAGGAATCGAACTCAACGCCAACAGCTCGCAGCTGTGGGGCCAGCGCTGCTGGTCGCGCGCCGTCATCGGCAAGCAGTTGCGCGAGGCTGTCGACGACTGCGACAAGGCCGCCGGCATCTCCCCGAAGATTCCGCAGATCTTTGCCTATCGCGGATTCGCCTATCTGAAACTCGGGCAATTCGACAAGGCGCTCGCCGACTACGAGGCGGCCTTCGCGCTGACGAAAAGTGCCGATCATGCCGATTGGCTCTATGTCCGTGGCATGGCTAGACTGAAAAAAGGCGACGCCGCGGGCGGCAATGCCGACATCGCGAGCGCAAAGGCGAGCAAGGCCGACATCGCGGAAGAATACGCGAAGTACGGGATAAAGTAGGCGCGTCAGTCAGCCACGATTAACCGACAGAAAACCTCAGCAGCTTGAATCTGCCTCCAATTCTCCAATTTTGGGTCTAATCTCGTCGTGATGAGCGAAACCAAGGCGTTGTTCGACACTTTGCGCAGTTCGGCCGATCCAGCCGTCGTCGCTGCCATTGATTCGGTGGTCCGCGAGGGCAGCGACCGGCAATTGTGCCGGATCAATGCGCTGAGCTTTGCCGCCGAACGCGGGTTGGACGAGGAAAAAACGATCAGCGGGTTCCTGCATGCCGCGCGGCTGGGGCTGTTCGAGCTGAGCTGGAACGTCCTCTGCCCCGGTTGCGGCGGCGTGCTCGAGGCCACCCAGACCCTCAGGTCGGTCAACAAGGAGGCCTATGACTGCGCGCTCTGCGCCGCCGGCTATGAGCCGACGCTCGACGAGATGGTCGAGGTCGCCTTTACCGTCAGTCCCCGCCTGCGCCGGATCGCGGCGCACGACCCCCACTCGCTCCCGGTATGGGAATATTTCCGGCAGATTTTCTGGGGCTCGGGCATCAATTTGCCGGAAACGGGATTGGAGGAGCTGCTCGAAAAAATCACCATCGAGGCCATCGAGCTCCCGCCCGGCGAAAAGGCGCTCCTATCGCTGCAGCTGCCGGCGCAATTCGTGATCGTCTTCGAGCCGGTCACTCACGCCGCCCATTTCATCGACGTGAAAGGCGAGCCGACCCGCGAGCGCCAGGCTCTGACGATGATCTTCAACAAGATTCATGCCCCAACCGGCACCACGACGATGCAGCCCGGCCCGCTGCGGATTACGCTCGAGAACCGCAGCGACGTGCGCACGCTGCCTTCGGTATGGATCGCCGGCGACGAACTCCATCACCTGCTCGGCAACCGCCGGCCGTTCCTGACCGCGAAGCGCCTGCTGAGCAATCAGACATTCCGCGACATCTATAAAACCGACACGCTCGATGTCGACCAGGGACTGAAAGTCACCAGCCTCACCTTCCTGTTCACCGACCTCAAGGGCTCGACCGCGCTGTATGACCGTGTCGGCGACATCGTCGCCTATGATCTCGTGCGCGAGCATTTCAGGATTCTCCAGGACATCGTTTCGTCGGAGGGCGGCGCGGTCGTCAAGACGATCGGCGACGCGGTGATGGCGACCTTCCCGACGCCCGATCGTGCGGTCAGCGCCGCGTTGCGCATGCGCGACTCGGTGCAGAAACTGAAGAACGACCTGCTGATCAAGATCGGGATTCACGAGGGACCGTGCCTCGCGGTGACCCTCAACGACCGGCTCGACTACTTCGGCCAGACCGTCAATATAGCCGCCCGCGTCCAGAGCCTTGCCGATTCTCGCGCGATCTTCGCGACAAAATCCGTGGTGGAAAATTCGCAGGTCTCGAAGATCCTTGAGGCTGGCAAGCACAAACTGACGGAGCAAAGCGCGGCGCTGCGCGGCGTCGCCGACAAAATGGCGGTCTTTCAAATTCCTTGAATACTGCGTCCGGAGGTCGTTAGCGGAACCCTGCGCGGAACTGGTTTTTCGCTCCGTCGTTAGCGCCAGGGGCTAACGGAAGGATGTGACCTATGAACATTCGTTCAACGTTGGCGGTTGCTACTGCATTGGCGCTAACAGTCGCGATGCCCGCCTATGGTGGTTCAACGAAAAGTTCGGACTCGACGACGAGTAAGTCATCGATCGACAAAACGACGCCCAAAAAGGGAACGACTACTGGTTCCGGTCCTGGCGCTTCGGACTACGCTCCCGGCAGGGATCCGGGCACTGCAAGCACGAAAAATCCGGGACGCAGCGACACCCTGCCTCCTGGGCAGCAAATGAACCAGCCAACCAGGAAATGAATTCGGCCTGCCCAAGAGGCTGCCGCGATCCAGCGGCAGCCTCTTTCATTAACAGAACTCGGTGTCGCGATCCGAGAGCGATCATGAAGCGGAACGCCTCCGTAAACATCCGGAGTTGAGCCTGGATTGTCGGGGCATTAAGTCGTCGCGGCCATGAAACCGCCGCGAAGCCACGAGCCGCCGAGACCATGCCCCGCTTGCCAGGTCGCAATGCAGGCCGACGAGACCGAGCGTCACATTGTCTATCAATGCCTGCACTGTGGCGTTGTCGTACAAATCGCCAGGTCGGCCAGCCGTGACAATGGGCGTCCGTAAAGGGCCATGTTCGCCTTAGGCCAATAGCGGACACTTGTTAACCTCAGTCATTGAAGGCCTCGCGTCCCTTCACCGCCATGAGTGTGGCGTTGAGCAGGGCGAAACTAAGCGCTCCCAAATAACCGACAGGGAACATCAGCAGGTATTTCGACCCAAGGGGCCTTCGATGTCGTCCAGATGTGCCTGCTAATCGTGAACCAAGTACGATCATCGAAAGTACCTCCCATCAGTCCCTGCTGACCTGGCCGCCGTTCGGCAGTCACGCCAATAGTGGTCCCGCATTGCGGGCAAAACTTGAGACGCAGCCAACGTCCGTGTTCTTCTGATCTGTGCTCGTATGTTTTTGGGGACGAGCCTGTGAACTCGACACGGTTCGCCGGGAAGAACACGCCTATGCCGAATGCCGCGCCGGTTCGGCGCTGGCAGAAATTGCAGTGGCAGACGATTGCCTCAAGAGGTGGTCCATATGCCCGGTATCTAATGTCTCGGCAAAGACACCCGCCGTCGTGAACATCACTCATCGCATTTCGTGGCTCCACGCTTTGGGTCATTAGTGGAGATTTCGCAATGCAATCGCCTGTGTCCATTCTCCTCCGAATGGGGGACACTGGCTATACACAAATCAATGTTCGACAGTACCAGAAGCGGACATAATGCGGCCGCTGACCGGATAGACTCTCGGCCCGCAAACAGGCACCCGGCAGAGCTTTCCAAAAGTATCAGGCAAACGATGATTCGACGGCGCGATGTTATCTACGTCGAAGCCTATGACCCGCAGGGTGCGGAAGGGTACTACAAACTATTTTGCCGCGCGTGGGAACGGTCTCTCCATCCATGGCAGCTGACGGGTACTGTTGGATCTTTGAAGATCGACTCGACTGATTACGCGCATTGGATTGCCGAATTGTCCGGTCCGAACTGGCGAACCACGACACGATATTGTTTCCTGCGTCAGGAGCGGATGATCAGGGCCAATATGGCGCAGCCGATTCATTCTCAATTGTTGCGCGCCCTGAGTTGGGCGATCGATGATGTCGTCTCCGGCACGCTGCTTCGAATATTCAGGGCGTCGTGGCAATTTGGGCTTGTGCTGGTCTACTTTCAAACCCTGCTGTTCTTGTGGCTCCTGATCTCCGTGCTATTTGGTGTCGCAGCGGCCGTGGCGCTGAACGGGATCTTCGGCGGAGAGATATGGATTTTGGCGCTCGTCGGCATTCCATCCGCGTTTCTCGCATTTTTCCTCCTTCGCCCTTTCTTTGCGAGGCATCACGTCATCCAGATCAACAATCACTGGCCATACCTTCGGGAATTCGGGCGAGGCGAGCGGACAAGTTTCGACACCGCGATTGAGGCCGGCGCGACCCGTTTGGTGGAGACTGCACGCGCGAACGAGGCCGACGAAATCCTGGTTGTAGGCCATAGCGGTGGTTGCGTTTTGGCCCCGGCTATAGTCACGCGGGCTCTCGAACTTGAACCCGACCTCGGCAGTATCGGACCGCGGATTGTGCTGCTGACGCTCGGATCGATCATGCCCGCTGTTGCGCTGCACCCGGACGCAAAAAAGGCGCGCGGAATTTTGCGGCAACTTGCGCTCGAGCCCCGGATTTCGTGGGTTGACTGCCAGTCCCGCAAGGACGTTTTGAATTTCTGGAATTTCGATCCCATAAAAGGCGTTGGAATCGAAATAACCGGGACGCAGCCAAATCCACAGCTTTGGCGCGTCCGCTTTCGCGACATGGTGTCGGCCAAAACCTACCGGCGCCTTCGATTGAATTTTCTTCGGTTGCACTTTCAATTCATCATGGGCGGGGATCGCCGCGCAGCTTACGATTATATTTTGCTGACCTGCGGTCCTTTATCGGCGACTGACTGGGCCATCGATCCCGCGGGCACATTGAAGGCGTTCAGTTGTCTGATCTAATGACCGAACGCTCACCGCAGCCGGTGCTCGCCAACAGCGGACATTCGCGAATTGGCCTTCCCCACAACAGAAGACCGCCTCGCGGCGGTCTCTGTCGTCATTTGATCATGTCACGAGCTTTTGAGTTTCGGCCGCTCAACGCCCGAAGATGACCGTTGGTCCTTCATTGCCGGGAACGAAGCTGTGCTGCATCCGGAAGATGCCGGACCAGACGTTCTGATCGTCAATGAAAGACGGAACT
>JBKPRE010000237.1:0-10917 GCA_046734435.1 Pseudomonadota bacterium | reverse complement strand
GATCCGCTACAGGCGCGGACACATCAAGTTGCTCGATATTCCGGCGCTTCAGGAGACGGCCTGCGAGTGCTATCAGACCATTAAATTGAACTACGACGCATTTCTGCACGCATCGAATAAGTGAATTCGCGCTCGACGGCTCTCTCATAGACGATAACTTGCCATCTTGGGCGAGAGGCGCTTGCAGTCGATATGTCTGCTTCGTTCCACAATTTTTCTCGCGGACGAGGTGATCGAATGAATTGCGGCATGTCCGCTTTTGGCCCACAGCCGACATGGGCTCTTGCACCGCACATGTCCGCTTTCAGGGGTAAAGCAGACATGCCTCTTGATGGCAGCTGTAAATACCGCGGGCGGACCATCTGTGAGACTGGTTATGTCCCTAGAATCGCCTGACTGGCTACTGCGGTAGCGGTCGCAATAAAAAAGGCCCCGAGGAAAGGGACCAACCGGACCCCGGGGCTAAAGGGACTCGGGAAAACGCAAACCAATGCGGTTTGCAAACCCTACTTAACACCGCGATGCGAACGCCCGCCTTGACTTCAGTCAAACAAAAAGCCCCGAGGAGAGCCCGGGGCTTGGTAGTGGGATTGGAGCGGCAAACCCGACGTCAAGTTTGCCCGACGCCAGTGCTCGGCCTAACCCTTCTGCTGACTCTGTCACCCACGCCGATGAGGGATCGAGTGAGTGATGCGATGGCCGCTATTGGCCCAAAGCGGACATTTGGTCGACGTTTCCAACAAAAAGGAAAACCCCGGCGAATTCTGCCGGGGCTCCTGGAGCCACATGTGCTAGTTTATGCGGTTATTTCAACTGATCGGCGATGTACTGAAATTTCGAATTGAGCGTGCTGCCGATCGCATTGACGCTTGCGATGATCACTACCGAAATGCCGGCGGCGATCAGGCCATATTCAATGGCCGTAGCGCCCGACTCGTCTTTGAGGAACGCAAAAAGGGTACGCATCTGAGGTAACTCCATGGCTATGCGCGCGCACTGTGCCCCGGCCCCCTTAAAAAAAGCCTCGCAAGTCGTATCAACATTTAATTCACATTGCCTGAAATACCGCTGATCGCGTGCACGCCAGGTCTGACGCGGCCATTCGGGCACCTACGACATTGCTTTTTGCGCCACTCCGCTTTTACCGTCACTATTTGGGGTAAACCGGACATGACGATTTGCAGCGCAAATGTCTGCTTTTGACCAAAGCGGGCACTCAGGCTTCCGGCGTGCTAAGCGTGGTCGCGACGATGGGCGCTTCTGAAGCTTTAGGGGGCGACGTGAAGCGGCGAGCTTTTCTCGGCATCATGGGCACAGCAGTGGTCTCATGGCCACTGGTCGCGCATGCACAGGGCGAGCGCATGCGCAGGATCGGCATTGTGATGCCGTTCTCGCCGACAAACGCTGAAATTCAAGGGCGCGTGCGGGTCTTCCGAGATGAATTGCGAAAACGAGGCTGGGCGACCGGTATCAATGTTCAGTTTGACGAGCGATGGACCGGCGACAACATGGATCTCATTCGCTCGGCGGCCAGGAACGTTGTGGAACTAAATCCGGACGCGATCGTGGCAGTCGGTGCTCGAGTTATTCCCATCTTGATGGAATTGACGCGCTCCATACCAATTGTCACTCCCAGTGGCTCGGACCCTATCGAACGGGGCTACGCGGAAAGTCTCGCCCATCCCGGTCGCAACGTGACTGGCTTTGCCACAATGGAGCTTTCGGTCATCAGCAAGATGCTCCAGACGCTCAAAGAAATCGCACCTAACATCACACACGTTTCGACGATTTATAATCCAGAAAACGCAGCGGCGCCCTTGGCTGCCCGCTCCTATCCGCCGCTGGGCCGCTCGGCATGGAGCCCACCGTCACCCAAATTCAGGGGCTTGCGGATATTGAGCGTGCCGTAGCAGCGGCGGCGGCTCGGCCCAATACGGGCATTTTTATTCCCCTGGACGTGACCATCGCCGCCTTTACGGTGCAGACCGTTGCAGCGATTGCGCGGCATCGCTTGCCTGCGATTTATTCCGAGCGTGAGTTCGTAACGAAGGGAGGGCTGGTTTATTATGGTACAGATCGCAGCGAGCTGTACCGTGGCGTTGCCTCCTACGTGGATCGCATCTTACGGGGAGAGAAGCCTGGCGATCTGCCCTTCCAACAGCCGACCAAGTACGAGTTGGTGATCAATTTACAGACCGCCAAAGAAATGGGCTTGACCATTCCACCGAAGCTTTTGTTTACCGCAGACGAAGTGCTCGAATGACAAAAAGGTCCGCTATTGGCCCTTAGCGGACAAGCGCACCGCAAACATCCGCTTTCGGGCGTAAAGCGGACAAACATTCATTCCGGCGCGAACTCAAAACGCGGTTCGCCGTTATAGGACAATGGATCTCAGCAAGCGGCAATTGCTGCAAAAGGCCCTCGAAAAAGCAAGCGAACATAATTCGTTCATTGCGGTCAGCACGCCCTCAGGCACGCGCATCCTGCTGCGTCCCGATTTCACCTGTTACGAAACCTATGTCGAGGGGACGGGCGCCGATGGACAGCTGCTGACGCTCACCTACGAGCAGATCGCTTCGGTGGACGTGGAATAGAATTTATTTTTTTGCGCGCGCGACATCATCGGCCGCCTGGGCCGCCTGAGCCCGCTGAGCCCCCTGAGCCCCCTGAACCGCCGCGGCATTGTGTTTCGGGTCCGGCTCCTTTTTGCCCGGCTCTTTCTTGTCCTGTTCCCTGACGTCCGGCTTTTTCGCGCCCTCGTCTGTCACGCCCTGCGCTTTCGTCTCCGGCTTTTTTGCGCCGTCCTGTTTCGTTTCTTTTTTCGATTCGTGCTTTTTCGTATCGGCCGCTTTCGCGGTCTTCTTCGCCTTCGCGGCTTCGCGCGCCGCCTCCGCGGCGGCCTTCGCCTCCACCACGCGCGGGCTCGGCACCGGCATCGGGATTTCGTCGGGCCCGTCCCAGGCCAGCAGGCCGGCCGCTTCCTGGCAGGGCGCGCCCTGCGGGACCTTCAACGCCGGACCGCCGGCGAGCGGCATGGTCCAGCTTTCGACCGGAAAGCCGGTGATCGCTTTCACGTAATCCTGCGTCTCCTGCGGCATCGGGCCCTTCTTGGCGCGCCAGTCGTCGACGCGACGCGGTCCGGCATTATAGGCGGCGGCGGCGAGGCCGAGATTGCCGAAGCGGCGGTAGTGGTCGCGCAACAGCCTTGCCGAGGCCGGGATCGCCTGTGCCGGGTCGAACGGATTGTCGAGCCGCCGGTGCGCGGCCGTCTCCGGCATGAACTGCGCGATGCCGAGCGCGCCGGCCGTGCTAATGGCGGCGGGCCTGAACGTGCTCTCCTGGTACAGCAGCCGGATGAAAAACGGCACCGGCAGGTCGTTGCTCAGCGCCGAATGCACGAGCGTGTCGCAGATCTCCTCGCGCGACCGGAAGACCACCGGCTTGAGCAGCGGGCGCAGCGGCGCAAGCGGCAGCACCACCGGCGTGTAGTTCGGAATGTTTATGTCGACGCTGACTTTCTCTGGCGGCTTGCCGGCCGGCGTGGTCAGCGAAAACGGAACGAGATCGCGCCACGATGCCACCAGCCAGGCGGCAACAAAGATGCCGGCGACACCGGCGCCGATATCGGCGGCGAGCCGGATCCCCCTGCGCTCCGCGATCGTGCTCGGCAGCAGGCCGGCAATGACGCCGACCAGTGCGAGGAGCGCGATTTCGGGGACCGTGAAATCCATGGGGGATAATCCGCCGCCAGGCGGAACCGTTGCATCGGAGCGTGACAAATCTGCGGCAAGACGCCGGCGGCCGCCCGTTCGAAGCAACGGGGTGGTTCGATCTCAGCCGGAAGCCATTCTACGGCGTTTGCAGGAGGCGAGGCACCCCACCCCAGGGGCGCATCAGGCGTCAGCTGGCATTATCATTATCATTCTGCGCCATTGTCATTCCTGGCGTCGCTCATGAGAAACGAAAACAATTCCAGGCCATCGCCGTCATGGACGACCATGGTCCACCTCGACCAGTCCTCGCCCAACATGCCGTCGCTCTTGAACATCAGCTCCTGTGCCACGCCGTCGGCATGATCGCGCGCGGCCTCGAGATCGGCGAGCTCGGTGCCGTCAACGTCGGTGAGATTTTCGTTGTTGCGCAGATGAAAGTAATACATCGGCATCACGATATCTCCTTCCCGGCCAGGGGTGCTCCAGGCGCGCTTGCTTCATCGGCGCTGACGGCGGCGTTATTGCCTAGAATTTCACCCCTGTTTTGAGCGAGAGGTTCTCGAGCTGGATGACTGAATAACATTCGCACGCACGCTGCTTGAGCCTCTCGCGGTCGAGAATCTCGATATGGCCGCGGGAATATTTGATCGCGCCGGCGCGCTGCAGCGCTTGCGCCAGCAAGGTGACGGTCGTCCGGCGGACAACCAGCATCTCGGCGATCAGTTCCTGCGTCAGCGGCAGCAAGTCGCTGCCGGTTCGATCGGCGGTCTGCAGCAGCCAGCGGCACAAGCGCGCCGGCGCGTCGTGCGCGGCATTGCAGGCTGCGATCTGCTGCGACTCGGCCCAGAGAATCTCGGTGTAGCGCGATATGAGCTCGCGCACCGGCGCGTATTCACGCACGAATGGTGCGAAGCGGTTGGCGGCGATGGTCGAAAATACGCCGCCAACCTGCGTGATCGCACGCGTGAACGAGAAGCGCGCGCCGAGCGCGCCATGAAGCCCGACCGCGCCCTCCCGGCCGATGGTCGAAATTTCGACGGCGCGGCCGTCGCTCGTCACCACTATCAGCGAGATCATTCCGCTGTGCGGAAAATAGATGTCATCGAGCGGCGCGCCGGGCTCGAACAGCGAATTCCCCTGAACCAGCGAGATCTGCCGCAGGTCGCGGCTCATCTCGGCAAAGGCATCCCGAGGCAATGCGGCGAGCAGCCGATTGTCCCCGTGAGCCGAAGCCAGAGCCTGGGCCAACTGACCTCCTGACGCCCCTTACAAAGAGCGATTACCGCGCGCGGTCCCGGCCGGGACCGCTGAAGTCTTCCAGTTGTCTGTCTAAGACGGCCCGCTATTGGTCGAAATCGTCTGGTCTTGAAACGTGGTGGTGGCTAAGCAAAATCAGAGCAGCGAAAAGGACCAGCTGTCGAGCAGAGTGTCCTTTTTTGACACTAACACAGATTGCTGCCTTTCGTTCGGGCCGGGATGGCCAGAAGGCGGCTTACAGGCCCAACTCTCTGACGTCGCTGTCTATTTATTTTTTTGCAAGAGTCGTCCAGCGCACCAACCCGCGACTCTTGCGGCGGTAGACTTTTGCAATCACCGGCCACGGCTCGACACCGTGGGCGTCGGCGACGGGGAGCACCATGCAGCATTCCTTCGTCGAGTCCTCACTGCACATTATCGAACACCCGGCCTGCCCCGCCTGCGGCACACCCATGTGGCTTGCCCGCATCGAGCCCGATCGTCCCGACCACGACAAGCGGACGTTCGAATGCAAGGCGTGCGGCAAGACCATGGCCGAGGTCGTCAAATACCGGTAAGCCGCCATGACGATTCACGCGCTGATGCGGGGGACTAGCCTCAGTCCTGCAATGATGGCGTACGACTCAGCCCGCCCTCCGATGGCGGGGCGCGGATCGTTTTTTCGCGCTTTTGCGGCGGGGCGTCGCGTGACGCCGGCGTGAACGGGCCGACCCGGCGCGTTCGCCCTTCACGCTCCGGCGCAGCGCGTCCATCAGGTTGATGACGTTGCTCTTCTCCTGCGCGGGCGCCGGCTCGATTTTCTCGCCTTTGTCTTTCCGGCGCAGCAAGTCCCTCAGCGCATCCTCGTACTGGTCCTCGAATTTATCGGGATGAAAATGCCCGGTTTTGGTCTTGATGATGTGCGCAGCGAGTTCGAGCATGTCCTTGGTCACGCGCTCTCCGGGAATGTCATCGAAATAATCCTTCTCGTCGCGAACCTCGTAAGGGTAGCGAAGGGTTATTCCCATGATGCCCTTGCCGCGCGCTTCGAGCGCGATCATGTGCTCGCGTGAGGTGAACACCACGCGCCCGAGCGCGATCATATTCGCCTCCTCGATCGCGTTCCTGATCACGGCATAGGCCTGGGCGCCGGCCTCGCCATCCGGAACGATGTAATACGGGTTGGCGAAGTAGAGCTCGTCGATCTCCTTGCGCGGCACGAACTGATCGATCTCGATCACGCGCTTGCTCTCGATCGCGACCGCTTCCAGCTCCTCGGGCTCGACCGGAACGTATTCGCCCTTGCTCTTCTCGTATCCCTTGATGATGTCGTCCCGTTCGACCTCGCGCCCCGTTTCGGCATCGACCTTTTTGTACTGGATACGGTTGCCGGTCTTGCGGTTCAGCTGGTGAAAATGGATTTTCTCCCGCTCGGACGTCGCGGGATAAAGCGCAATCGGGCAGGAAACGAGGGACAGGCGGAGAAAGCCTTTCCAATAGGCGCGCGGAGCCATGCAGGAACTCCCTGATGAGGACCGCACGTCAACGCCCCCTCTCCGCCCGCGTTCCGGAACAAATCCGGTGATTCGTGGATTCATTCCGCGATGGATCCGAAGCAAAAAAACGAGCTCTATCACGCGACGATGCTGGTCACCCGCGCCGAGGAATGGTGCGTCGAGGCATCCAGCCCGGAAGAAGCCAAAGCGCGCCTGGAAAGAGGCGAAGGCCACCGGTGCTCGCCCGGGGAGATCTTCTCGCTCGAGCTCGGCGATCTTCTTTGAACGACGCCGCGAGCGGCGTCGCTCTAGGCAAAGGCCTTCCTCAGGAAGAACTTGACGTGCCCGGGAGGATACCCGTCCAGCGTGCTGAACACCTCGTAGCCGAGCCGCTCGTAAAATGGCCGCGCCTGGAAGCTGTAGGTCTCGAGCGTTGCCCCGACGGCGCCGCGCGAGCGCGCATAGGCTTCGGCATTCTCGAGAAGCCGTGCACCGTGCCCTGCCCCGCGCGCGGCTTCGGCGACCCACAAACACGTCACCTGCAGCCAGCCTCCCCAGAGCTGGCCAAGCACGCCGCCGAGCACGTCACCGCGCGCGCCGCGCAGGACGAAATTGACCGGGAAGTAGTCGGGCAAGCCGGTGGCGGCGATATTGTGCATGTCGAGGCCGTTCACGATGAACTGCCGCGCCGCCTCGCCGATGAAAGGCTCGAACTCGATTTGCGCCGTTTCCATTTGCACCGCCCGAACCTGCAGGTCGTCCCGATTGCGAAGCCTGATAGCCCGCAATCGCCGGCGCGGCGTTTCAACAAATATAAAAACAACGTGAGACCTGAGTCGGGACCCTAACGTCCGCCCGAACTGCCGGTGCTGCTGCCGCTGGAGCCACTTATGGATGTCGCGCTGGAGCCGGTGGTCGACGTGCCGCTCGAGCCGGTCACCGGCGCGCTCGGCGCGACCGCCGCGTTGCTAGGCGTGGTGCTGCCGGTGGATGTGCTGGGCGGATTTCCGGGACCTAACGGCGCAACTCTCGGCACTGCCGCCCGGCCAGGGGCGCTGACGCCCGGTTGTCGCTTTGCAGCCTTGCCTTCTTCCTCTTCCTCGCGGGCCAGGCACTCCTGGATGTACCTGGTTTTTTGCTGGCCCGTGTAAAGATGCAGCATCGCATTGCGCTCGCACCGTTCTTTCTTCACCGCATCTGCGTGTTTTGCCCCGATCGCGTCCGGGTCTTTCGCTTCGGCTGCCGACGCCGATGGGACTGCTAAATCGAAAGCTGCGCTTCCGATTAGAACAACAGAGGCCAAAAGGATTCCTTTCGTCATAACGGAACTCCGTCGTGGCGCGTGCGCGGACGTCAACAGATATGCTCTATCAACATCGAGAGCCCCTAACCTGTTCCAGGACCGGATTTTACTTCAGTCTTATTCAGTTCAGCGCGCAAAGCCGACATCCGCGTCGCGAAAAGTCGCATCTCAACAACGACTCAATAAATTTTGTAATTCAACCCGACCCGAACGATATGGTCACGAACCTCACTCTTGCTCGAGAAGTTGAATCCACTCAGCGGGTCAAGCCCGCCATCGACGAAGCTGCCCAGGTCCAGATACAGATATTCGAGCTTCGCCGTCCATCGGTCGATGAGATGGGTTTCAACGCCGCCGCCGACGGTCCAACCGCTCCGGTTGAAATTTGCGGCAAACGCGACATCAAGCGGGGTGAACGTACGGAAATCGTTGTGCACCTCGCCCCAGGCGCCGCCGCCGGTCACGTACCAAAGCCAATCGCCGCTTGCGTAGCCGAATCTTGCCCGCGCGGTCGCGAACCAATTCAGCTTCTGCTCGATGGTGAAATAAAAACTGCCGAAACTGGTGCAACCTGCCCCGATGCAACTTGAGTCGCGTTGACTTGTCCCCTGGATGTCGCCCTCGAAACCGACAACCAAATTCGGCAGAAATTGATAATTGTAACCGATCTGGCCGCCGCCGACGAAGCCGGCAGGCGAGAGGGTGAATGATGCGAAAGACGTATTAAGACTGTCGTTCGACTGATCCGTCCGGTTTCTTCCAATGCCGCCACCGGCATTCGCACCGATATAGAGGCCGGTCCAATTCCACACGCCCGGTCGTTGTGGCGCATTGTAAGCCACCGGGGGCGTGCCGGCGTGATTGGGTGCCGCGCCGAAAACTTTGTAGTTCAGCCCCACCCGAACGATATGATCGCGAATGTCGCTCGTTTGCGAGGCGGTCAATAAAGGAGGAACGCTGGTCGCAAGATCATGAAGGCTGCCGAGATCCATGTACAGATATTCAAGCTTCCCCGTCCAATTGCCTCCGAGGTGCGTTTCAACCCCGCCTCCGACCACCCATCCGTTCTGATTGAAATTGGCGCTTCCAAAAAAGATTCCTGAGATGGCCAAATCGTTATGAACTTTTGCCCAAGCGCCACCGCCCGTCACATACCATAGCCAGTCGCCATTCGTGTAACCGAGCCTTGCCCGCGCCGTCGCAAACCACTCGAGCTTTTGATTGACGGTTACCGTTTGACCGAAAAATATGTCGCCCCCGCAATCGAGGAAACAACTCGAATCCTTTTGGCTCGCCCCCTGGAAATCACCTTCGACGCCGACAACCCAATTCGGGGCAAACTGATAATTGTAGCCAAGCTGACCGCCGCCAATGAACCCGGCGGGCGACATGGTATTGCTCGATATAAACGAGCCCGGCCCCAAACCCGATTGGGTAATCGTCGTTGGGTCTCGTCCAATGCTGCCGCCTGCGTTCACGCCGACGTAAAAACCGGTCCAGTTGTAGACCGGCGGCGGCACATACACCGGCGCTTTACGCGGCAGATCGGCTGCAACTGCGAGCTGCGCGAAAGCAAGTGCCGCAGCACCCACTGCAAACGACAAACGGTACATGGAGCGTCCCCAATCCAGCCAGACACAATTAAATACCGGGTAGTCGGGTCAGGCTATACGGGGCCTGACCGGAATGCCCAGTTTTTTGCAGCTGTGGCAATCTGGTTACAGCACCAAAGTACCCTGCCTGATTGCCCGCAATCGGCGGCGCGCAGCCTTGCGGTAGCGGGACTCTAACGGCTGCGGGAGCTGCCAATGCTGGTGCCGCTCGAGCCGCTAATGGACGTGGCGCTGGACCCCGTGATCGATGTGCCGGTCGAGCCAATCACCGGCGCGCTCGGCGCGACCGGCGCATTGCTGGGAGCAGTGCCGCCAAAGTTACTGCGTGGATTGGCCAACGGCGCAATCACCGGCGTTGCCGTCGGACCAGGCGGACGAATGCCCGCCAGGCATTGCCTGATGAACCTGCTTCTCTGCTTGCCTGTATAAAGTTTCAGCGTCGCCTCGCGCTCGCACGCTTTCCTGATCGCATCCGCATTTTTTGCTTCGGCAGCCGGCGGCGTCTCTCCCGCTGCAGCGAAAGCCGCGGCGCCTATCCAAAGTACGGATGCCAGAACGAATGTCTTCGACATGGTGGAGCTCCTTCGTCGCGCGCGCGGAGGCGCAATCAATGATCGAGTGGCTTAAACGCGCGGCGGGAACGGCTGAGTTGGGGTCTTGCCTGACTGATGCGACCCCGGAGGCCGTTCCCGGCGTGCCATCCTGAAACTCGCCGCTCCGCTAGGCCCGAACGTCTGGCGCTAGCGATCGTCGCGGCCTGGCTGGCCCGGTGGCGTCATCTGAACCTCCGTGTCTGTCGGGTTCTCTTTTTACATAGGCCGGGTTGACCGCGCTTCAAGTATCGACGCGAGGCGCGTTGACATGTCGGCTTTGCCTCCGAAAACGGACTAAGAGCTTCTTCACTTAACCTGAATGCGGTTTACATAATCAATAATCGCCGAAATGCGGTTTTGTACGATGTGCTGAGTATCAGGACCGAATGATAAGAACCAATATCCCCAGACCGGCATTTCACGCGTACCGTGCGCGGCAACCGATTTTCGTGCATCGATAATTTCGCGCATCGTTTCGACGGGAAAGACCCCATTATTTTTCTTGGCCAGAGCGGTTAGATCGGAAGGCTTCGTTTTCAATTCCGTACTTACAGGTCCATTCCCCTTTCCGTCCGCGCCATGGCAAGCAGCGCAACTTGAATTGTAAGCCGTTTTCCCGAAATCGCTGTCTTGAGCCAAGCTGCAGTTACCGGATGCGACTATGGCTGCGGCTATTAGGCCTCTGGATATGATGTTTGCCATGATGGGATCCCGTTGTTTCCGATTTTGATACCTCGCGTGCGCGAATACAGCTTCATTGGCGGATTTTTCATTGATCCGGCGCAAAACGTCAGGATCGTTGACTATAATCAGTATGGCGTCCGCAACGTTCGCTTTGGATCAAAAGCCGACATATGCGCCGCACGAACGTCCGCTTTGGGCGGTGAGTTCAACCGATCGACGCAACACCTTCTAATCCTACCGGATGGGGAGGTAAGCGATGGGGTTGCATGCACGGACGTG
>JBKPRE010000236.1:0-15860 GCA_046734435.1 Pseudomonadota bacterium | reverse complement strand
GGACCCGATCGCGATGCTTTTCGACGAGCCGACCTCGGCGCTCGACCCGGAAATGATCAACGAGGTGCTCGACGTCATGGTAGCGCTCGCCAAAGACGGCATGACCATGATCGTCGTGACTCACGAGATGGGCTTTGCCCGCAAGGTCGCCAATCGCGTCGTCTTTATGGACAAAGGTGAAATCGTCGAAGACGCACCGACCGCAGATTTTTTCGGCAAGCCACGCAGCGAGCGAGCGCAGGTCTTTTTGTCGAAGATTTTGCAGCAATAGTATATGCGCCAACCGTTGAGACTTCACCCCGATTCGCGTTCCATTGCCGTGGCAAGCATTGACGTGGAGGTCGCACGTCCACGCTCCGGCACCCTGGAGTTGTCCTATATCGTGACCGGCCAGGTCAGCAGCATTCGCGTGCCCTCCGCCGCGGCGAACGCGCGTAGCGACGGGCTTTGGCGGCATACCTGCTTCGAGGCGTTTATCGGTGCCGTGCCCGACGCCGAATACTATGAGCTGAACTTTTCCCCGTCCGGACAATGGGCAGCATATCAATTCAGCGGCTATCGGAGCGGCATGCGGGTGGCGGACAAGGTCACTGAGGTTCCGATCGAAATGCGATCGAGCCCTAACGGCTGTGCACTGCAGGCCTCGCTAAGCCTCGATCAATTTCGGGATTTGCCGCGTGACCGCTCGTGGTGTCTCGGCCTGTCGGCCGTGATCGAGGACGCAACCGGCGGAGTCTCTTACTGGGCGCTCGCGCATCCGCCGGGGAAGCCGGACTTTCATCACGCGGATAGTTTTGCCTGCGAATTTTCTCCGGCGGTGACGTCATGAAATTCGGCATTGACCGGTTGATCGCCGAAAGTGCCCTGCGCGCGCCGCTTTCAGGCAAGCGCGTCGCATTGCTCGCGCATCCTGCATCCGTAACGGAAAATCTGACGCATTCGCTCGATGCGCTCGCCGCCTGCGGCGATCTGAAGATCAGCGGCGCCTTCGGCCCGCAACACGGGCTGCGCGGGGACAAGCAGGACAACATGATTGAATCGCCGGATTTCAACGATCCGGTACACGGCATTCCCGTCTTCAGTCTTTACGGCGACGTTCGCAGGCCGACGGATGCAATGATGGACGCATGCGACGTGATCCTCGTCGACCTGCAGGATCTCGGTTGCCGCATCTACACATTCATCACAACCCTGCGCTACGTGCTCGAGGCGGCCGCGAAATCCCGCAAGTCGGTGTGGGTGCTGGACCGGCCCAACCCCATTGGCCGACCCGTCGAAGGCCTGACATTGCGCGCCGGCTGGGAAAGTTTCGTCGGTGCCGGGCCGTTGCCGATGCGGCATGGTCTGACGCTTGGCGAGCTCGGCCTTTGGTTTGTCAGTATGCTCAAGCTTAACGTCGACTATCAGGTCATCGAGATGCAGGGCTGGCGGCCCGATGCCGCGCCCGGCTTCGGTTGGCCTCTGGGTGCTCGCACGTGGATCAATCCCAGCCCCAACGCACCGAGTTTGTGGATGGCGCGCGCCTATGCGGGCACAGTGATGCTTGAGGGCACGACGCTATCCGAAGGGCGCGGCACGACGCGGCCGCTCGAGCTGTTCGGCGCTCCCGATATCGATGCGCGAAAGGTCGTCAAGGAAATGGAGTCCCTTGCCCCGCGCTGGCTCGCGGGTTGCCGTCTGCGCGAGTGCTGGTTCGAGCCGACGTTCAACAAACATATGGGCAAGCTTTGCCACGGCTTGCAGATCCACACGGAAGGTCCCGTATATGACCACCACGCGTTCAGGCCCTGGCGCGTCCAGGCGCTCGCCTTCAAGGCGATCCGCCGCCTTTATCCGGACTACCCGCTGTGGCGCGATTTTGTCTACGAATACGAGAAGGATCGGCTCGCCATCGATGTGATCAATGGTAGCTCCTTGTTGCGGGAATGGGTCGACGATGCGTCGGCCAAACCGCAGGATCTCGATGCATTGGCGATGAAAGACGAAAAAGGCTGGGCGAACGAGCGACAGCAGTATTTGCGGTACACGCGGTAACGGTGGAATTCGTCATGGCCGGGCTTGTCCAGGCCATCCAAGACGTGGATGCCCGGCATAAAGCCGGGCATGACGGCGGAGAGGCAGGAGCCCACCCTACGGCACGCCGTAGGACTCGATTTCGCCGTCGATCCAGGTAGCGGCGACCGCCAGCTTGTCGGTCAGCGCGACGAGATCAGCGCGGGCACCTGGAACGATTGCGCCGCGCTCATTCTCGATGCCGAGAAATTGCGCGGGCGTCAGTGACGCAGCACGAAGCGCGTCCTCCAGCGGCACCTTGGCGAGCCTGACCGCATTGCGCACCGCCGACGCCATGTCCAGGTGCGCGCCAGCAAGCGTGCCCTCCTCCGTGGTCAGCCGGCCATTCACCAGCTTGATTGCGCGGCCGACCAGGTTGAAACCGTCAAGCGATGTTCCGACGGTCGGCATGGCGTCGGTGACAAGAGCGATCCGGTCGGCGCCTTTCGCGGCGAACGCCGTCCGCACGGAAACAGGATCGACATGGATGCCATCGACAATGAGACCCGCTGTCAGCCGGCGTTCCGACAGCGCGGTGCCGACAATGCCCGGCGCGCGCGCGCTGAATGGTGGCATTGCATTGAACAAATGCGTGACGCCGGTCGCGCCTTCCGCAACGGCCTGCGTAACAACGGCAGCAGACGCCTCGCTGTGCCCGATCGAAACCCGCACGCCCGCAGAGGCAAGCGTCATGACAAAGCCCGCCGGAACGCATTCGGGCGCAAGCGTCACCAACGAACGGCCGGCACCGGCAAGCTCGCATAGCTGCTCCAGATCGCCTGCACCCGGCTCAGCGATCCTGTCGGGACGGTGCACGCCCGGGCGCAGCGGGCTGATGAACGGGCCTTCAAGATGCATGCCTAGAACACCGTCGCTGCCGGCCACGGAACGCGCCGCCGCAATGGCGCTGCGCATCTGTTCGCGGGTGTCGGTGATAAAGGTCGGCAGGCAAGCGGTGGTGCCGTAGCGGCGGTGCGCCCGAGCGATCGCGCGCATGCCGTCAGCAGTCGGTTGGTCGTTGAGCAAGACACCGCCGCCGCCGTTCACCTGCAGGTCTATGAAGCCGGCAGTCACGAAAACGCCCGCGGGAACGCGCGATTGCGTCCAGTCAGATGGAATCTCGCCCGGTGAAGCGAGGCCGGTGATACAGCCGTTGCGGACCATCACGGCGATGCCGCGATGCCAACCGCGGCCGTCAAAAACTCGGTCCGCGACGATGGCGCGCCCATTGGCGTTCGAAGACTTGTTCCGGTTTTCTGGGCTCATCTTTACCTGCGGTCGCCGTGCAGCAAATCCAATCTAGATTAACGAACGCCGAATACACAGGGCATTGCCACGCCCTGATCGCGACTTCCGCGTAAATATCTGCCGCAAGTCGGGTAAACCCGACTTGCGGTGACAAGCCCGGCCATGACGATGCCGAGAGTCGTGGTCAGTTGCGTCTGGTATAACATCGTTGGCGAGCAGCGCATCAGTGTCAGAGTCAAAGGACCGGAGCAAGCATGGACCGGCTGGTCATTCGTGGTGGCAGACGCATTGAAGGCTCCGTGCAGGTTCGCGGCGCGAAGAACGCGGCCCTGCCGCAGATCGCCGCCGCGCTGCTGAGCTCCGAGCAACTGGAGCTGACGAACGTTCCCGATGTGATCGATGTCGACACAATGCTCGCCTTGATGCGCGAGTTCGGCGTCGCCGCGACGCGCACTTCCGGCCGGATGCTCGTGCTCGATGCTCGCGCAGCGCGCAACGCGGAGGCGCCCTACGACATGGTGCGTCGCATGCGCGCCAGTATTCTCGTGCTGGCACCCCTGCTCGCCCGTTTCGGCTCGGCGCGCGTCTCGATGCCGGGGGGCTGCGCGATCGGTGCGCGCCCGATCGATTTGCATCTGAAGTCACTCGAGGCGCTCGGCGCCGAGGTTAAAATCGAATCCGGCTACATTCTTGCGCGCGCCAATGGCGGCGCTCTGCGCGGCGGACGCATCGTGCTGTCATCGCCTTCAGTTGGTGCCAGCGAGACGGCAATCATGGCGGCCAGCCTCGCCAAAGGCGAAACAGAGATCCTCAACGCCGCGCGCGATCCCGAAGTGTGCGACCTCGCCCTCTGTCTCACAGCGATGGGTGCGCATATCGAGGGCGTCGGCACCCACCGGATACTGATCCAGGGCGTGGATGCGCTTCGCCAGGCGCGCCACGAGCTCATCACCGACCGCATCGAGGCAGGAACCTACGCGATTGCCGCCGCGATCACCGGCGGCCATCTGGAGATCTTCGGGGCGCATCTCGAGCATCTCGGCTCGGTGGGTGCGGCACTCGAAAGCGCCGGCGCGCAGATCTGGCCGACCGATCGCGGCTTAATGGTGGTGCGTTCGGGACCCTTGCAGGCCATCGACATCACGACCGAGCCTTACCCCGGATTTCCCACCGATCTGCAGGCGCAGTTCATGGCGCTGATGACCATCGCGCCGGGCGCGTCGGTCATCCGCGAGACCGTGTACGAAAGCCGTTTCATGCATGTGCCGGAACTCGGGCGGCTCGGCGCCAACATCTCGCTTCAAGGTTCGACGGCGCTGGTGCGCGGCGTCGACGGCCTGCACGGCGCCGAAGTCATGGCGACCGACTTGCGCGCATCGGTATGCCTGGTGCTCGCCGCGCTGGTCGCCAAAGGCGAAACGACCGTTCATCGCATATATCATCTTGATCGCGGCTACGAGTCGCTCGACCGCAAGCTCATGCAATGCGGCGCTGACATCCGGCGGGTACCGGAATGACGGCAGCCACGAAATCGAGTCAGCTCTTCGTCGGTGTCGACGGCGGTGGCACCGGCTGCCGGGCGCGGATCGAAGACACGGAAAGGTCCGTGCTCGGGAGCGGCATAGCCGGCCCGGCGGCGCTGCGTGTCGGAGTGGATCGCGCCTTTGCCGAAGTTGAAAAAGCCTGTTGCGCTGCGGCCGAGGATGCCGGCCTTGGTGCCGGCGCGCTTGCCTCCATGCACGCCGCGGTCGGGCTCGCCGGGGTCGGCCGCAAGGGCTTGCTCGAGCAGCTTGAGCGGCTCCCGCATCCATTCCGCTCGGTTACCTACATTCACGACGCGACCATTGCCTGTATCGGAGCGCATGGCGGACGCGACGGCGGCATCGTCATCGTCGGAACGGGAAGCGTCGGCTTTGCCGTGGTTGAAGGACGCGAGTTCAGGATCGGCGGCTATGGTTTTCCCATTTCCGACGAAGGCAGCGGTGCCGATCTCGGGCTGCACGCAATCCGCATGGCGCTGCGCGCCTATGACGAACGCGCCGTCGGCACAAGCATGACCCGCGAGGTGATGCAGCGCTTCCATGACGACCCGTTTGACGCCGTCGCCTGGATGGATAAAGCGACCGCGACCGACTACGCAACCTTCGCACCGCTGGTGATGCGTCATGCCGATGCCGGCGACCCGGTCGCGCGGCGGATCGTGCGGGATGCCGCCGAACAGATCGACGACCTGGTGCGCCGGCTCTCGGAGCACGGCGCCTCCCGCATTGCGTTGCTCGGCGGCCTCGCGTCGTCGATGCAGCCCTGGCTGGCGCCGGACGTGCAACGCCGGCTGGTCCCCGTCGAGGGCGACGCGGTGGACGGCGCCTTGCATCTCGCCCGGCGCGCGGCCAATAAGAAATAATTGAGGGGTAATGATGCGCACCGAGCAAATCGACCCCCGCTACGCCGACCTCGATTCCTGGTCCGCGGCCGAGATGATTGCGGCCATGTATGAAGGCCAGCTCGCGGCGGCCGGCGCCGTTCGCGGCGCGCTTGGGGCCATTACCACAGCTGTCGAGGACGCAGTGCCCGCACTCAGGCGCGGCGGTCGCGTCGTCTATGTCGGTGCCGGCACGTCGGCGCGCATCGGCGTGCAGGATGGAAGCGAGCTGCCGCCGACCTATGACTGGCCAGCCGACCGCGTCGTCTTTGTCATTGCCGGCGGTCTTGACGCACTGGTTCGCAGCATCGAGGGCGCCGAGGACAACGAGGCCGCAGGCACGCAGGCCATCGTCAACGCAAAGATCAGTGCCGACGATGTCGTCATCGGGATCGCGGCGAGCGGCACGACTCCCTTCACGGTCGCCGCCTTGCGGGCAGCCCACGCCGCGGGCGCGGTAACGATCGCCGTCGCCAACAATGCGGATGCACCGATTTTCACGGCGGCGCGCCATCAGATCCTGATCGAAACCGGAAGCGAAGCGGTCGCCGGGTCAACGCGGATGAACGCAGGCACCGCGCAGAAGATCGTGCTCAACCTGTTTTCGACCGCGGTGATGGTGAAGATGGGCCGGGTCTATCGCGGCTTGATGGTGGACATGAGAGCGCGGAACGCCAAGTTGCGCCGCCGCGCGGTCGACATCGTCAGGCAAATCGTAGGCTGCGCGGAAGATGACGCGACACGCCATCTCGAGCAGGCTGACGGGGACCTGAAGACCGCCATCCTGCTGGGCTTCGGGCTGGGCCGCGGCGGGGCCGCGAAGTTACTCAAACGACACGGCGGCAACCTGCGCGCGGCGATCGACGAGTTCAAACGTGGCAGCCGCTGAACCATCGGCAGCAAGCGCAATGGCGCGCGAGACAGCGGAAATTCCGGCCGCGGCCGGCCGGCTTCTGGCACGTAACGACCTTTTCACGAAAATCGCCGAAAGGATCGAGCGGGCGAAGCCGCGCATCATGGTGTTCTGCGGCCGCGGCAGCTCCGGCCATGTCGGCGTCTATCTGCGGTATCTTTTCGAGGTACGGCTGGGCATGATCGCCTCCGCCGCCGCTCCCTCGGTGGTCACGGCCTACCGGCGGCCCCCGGATTTTCGCGATGCCCTGTTCGTCGTAGTGTCGCAATCCGGACGCAGCCCCGATGTCATCGACGCGACGCAAATGGCGCGCAAGTTCGGCGCGCTGACGCTTGCGATCGTCAATGACGAAAACTCGCCCGCGGCCACTGCGTCCGAGCTGGTGCTGCCGATCGGCGCAGGAACCGAGCGATCCGTCGCAGCGACCAAGACCGTGGTGCTGTCGATGATCGCAGGCGCGCAACTGGTGGCAGCGCTCGCACAAGACGAAGATCTAGGTGATGGCTTGGGAAATTTGCCGCAGCGTTTGTCGGGCGCGCTTGCTTGCGATTGGTCGCCCTGGGCCGAGCGTGCTGCTGCCGCCGCCGCAGCCTTTGTCGTGGGGCGCGGTTACGGCCTCGGCTGCGTACGCGAGATCGCACTTAAGGTGTCGGAAATCTTGCGCGTCCCGGCGCTCGGCTACAGCGCGGCCGAGCTGCGCCACGGGCCGCGCGCATCGGTGACGCCGGCGACGCCCGTGCTGGTGCTGCGGCAGAACGATCCGGCCGCCATTGCCATCGACGAGCTCGTGCGCGACCTCAACGAAGCGCGCGAGACGGTATTCGCCGCCGGTGGTGCGGCAGGAACATTGCCCTGGATCGGCGACGGACATCCGGCCTGCGATCCGGTCGCGATGCTCATCCCGGCCTACCGCGCCATCGAAGCGGTCGCGCGACGGCACGGCTACGACCCCGACAAGCCACCGCATTTGAGCAAGGTGACGCGGACGTTGTAATTTCAACCCGCGGCCTGGTTCGAACTGAAAGTTTACAGCGGCTTGCTCGCTGCAATAGTGTCTGCTTTCCTGTCGCGGAGTTGAAGATGCAGTCCGCAAAAGCCCCGATCCTCACCGCACACGGTGCAAAGATGCCGGCGATCGGCTTCGGCACCATGGAGCTGCCGCATCGCCCGGCCGAGCTCGTGGCAGCAGCAATTGCCGCCGGCTATCGGCACATCGACACAGCTCGCAAATACGGCACCGAAGAGCGCGTGGGTGAAGGCATCCGCGCGAGCGGCATTGCACGCGAAGACCTGTTCGTCACCACCAAGGTCACCGAGTTGGACGCGCGCGAGGCAGATTTTCTTCGCTCGGCGGAAACAAGCCTCAAGGCGCTCGGTCTCGACTATGTCGATCTCTTGCTGGTTCATTGGCCGCAGCCCAAGGTCCCGTTTGCGGAAACGTTGGGCGCGCTTGCCAAGGCGAAACGACGCGGCATGACACGTCACATCGGTGTGTCGAATTTCACGCTCGCCATGCTCGACGAAGCGGTGCGCGTCTGTCCCGAGCCTCTGGTCACAAATCAGATCGAATATCACGCCTATCTAGCGCAGGACCGCATGATCGCGGCACTCAAGCGCCATGGCATGATCCTGACCGCCTACTGTCCTGTCGCGCGCGGAAAGCTTCTCGACGACCCTGTCATCGGCAAGATCGCCAAGGCGCGCGGAAAGACGCACGCGCAAATCTGCCTGCGCTGGCTTGTCCAGCAACCGATGGTCGCGGCCGTCCCGCGTGCGCTTGAGGAACGCCACATTTCCGAAAATCTCGACGTTTTCGATTTCTCGCTGAGCGACGAAGAGATGCGGAGCATTTCCGCACTACGGAAAAACAACATCCGCATCGCCGACCCACCCGAGCGAGCGCCGAAGTGGGACGTCGAGACCGTTGCCTGACGCCGCGGCCCACAGGGCCCGCTTGCACCGTGCCCGCTCCTTTTCGTCACGCGAAAGGTCCGTGACCTTCAATCAGGTTGCGGATTGAAATTGCTCAACATACGATGGGTTCAAACACCGACCGCGGCACCAACGCGGTTGTCCGGGGAGTTGAACGCACTGATTGTACCGGGTCATCCTGACGCGCTTTTGGCAGCAAAGGCGTGCGGGAGACCAGAGTTACGGGAGGTCCTTTGAGTTTTTCCTCTCGCGAACGGCCGGTTGAAAGTTTGCGTGTTCCCTGCTCCATGCAGGCAACAGAAGCTCTTCCATTGTCTATTCTCGGCATTCCGAGTTGCGCGACAGCGTCGCACAATTTTTCATACGGCGAGCGACGCCCCGCCGGGCCCACCCCACAAATAAACGCATAAAGCCAACACAGGCGAGGAGGAAGTCATGTCCAGGTCGAGTTTTTCGCGACGTACGTTCCTGCAAGGCAGTGTCGGACTTACCGTGGCGAACTTCGTGCCAGGAACGACGCCCTTTGCCCATGCCGCAACGATGGAAGAGCAAACCATCGCGGCTGCGAAAGCAGCCGGAAAGGCGGACGTCAATGGAATGATCTGGTCGCCATATCTGGTGCCGATGAAGCCTGTCATTGCCGAGTTCACCAAGGAAACAGGAATCGGCATCGGCGCGGTGCAGGACATATCGATCTTCGACGCCCCGCAGCGCGCAATGGCCGAGGCGTTGTCCCGTTCGCCGCAGTTCGATTTCATCCATATCGACTCGAACATGATCCCGTCGCTTGCGTCAGCCGGGTATCTCGAGCCGTTGGACGAATACATCAAGAAGGCCGGTTTTCATCTCGATGCTGTTGCCGACTACGGCAACTTCATGAAGTACCAGGGCCAGACCTACGGCGTTCCGACTGACGGCAACGTGCACATCCAGTACACGCGCAAGGACCTGATCGATAATCCGGACAACAAGAAGCGGTTCGCCGACAAGTTCAGCACGGAGTTGAAAATACCGGAGACATGGGAAGAGAACCTGCGCCTGCAGGAATTCCTCATGGATCCGTCTAAAGACCTGTACGGGTCCGGCAACTTGCGCAACCGCGCGAACGGCCCGACCTGGTGGTACATGATCTTCTACAGCGCCGGCGGTTTTCCTTTCGACGATGACATGAAGCCGACAATTGACACGCCCGCCGGCCAATACGCCGTCGATCTCTATCTCCAGGACAAGAAGGTGAATCATCCCGAGGCGGCCAACTGGGGCACGCCGCAGATGATTCCGCGCATCGCGCAGGGACACGTGGTCAGCTGCCAGTACTGGGATGGAACGTGCAAGACCATCGCCAACCCGAAGCAATCGAAAACCGTGGATCAGTTCTATTTCAGTCTCGTGCCGGGCTCCAAGTTCACGGGCAAGATGGTGCACCGATCGATCTCATCGCCGCTCGCTGCGATCCTGATCAACAAGTACTCGCCGCGCAAAGCGCAGGCCGCTTACATGGCGCTGTGGCTCGGCTCCGGAAAGAACAGCGTTCCGATCGTTTCCGACCCGGTCAATGCATTCAATGACGCCTGGGCCAAGGAACACATGAAGGCAGAGCCGGTTCTGAAAGCCTATACGCCCGCCGGCATCAAAGCCGTCGAAACCAATTTCCAGGTGGTCGCGCCGCCGATCTACCTGACCGGCTACCTCGAATTCCAGGATGCGCTCGGCAAGAATCTCTCCGAAGCCTATGTCGGCCAGCTCCCGGCAAAGGACGTGCTGAAGAAGACCGAGAATGAATGGAATGCGATCATCGGGCGCATTGGCCGCGCCAAGCTCAAGAAGGATCTCGCGAGCTACAAGGCGGTCATGCCGAAGAAAGCCCTACCGACCTGAACTGACGCGCCGTTTGGCCCCGGACGGGCTGTTTGGCTCATCCGGGGCCTTGATCCGCAAAGACCCAGGACATGGCCGTCGACGCCCTCTCAGCCGGTAAAGCGCAGTTCTCCAACGAAGCCCGCATTCGATCGCGGCGGCTCGCGGTCCGCCATTTCAAGCTCTCGCTGCTGCTGCCGCTGATCGCGCTCTTCGCGTTCCTGCTGATGCCGGTCCTGCTGCTGCAGCTGTATTTTTCTTTCCACCAGTGGACGGTGTACCTGAGTTCGTGGTCGGAAGCCGATTTTGTTGGCCTCGACCTGTTCCAGGAAGTGCTCACCGATCCGAGATTCGGCTGGGCTGTCGTGCGTTCACTCGCTTTCGCGACCAGCTCGACGCTGGGCTGTTTCGTGTTCGGCTTCCTTCTCGCCTACCTGATGTACAAGCCGTTTCGCGGCCAGGCCTTCTTCTACATCATATTCATCTTGCCGATGCTCACCGTCCCAGTGGTCGTCGCGTATACGGCCGAGATGATGTTGTACCAAAGCGGCCCGATCAACGACCTCATCTCGAGAATAATCGGCGTCGACTTCAAGCCGGCATGGCTCAGCAATCCGGACATCGCGCTTGCCGCGGTCGCGCTGCTCGAAATCTGGAACTGGACGCCGTTCTCTTTCATCATTTTGCTTGCCGGGCTCTCGGCCATCCCGAAGGAGCCGATCGAGGCTGCCGAAATCCTCGGCGCATCGAAATGGCGCATCTTCTGGGAGGTGCAGCTGCCGCTCCTGCGCCCCGTCATCTTGCTTGCGCTGGTTTTGCGCTTCCTCGAGGCGATGGCGGAATTCCCCAAGACCTGGTCGCTGTTTCAGGGCGGCCCGGGATCGGCGACGGAAACACTGCCGATCTACATCTTCATGACGACCTGGCAGTACTTCCAGATCTCAAAGGGCGCCGCGATGTCTTACATCGTCATGCTTTTGATGGTCGTTATCGTGCTGATCGCAATTCAGCTGCTGCGGCGCGAGAAACGCTCGCTCGACCAAATGTACGAGTTGCGGGCCAAGGAAGCGGAGAGCTGATCGATGGTCACCAAATCCCGCCGTCGGCTGATCTCCGCAACCGTCCGTTATGCGATCCTGAGCATCTGGGGGGTCATCGCCTTTTTTCCGATCTACTGGATGGTCTCGACGTCGTTCAAGCCCGACATTCAATGGTTCGCGTGGCCGCCAGTCTATTTCCCCGATCCACCGACGCTGGCCAACTACATGAATGTCTGGCTGGGCGCCGAGGAATACGCCCAGACGCAATACGCAATCTCCTCCCAGACGCCGTTGGTTTCCCTATGGAACACAACGGTGATCGCGTTCAGTTCAACATTCCTTGCAGTCGCTTTCGGCTCTGTTCTTGCCTACGGCGTGTCGCGCTACCGCATTCTGTCGGAAGCCCGCATGTTCCAGCTTCTGATGCTACGTATGATTCCACCGATCGTGGTCGTCGCACCGCTGTCCCTTTATTACTCAGCGCTTGGCCTGCTCGACACGCGCATAGGCGTCATCATGGTCTACTTCCTGACCACGCTGCCTTACGCCGTGTGGATGACCAAGAGTTTCATCGACGAAGTGCCCCGCGAGGTGGAGCAGGCAGCGGAGATACTCGGCGCCTCGCGTTGGCGCACCGTCTTTGAGATTGTCCTTCCCCTGATCCGCTCCGGTCTGGTGGCGACCTTCCTCTTCATTCTCATCCTGACCTGGAGCGAATATCTCCTTGCGCTGATCATCACCAAGACCCAGGTCTCGACGCTGCCGATCGAGCTCTCGAAATATCAGGGCTCGACCGAAGGGCGCGTCTATGGCCGGCAGGCGGCGCTCGCCGTCGGCATCACAATTCCGCTGATGATCGTCGGCCTCATCATTCGCAAGCACCTTGCCCGTGGGTTCAGCTTCGGGATGGTACGGAGATAGTCGTGGCGCGGATCGAGCTCATCAACCTCAACAAGTCGTTCGGCGCCGTCCAGGCGGTCAAGAACCTGAACTTCACGATCGAGGACGGCGAGTTTGTCGTGTTCGTCGGGCCATCCGGCTGCGGCAAAACGACCACCTTGCGCATGATCGCCGGCTTCGAGGATCCGACTTCGGGAGAAATCCGCATCGACGGGCGCGTCATAAACGATCTCGAGCCGCGCGACCGCAATCTCGGCATGGTTTTTCAGAGCCATGCGTTGTTTCCTCACAAGAATGTCGCGCAGAACATCGAGTTCGGCCTGCGCATGAAGAAGGTCGCACCGCAAGAGCGTGTGAAGCGCGTGCGCGAGGTCGCCGACATGGTTCGCATCGGCCATCTCCTGGACAAGATGCCGGCGCAATGCTCGGGCGGCGAGTCGCAGCGCGTCGCGCTTGCGCGAACGCTGGTAACGAATCCCTCTACGTTCCTGCTCGACGAGCCGCTGTCGAGCCTCGATGCGAAGCTTCGCCGGGAATTGCGCGCGGAGTGCGACAGGCTGCACCAGGTGCTCAAGCGCACCTTCATTTTCGTGACGCACGACCAGGAAGAGGCGATGACGTTGGCCGACCGCATCGTCGTCATGCGCGCGGGCGAGATCGTGCAGGTCGGCTCGCCTATGGAAATCTATTCGAACCCGGTGAATTACTTCATTGCCGATTTTTTCGGCTCACCCTCGATGAACCTCGTGCCAGGCGAAGTGGTGCGCAACAACGGCGTGGCACGCTTCCGCTCGGCGTTGTTCGACGTGCCGCTCCCGGATCGTTTGGGCTCCGCCGGCGCCGGCAAGGGCACGCTCGGCATCCGGCCCGAGCATGTTGGGATCAATATCGGCGGCAAGACTGGCACCACCCTGCCCGTGCGACTGGTCGAGCCGCTCGGCAAAGACACCCTCCTTTATTTCGAGGCCGGCACTGACCGCGCTTTCGTTGCGGTCAGTGAAGGCCTGGACATGGCGGAGACCAAGATCGGCGAGAGGCTGACGCTCTCGCTCGACGAGCGCCGCATGCACCTGTTCGACGAACAAGGACGCAGCATCAAAGGTACGTGAGGATCCATGGACTATCGTGAAGTGAGTGACATCCGTAACGGCATGCGGATTGACTGGGACATGCCGATAAAAATGGACGACGGCATCGTCCTCCGCTGCGACATCTATCGTCCGGTCGCGGCCGGAAAATATCCGGTGATCATGACCCTCGGCCCTTACGGCAAGTGGCTGCATTTCGAGGATCTCTACAAGTCACAGTGGGACCGCATGTGCGCCGATCAGCCGGATGTGCCCACCGACTCGACCAACAGGTACCAGTGCTGGGAGGTCGTCGATCCGGAAAAATGGGTTCCCGACGGCTATGTCTGCATTCGTGTCGACAGCCGCGGTGCTGGCCGCTCGCAAGGCGTGATCGACATCTGGTCGCTGCGCGAGGCGCAGGATCTGGCCATTTGCGTTGAGTGGGCCGGGACACAGCCCTGGTCGAACGGCAAGGTCGGCCTCAACGGTATTTCCTATTACGCGCAGAACCAATGGCAGACGTCGGCGCTGCAGCCAAAGCACCTGGCCGCGATCTGCACCTGGGAAGGCGCGGCCGATTTCTATCGCGACATGGCCCACCATGGCGGAATCTTCAATCGCGGCTTTGTGCAGGACTGGTCGAAAGCGCAGGTCTACTCGGTGCAGAACGGCCGCGGCACAAGGGGCTTCAAGAGTCGCATGAACGGCGATTGGGTCTCGGGGCCCGAGACGTTGTCGGAACAGGAACTCGGGCGCAACCGCCGCGACTTCTACGAAGACTGTATCTCGCGCAAGCTCGATACCGATCCTTACTGGCAGTCCCGCATGCCGGACTGGACCAAGGTGAAGACGCCGCTGCTGTCTTCAGCGAACTGGGGCGGACAGGGCCTGCATCCGCGCGGAAATTTCGAGGGGTTCGTGCGCTCGGCTTCCGATCAAAAGTGGCTCGAAGTGCATGGCATCGAGCACTGGACGCATTTCTACACGAATTACGGCGTCGGCCTGCAAAAGAAGTTTTTCGGCCATTTTCTCAAGGGTGAGGACACCGGCTGGGACAAACAGCCGAAAGTGCTCCTTCAGGTTCGTCACCCCGGCGAGAAATTCGTCGAACGGCACGAGAACGAGTGGCCGCTCGCGCGCACGCAGTGGACAAAATTTTACGTTCATCCGGCGGACATGACGCTCTCGGCCGAGCAGCAGTCGTCGGCCGGCACTGTGACCTACGCCGGCATGGGCGAAGGCGTGACGTTCCTGTCCGAGCCGCTCGAACAGGAGGTCGAGATCACCGGCCCCATCGCTGCAAAACTGTGGGTGTCATCGGCGACCGAAGATGCCGACCTGTTTCTTGTGGTGCGCGCCTTCACGCCGGATCTCAAAGAGGTGACGTTCCAGGGGGCGCTCGATGCGCATACGCCGATCGCCCAAGGGTGGCTGCGCTGCTCCCACCGCAAGCTCGACCCGAAACTGACGCTGCCCTACCGCCCCTATCACACGCACGATGAAGAACAGAAGTTGATACCCGGCCAGGTCTATGAGGTCGACGTCGAGGTCTGGCCGACCTGCATCGTACTGCCGAAAGGCTATCGGATCGCGCTGTCAGTCCGCGGCACCGACTATGTTTATCCTGGCGAGCCGGGCGCCGGCGTTGAGACGCTCGGCAAGGTTTGGACCGGCGTCGGGCCTTTCACCCACGACGACCCGCGCGACCGCCCGCCAGCGATCTTCGGCGGCGACGTCACGTTGCACGCGGGTCCCGGCCAGCAGCCTTACGTGCTGCTGCCGGTCATCCCGAAAAAATAAGGCACCGCCGTACCATCCGTCAGGAGTCAGAACGCATGAGTTATCGTGAAGTAAGCGAAATCCGTGATGGCATGCAGATCGATTGGGACATGCCGATCACCATGGACGACGGTTTGGTGTTGCGGTGTGACGTGTTCAGGCCGCTTAGGAAAGGCCGCTATCCGGTCCTTCTGAGCTACGGTCCTTATGGCAAGTGGCTGCATTTCGAAGACGGCTACAAGACCGCCTGGGATCGCATGGCGCTCAAGCATCCCGACGTGATGGCCGGCTCAACCAACAAATATCAGAGCTGGGAGGTCTGCGATCCGGAGAAATGGGTGCCGGATGGCTATGTCTGCGTGCGCGTCGATTCGCGCGGTTGCGGCCGCTCGCCCGGCTATGTCGAGCATTGGTCACCGCGCGAAACGAAGGACTTCCATGACTGCATCGAGTGGGCTGGGACGCAGCCGTGGTCGAACGGCAAGGTTGGCCTGAGTGGGATTTCTTATTACGCCATCAACCAGTGGCAGGTCGCGAGCCTGCAGCCAAAGCATCTCGCGGCCATCTGTGTCTGGGAGGGTTTTGCCGATTTCTATCGTGAGCTCAGCCACAACGGCGGCATCTATAATACCTTCGCGCAGAATTGG
>JBKPRE010000235.1:0-5481 GCA_046734435.1 Pseudomonadota bacterium | reverse complement strand
TTTCCGCTGCCCCGCCCGCTGCGGGAGCACGAGCCGGCGGAGTAGCGCTTAAATGGCGGTCTACACCGACGTTACGGCGGAAGATCTCGGCCGCTTTCTCTCAGGTTATGACGTCGGGGAGCTGCTCGCCTACAAAGGCATCGCGGAGGGCGTCGAGAACTCAAACTTCCTGGTGCATACCGCCACCGGAAATTTCATTCTCACGCTGTATGAGAAGCGCGTCGCTGAAGGCGATCTGCCGTTTTTTCTGGGCCTGATGGAGCATCTTGCCGCGCGCGGCATCACATGCCCGCAGCCGGTCAAGAACAGGCAGGGCGGGATGCTCGGCAAGATTGCGGGGCGGCCGGCGGCGATCGTGACATTTCTCGACGGACTCTGGATCCGCCGGCCAAGTCCCGGTCACTGTGCTGCAGTCGGCGAAGCGCTGGCGCAACTGCATCTTGCGGGAGCGGATTTCAAGCTCAAGCGCGCGAACGCCTTGTCGATCGAAAGCTGGCGTCCGCTTTATGAGCACGCGAAACCGCGTGGCGACAGCGTGCGCCCCGGCCTTTGCGGTGAAATCGCCAAGGAACTCGATGCGCTGGAAAAATCATGGCCGCGCAAATTGCCGCAAGGCGTGATCCATGCCGACCTGTTTCCCGACAACGTGTTTTTTCTCGGCGACAAATTGTCGGGCCTGATCGACTTCTATTTCGCTTGCACCGATACGCTGTTTTACGACGTCGCCGTTTGCCTCAACGCCTGGTGCTTCGAGACGGACCATTCCTACAACGTCACCAAGGGACGCGCGCTGCTGAACGCTTACAACAAGGTACGCGCGCTGTCCGCGGCCGAACGGACCGCGCTGCCGATTCTCGCGCGCGGCGCCGCCATGCGATTTCTTCTCACCCGGCTGGTTGATTGGCTCGCGGTGCCCGACGGAGCGCTGGTGCGGCCGAAGGACCCGCTCGAATACTACCGAAAACTGCGCTTTCACCAGTCGGTGAAAAGCGTCGAGGATTACGGGCTCTGATGACCGAGCAGCGCGTGACCATTCATACGGATGGTGCCTGCTCGGGCAATCCGGGCCCAGGTGGCTGGGGCGCCATTCTCGCTTTCGGCGATCATAAGAAGGAGCTGATGGGCGGCGAGCCGCATACGACGAACAACCGCATGGAATTGATGGCGGCAATTTCTGCGCTGGAAGCGCTGAAGCGGCCGTGCACGGTCGACCTTCATACCGACAGCGAATACCTCAAGAACGGAATCACATCCTGGATTCACGGCTGGAAAAAGAATGGCTGGCGCACGGCAGACAAGAAGCCGGTCAAGAACATCGATCTGTGGAAGCGGCTCGATGAGGCGCTCGGTCATCACAAGGTGCACTGGCACTGGGTCAAAGGCCACGCCGGTCACGCCATGAACGAGCGGGCCGATGAGCTTGCGCGCGAAGGCATTGTCGCCGCGCGCGCAGGTGCAATCGGCGCGATGAAATCGAAATAGTCATTCCGGGGCGCGGGCTTTAGCCCGCGAACCCGGAATCCAGAAATGATTTCAGTGCTTGTATCTGGATTCCGGGTTCCGGCCTTTCGGCCGGCCCCGGAATGACGAATTGGATTCTACAACTGCGCCAGCAAGGCCTGGCCGCCTGAAATGTCGCACTTGCCCGGCGCGTCTTCGATGTTGAGTTTTTTCACCACGCCATCATCGACCAGCATCGAATAGCGCTTGGAGCGGGTGCCGAGACCGTTTCCCGATCCGTCGAAAGCCATGTCGATCGCCTTGGCAAAGTCGCCGTTGCCGTCGGCAAGAAAATCAATCTTTCCCTCGGCGCCGGTCGATTTCTTCCAGGCTTCCATCACGAACACATCGTTTACGCCAGTCACCGCAATGCTGTGAACGCCTTTCGCCTTGATGGCGGCGGCATTGTTCAGAAAGCTGGGGATGTGAAGGTTATTGCAGGTCGGGGTAAAGGCGCCGGGCACGGCAAACAGCGCGACCTTGCGTCCTTTGAAAACCTCATCCGTTGTTTTCCAGACCGGACCCTCGGTTGACATGACGCGGAACTTCGTATCGGGCAATCGATCACCGACCTTGATAGGCATGGGTATCCTCTCGCGTTGCAAATAATTTTGTTTCTTGACTGCGGTAGTTACGCCCTTGTTGGCGTTTAGTCGAGATGGGTTTTCGTTTCGACCGCGCGGTCGCCGGTGACGACGGTAAATGTCAGATCAAGCTGGCCTTTAGGATCGACACCGGGCGGCAAGCCGTCAAGCTCGAAGCTGAATTGGGCGCGCCCAGCAGGCGCAGATTTCACCGGCTTCGGAATGGGCAGCGCCCATTGCGGCGTGGGGCCTTCGACAAATAGCTCAACCGGTTTCCCCGTTGGTGCGCCGAGCTCGACAATAACAGAAGGTTTCGCCCCGACATTGACCCGCTTTGCGGTGAGCCCGAGTTGCGCCGCGGTGACGCGCTTTGGCACGCGCGTCTCGGCTGTCGTCAGTACCGGATTATGCTTGCTGTCGCCGCTGACAAGCGTCAGCTCGGCGCGGCCTTCGACGGGCACGCATAGTTTCTCGCAAACCGCGTAGTCGACCTTCACGCGAAGCCGAACCGGCTTCCCGGCCTGCTGCGGTGAAACGACGACCGGAAATATCACCGTGTCCTTGTAACCAAGCGATTGACCCGTCTCGTCGGTGAACAGATGCGGCGCCGGAAAGAGCACGTCGGCCTTCTTCAGATTTTCAGAGCCGGAAAAATCGAAGTGTGGTGGCACGCCGGAATCGCCGGGATAGCGCCAATAGGTTTTCCAGCCCGGCCGCAATTTGACTTCGACGCCGGCGCGCAACTCGGGGTCCTCTGCTTTGTTGCTGCCGGCGATCAGCCTGATGGCCGACCGTACGTCTTCGTTCCAAGGTGATTCGTCCGCGGCTTGCGCCGTCGTCCCGACCAGGGCCGGAATGGCGCAAGAAACCAACGCCGCGCAAAATGATCTGTGAATATTGCCCATGGCCTTTGGTCTAGTTGGTAACCATATGCCGCGCCACTGAATTCATTGTGAGCACGCATTGAACACGGTCTTGGCCGGGCGCTGCCACAATTATCCCGTCGATTATGACGGTGAAAGTTGAACTTTCCGCCGCAAGCTTCGTTTGCAAAGGCGAGTCGTTCGGGTAACCTTTTGCCATGAAGATTTCACGCAAAGCGACGCAGCAAAGCGCAACGCCGGGCCGAGGCTATCTCGACGGGCAGATGCTGATCGCAATGCCGGCCATGAGCGACGAGCGTTTCACGCGCGCGGTGATCTATGTCTGCGCCCATTCGACTGAAGGTGCGATGGGCATCATCGTCAATCAGCCGGCGCAGAATATCAAATTTCCCGACCTCCTCGTGCAGCTCGAAGTGATCCCGGCGGCCGAGCGTATCCAGCTTCCGGACCGTGCCGAAGACGTGAAAGTGCTCAAGGGCGGTCCCGTCGAAACCGGGCGTGGCTTCGTCTTGCATTCGGCTGATTTCTTTATCGAGAACTCGACGTTACCGATCGATGAGGGGATTTGCCTGACGGCTACGCTCGACATCCTCAAAGCAATTGCACGCGGCAATGGCCCAGCCAGTGCAATCCTGGCGCTCGGCTATGCCGGTTGGGCTCCCGGGCAGTTGGAGCAGGAGATTCAGCAGAACGGCTGGCTGCACTGCGCCGCGGATCCGGAGTTGATCTTCGGCCAGGACACCGACATGAAATATGAAAAGGCCCTGCGCAAGATCGGCATCGATCTCGGTATGCTGTCGAGCGAATCCGGCCACGCCTGATTTTATTCGGATGCAATCTTGAGGGCGCGCAGGCGGCTCGGCTTGTCGACGAGCAGATCGCGCGCGGCATCGGACGTCATCGGCTCGCCGAAGGCAAAACCTTGCGCGTATTCGCAACCAAGCTGGTAAAGCTCGACCGCGTCTGAATCGGTTTCGGCGCCTTCGGCGACCACTTCCATTCCGAGATCGTGCGCAAGCGCGATAATTGACCGCAGGATAACCGGCCGGGTGCCGCGCGCCGTCGTGCGCACGAACGATTGGTCGATCTTGATCGTGTCGAATGGAAAACGCTGCAGATACGCGAGCGAGGAGTGTCCGGTTCCGAAATCATCGAGCGACAAACCGGCGCCGAGTTCCTTGATCCTGGTCAGCATCTGCGCGGCGTGCTCCGGATTTTCCATGACCAGCGACTCGGTGATTTCGAGCTTGAGGGTCCCGCGCGCAATTGCCGTGCGGCCCAGCACTCCACGCAGATCCTGGATGAGATCGTGGCGCAGTAATTGCCGCGACGAAACGTTCACGCTGGCAAAGACGGGCTCGCGCGCGCGGGTCGCGGCCTGCCATTGCGCGAGTTGCTTGGCGGTGTGATCAAGGACAAAAAGGCCCAGGTCCACGATCAAGCCGATTTCCTCGGCGATCGATATGAATTCCTTTGGCGACAGCCTGCCGAGCTTCGGATGGTCCCAGCGGGCGAGTGCTTCGAAGCCCGCGATGGCTCGATCCTCGAGCCGCACGATCGGCTGGTAGAGCACCTTGATCTCCTCGCGCTCGATGGCGCGGCGCAATTCGGATTCCATCGTCAGGCGGTCGGTCTTGCGAGAACGCATGGCCGGCTTGAAGATCTCGATGCGGTCGCCGCCAATACGCTTGGCGTAGTACATCGCCAGTTCGGCGTCCTTTAATACCTCATCTGTCCGGTGTGCCGCGTTTTCGGCAAGCGCCAATCCAATTGAAGCGGTGAGGAAAATCTCGCGGTCGTTGAACGCGATCGGCGCACGCAAAGTACGGCGTATGGTCTCGGCGAATGCGACGATGCGCGCGGGCTCGCGCTCTGACAGCACAATCAGGGCAAATTGGTCGCCCGACAGCCGCGCCAGTGTGTCCTGCGGCTTGAGCAGGCGTGACAGCCGACGGGCGATCGTGAGCAGAATGGAATCGCCCACCGCCATGCCGACTGAATCGTTGACCTGCTTGAAGCGGTCGAGATCGATAACCACGATGGACGGGCGGATCTGGGAATCCGCGCGAGCAAAGCCGAAGGCGGCCTCCATGCGGTCGAGGAACAGCTCGCGATTGGGCAGGCCGGTGAGATTGTCGTGGACTGCGTCGAACAGCAGCCGTTCTTCTGCGTTTTTGAAATCGGTCACGTCGGTAAGCGTTCCGACCAGGCGCACGACCTCGCCATCCGAACCAACCACCGGCCGCGCCTTGAGCGTGAACCAAAGATAATGGCCGTCGGCCGTGCCCAGCCGGAAATCCTGGGTGAGACGGCCGCGCCGCTGCTCGACCATGCCGTCAAGCGAAGCGCGGAAGCGGTCGCGATCGAGCGGATGCAGAACCTCGAGCCAGTCCGCGGCCGGACCCTCCAGCGTGCCGCGCTTGAGGCCGAGCATGTGCTCGGTTTCGGGGCTGGTGAAGACCTTGTCGGCGGAGACGTCCCAGTCCCAGATCAGATCGCCGGCGCCGGTCAAA
>JBKPRE010000234.1:0-19909 GCA_046734435.1 Pseudomonadota bacterium | reverse complement strand
ATGTATGCAAAGGCGGGCCTTGACGCGAATGGAATCGTCGCGAAAGTATTCGACGTCTTCGGAGCGAAGCACGCTCCGGAATTGCAGCCATCCGAGATCGCGATCCTGCAGGATCGCGCGCGGCGCAGGCGGCAAGCGGCCACTAGCCGGACGAACGGGGGGGCGTGATGAAGGTTATTCTGGCGAAGCCGCGCGGCTTCTGCGCCGGCGTCGTACGTGCGATTGAGATTGTCGAGCGCGCGCTCGACAAATACGGGCCGCCTGTCTACGTGCGGCACGAAATCGTGCACAATAAATGGGTCGTCGATGCGCTGAAGGCGCGTGGAGCCCGATTCGTCGAAGAGCTTTCGGAAGTGCCCCCGAACGCCATCACGATCTTCAGTGCGCATGGCGTCGCAAAAAAGGTCGAAGCGGAAGCGGCCGAGCGCGGCCTGCGCGTGCTGAACGCGACCTGCCCGTTAGTGTCGAAGGTTCACGCCCAAGGCCGCCACTATCTGCGGCAGGGTCGCACGGTGATCCTGATCGGCCATGCCGGTCACCCCGAGGTCGAGGGCACGGTGGGGCAAATTCCCGGACCGGTTCTGCTTGTGCAGACGGAGGAAGATGTCGAGGCCCTCACCCTCCCCGAGGATACGCCGATTGCCTATGTGACGCAGACCACCCTGAGCGTCGACGATACGCGCGGGATCATTGCGGCGCTGTTCCGGCGGTTCAAGGACGTCGTCGGCCCTGGCACCCAGGATATCTGCTATGCGACGCAGAATCGTCAAACCGCCCTGCTCGAACTCACCAAGCTGGTGGACGTTATCTTTGTGGTGGGAGCTAAGAACAGTTCCAATTCGAACCGTCTCTGCGAAATCGGCGTCGAAGCAGGCATTCCCACCCACCTGATCGCAAGCGGGGCGGAAATAAGGCCGGAGTGGTTGCATGATGTGGAAGTGGTCGGTATTACAGCAGGCGCATCGGCGCCCGAAGTCATGGTTCGGGACGTCATCAACGCTTTACGCCGCATAACCCCCGTCGAGGTGTGCACCCTACCCGGTCAGGACGAGCACATTGAGTTCCGCGTCCCGGTCGACCTTCTCGATGTGACCGGTGGCAAATCAATAAGCAAGGATATCAATCTTGGGCATTCCAGTTCTCCAGAAGCTGTTAGTCGGTAGTTACGTCGTCCGTCAGCGCTTGGCCGGCCGAAAGCGTTATCCGCTGGTGCTGATGCTTGAGCCGCTGTTCCGGTGCAATCTCGCTTGCGCGGGTTGCGGCAAGATCGACTACCCCGATCCCATTCTGCACCAGAATATGTCGGTCGAAGACGCGCTTCATGCGGTCGACGAATGCGGCGCGCCAGTCGTCTCGATCGCCGGCGGCGAGCCTCTCCTGCATAAGCAACTGCCCGAGATCGTGCGCGGCATCGTCGCGCGGAAGAAGTTCGTCTACCTCTGCACCAATGCGCTGCTGATGGAAAAGAAGCTGTCGCAGTACGAGCCCAGCACGTTCTTCACCTGGTCGGTGCATCTCGACGGCGACAAGGAGATGCACGACATCTCGGTGTGTCAGCCGGGCACCTACGATCGTGCGGTTGCTGCAATCAAGGCAGCGAAAGAGCGTGGCTTCCGTGTCAACATCAACTGCACCCTGTTCAATACGGCCCAGCCCGGTCGCGTGGCGGAATTTTTCGACACCGTTATGGAGCTGGGCGTCGACGGCATCACAGTCTCGCCCGGCTATGCCTACGAACGCGCGCCCGACCAGCAGCACTTCCTCAATCGCGGCAAGACCAAGAATTTGTTCCGCGACGTGTTCAAGCGCGGGCCGAAAAACAAGAAGTGGTCGTTCAGCCAGTCCAGCATGTTCCTGGACTTCCTCGCGGGCAATCAGAGCTACCACTGCACGCCCTGGGGCAATCCGACGCGCACCATCTTCGGCTGGCAGAAGCCGTGCTACCTGCTGGGCGAAGGCTACGCGAAGACTTTCAGCGAGCTGATGGACGGCACCGACTGGGACGCCTACGGCACCGGCAATTACGAAAAGTGCGCCGACTGCATGGTCCATTCCGGCTACGAGGCCTCGGCCGTCAACGATGCTATCGCGCATCCTCTGAAGGCATTGGCGGTCAGCCTGCGCGGACCGCGCACCGAGGGCGAAATGACGCCCGAGATTTCGCTCGACCGCCAGCGGCCTGCGGAATACGTGTTCTCGAAACACGTCGAGCGCAAAATGGAAGAAATCCGGGAGGCAAAAGCCCGACCGGAGCTCGCCAAAGCCGGCTAATTGGCAGGATAAAAAAAGCGGGATAACAGCCCTTTCAGTCCGGCTCGGATGGAACTTCCGGGCGGATTTGCCTGTTGTGTAAGACGAAAAGTTTCGTCACCGTTCAGGTCGTAGTGGCCCGGAGCACGGCCATGCGCGCACGCGCCACCATCGTTGCAGGCCTTCTGATTGCAGCGGTTCCGCTCGACAGCCCCGCGCAGGCGCAATTGTCGCCGCAAGGGATCATCGGCGGCGTAACGCGGCCCCTGCGCCAAATGCTCGGGCATTTCGGCCACTACCCCCGGAGTTACCGGCACCGCTCGTCAGGTGGAGCACGCGCCGCAGCGCCCGTCCCCGACCGCGACACCCAGAGTCCCCTCAAATCCCGCCTGGGCCGAGCCGGACCCGCGGCATGGGTCACAGCTTACGAAGAGGTGCTCGGTTTCACGTTCTGGCCCGATGATTACGGCGCGCAATTCCGCAGCCGCGGATTCGAGGTAATCGCGGACACGATCACGGGACGCTTTGACCGGATACGGGCACCAACGCGGGTGGCGACGACCGGGGCGGCCAGAAGCGATGGCGGCACCGACGTTTCGGCCGCTCACTGTAACGATGCCTCGAGCGCCGACGACAAATGGCCGGCCAGCAGGATCGAGCAACTGTTGCAGCTGTCCGACGGCCAGCATGCGACACTGGACAAAGTGCAACTTGCCGCAAACGATGCTGCCAAAACCATCAAATCGAATTGCCATCAGTTGAGCGACCTGTCGCCGCCGGACCGGCTCAGGGCGCTGGTGCAGACGCTTTGGATCGTGCGCGACGGCGACATCGCGATGCGGGTCCCGATCAAAGAGTTCTATGAGAGCCTGACCAGCGCGCAGAAGAACAGCTTTGCCGTCCAGCAGCTGCAGAATGTGCCACCCCCCGACGACAAGAGCCAAGGCGGCGAGAACAAGCAAAATCAGGCGTGCGCCGCGCAAAATATCGGCAGTGCCGAGCGGCTGGTCAAAGAAATAGAAATGAAGGTCAGGCCCGATAAGACGCAGGCCGCCAGCCTCGAGAACCTGCACAAGGCCTCATCCGACATGGCCAAGCTCCTGATCGCCTCGTGCGCGCAGCCAGTCCCGGGCGACCCGCTGGCGCGCCTGGACTCCGCAAGCGACCAGATCACGGCAATAAATTATGCCGCGAGCACTGTGCAGATCGCGCTGGACGATTTTTACGGCAGGCTGTCGCAGCAGCAGAAGGCGCGGTTCGAGGCAACCGGCCGCTGACGCTTCACATGCCGAACGGCACCCTCGCGCTGTTGCTCTCGGTCAGATTGCGATAGCGCGCCATCGCCCAGAGCGGAAAGAATTTCCGGTATCCGTGATAGCGCAGGTAGAAGACGCGCGGAAATCCGGTCGCCGTAAATCTCTCTTCGTCCCAGAAGCCGGTATCGGTCTGCGTCTGCGCCAGATATTGCACGCCGCGCGCCACTGCCGGATTGCGGACCTCGCCGCAGGCCATTAGGCCAAGAATCGCCCAAGCCGTCTGCGATGACGTGCTCGCTGCCGGCTCGTGGCCACGGTAGTCGAGTCTGTAACTCGTGCCGTCTTCGCCCCAGCCCCCGTCCGGATTCTGGATTGACAATAACCAATTGACAGCCTTGCGGATTTCGGGGGAGCCGTGATCGATGCCGCAGGCGTTGAGCGCGCAGAGTGACGACCAGGTGCCGTAAATGTAGTTAAGGCCCCAGCGGCCATACCAACTTCCATCTTTCAATTGCGTACGGAGCAGATACCGGACGCCGCGTGCCACGGAGTCGCTGTTCTCCGGTGTCTCGCCGAGCTGCGCCAGCATCGACAGGCAACGGGCCGTCACGTCTTCCGTCGGCGGATCGATCAGCGCGCCGTGGTCGGCGAACGGGATGTTGTTGAGATAATCGTAAACGTTGTCGACGTCGAAGGCGGCCCAGCCGCCATTGGTGCTCTGAAGGCCCTTCACCCACTCAACGGCGCGCGCGATCGCCTGATCGTAGCGCTCCCCGGCGCCCGAGCGCCGGGCGCGGTCCATCGCCATGACAACGACGGCGGTGTCGTCGAGGTCGGGATAATGCGGATTGGCGTATTGGAATGCCCAGCCACCAGGCCGGACATGCGGGCGGCGCACCGCCCAGTCCCCGACGACGTCGAGGACCTGCTCCGGCACCAGCCAATCGAGCCCGCGCAAGGCGCTTGCCCGCGCGGCATCCCCGCCCATCTCGAGCAGCGCATGACAGGTCAGCGCCGTGTCCCAGACCGGGGACACGCACGGCTGACAGTACGCCTCGTGATCGTGAATAACCAGCAGCCTGTCGATCGAATCTCGCGCGATCGCCGCGTTGACCTCATCGCCAAGCACGTCGTACATCAGCGTCGCATTTGCCATTGCGGGGAAGATTGCCCCCAGGCCGTCTTTGCCATTGAGACGTTCGGTGACGAAATCGACAGCCTTGTTGATGGCGCGCTGGCGCAGACTTTTTGGAAAGAGCTTCACGGCCGGCCGGAGTATCACATCGATGCCGCGAAACAGCAGGAACCAGCTCCAGCGTTGATGCGGCGCCTTCGGCGCCGGCCCGATGGTGGCCGGGGGTTGGACAAAAAGCTCGTCGATGCGGACGCCGAGCGGATTCTTCGCGCGTGGGCGCAGCGCCTGCAGCACCAGCAGCGGCACCAGAACGGTCCGCGCCCAATACGACACCTTGGACAGATGGAAAGGAAACCAGCGCGGCAGCAGCACGATCTCGACCGGCATCTCGGGAACGCTGCGCCAATCCAGAATGCCGTAAAGCGAAAGCAGAGCGCGCGTGAAAACATTGGAATGAACGGCGCCGCCACGCGCAAGAATTGCCTCGCGCGCGCGCCGCATGTGCGGCGCGTCCGGACTTTCGCCGGTCATCTTCAGCCCGAAATAGGCTTTCACGCTGGCGCTCATGTCGAAATCGCCCTCGTGAAAGAGTGCCCAGCCCCCGTGCGGTCCCTGGATGCGCTTGAGGTAAATGGCGATTTTCCGCTCAAGCTCCTTGTCGATCGTCTCGCCGCGAAAGTGACGAAGCAGCACATACTCCGCAGGGATGGTCGCGTCCGCTTCGAGCTCGAAAACCCAGTGCCCATCGCGCTGCTGACATTGCAGCAGCGCCTGCGTAGCCGCCACGCTCGATTTCTGCAGCGCGGGCCGCCGGATTGACGCCTGCGCTTGCTCGGTGAATGCCAGCGTCATGCCGCGGCCTCCATTCGGCCGCCCACGAGCTCTGCAGCGCGATAACCGGAGCGGACCGCGCTCTCGATCGTCGCGGGCAGCCCTGTTGCCGTCCAGTCCCCGGCAAGCAGCAGGTTGCCCCAGCGCGTTTGCGGCCCGGGGCGGCGCGTATTCTGCTCCGGTGTCGACTCGAAGGTTGCCCGCCGCTCGCGCACGATCTGCCACGGCGGAAGTGCTGTCGAGAGACCGGTTGCGGCCGCAACATCATTCCAGATTCTTTGCGCAAGCTCGGGGCGCGGTACATCGAACAGGCCGCCGCCGTCGCTGATGGTCACGCAAATCCGTCCCGGCAGCGCAAATATCCACTGGCTGGTGCCGTTGATCACGCCGAGTATCGGCGGAAGGTTGGCCGGCGGATCGACGCGGAAATGCGCGTTGACGATGCCGCGGAACGCGGTCGGCACTGTGAGGCCGGGCACCAGCTTGGCTGCGACGTAAGGCGGAACGGCCAGGACCACGTCGTCATCGGGGCCAAGATCGACTTTGTGCTTGCCAAATTGAAGTTGCGATGCGCGGCCGTCGGAAAACTGCAGCGCAACGAGCTCATCTTCGAAGGCAACGGAAACGCCGTGCTGACGCAGCCATGAAATCGCCGGCTCCACAAAGACCGGGCCAAGGCCGTCGCGCGCCAGAAGCGGGCGACACGCCTGGCCGCCAAGCGCGATGGTCTCCCTGATAAGGATACCCGCAAGCTTGGCCGAGCCTTCCGGCGGTGCAATGTTGAGCGCAGCGAGCAGCAAGGGCTCGAGAAAACGGGTGTAGAGCGTGCCGGAGCAATTCAGAATATCGGCAATCGGCTTGTCGGCTTTTGCCCAGGCAAGCCGCGCGATCGGAAGATAGTCGGCGAGGCTGGTCTGCGGAACGCGCCGATCCTTGTCGAAGACCCACCACGGAAACCGGCTTTCGCCGAAGCGCAACGTCCACTGCTTTCCACTGGCAAGATCGATGAAGGGAAATTCCGCTTTCTTCGGGCCGTGCAGGCCGGCCGCTGAGCCGATGGTGCCAACAAAAGACAGCGCCGCATGGTTGCCCGACAGTAACAGATGCGTGCCATTGTCGATGAGCATGTCGGTCGCGGAGTCGTGGTACGAGCGGCAACGTCCACCGGCATAAGCCGTCGCCTCATGAACGGCGACCGCACGATGCGCTTGCGTAAGGCGGATGGCGGCAGCAAGGCCTGCCAATCCTGCACCGATAATGTGGACAGTACCGGGCTTAGACGAACGCATGCCGCAACGCGATCCATATGAGCTGGGATTTGTTGACGTGCACCGGCTGGCGCGGCAACGCCCAGCCACGCGCTATCATGTCCTCGAGCATCTGGCGATAGACCACGCCCATGATCTTCGGAGCGCGGACGCTGCGGCGCGAGCACCTGGCCATGATTTCATTTGCCTTCGTGAAATGTCCTCGTGCACGCTCTGCAAGAAACGTGCACGCCGTCCCGAGCCGCGGGTCGGTAACTGCGGATTGGGGAATAACTGTGTCGATGCCGGCGAGCTGCAGTGCTTCGCGAGGGATATAGAGGCGCCCTATGGCTGCATCTTCGTCAATATCCCGTAATATATTTGTGATCTGAAGTGCCCGGCCCAAATGGTGGGCCAGCATTTTCCCATCGGATTCCGCCAAGCCGAAAACCCGCACCGACAGACGTCCCACCGCACAGGCCACGCGATCGCAATAGAGGTCGAGCTCTTCCAGGCTCGGCGCGCGTATGTCGGCGCGTGCATCCATTTCCACGCCGTCGATGACGGCCATAAAATCATCTTTCGCCAGGGCATATCGCGAGATCGCCTTCGCGAGACCTTCAAGGCCGGACGGCACCTGGCCGGCGTAAAGCGCATCGATATTTTCGCGCCACGCCGCGAGCATCGCCATCTTGTCGCCCGGCACATCGCCGTCTGCAATATCGTCGACCGCGCGGCAGAACGAATAGATCTCGAACATCGCCTCGCGCTTCTCGCGGCCGAGAATGCGCATGGCGAGATAGAACGAACTTCCGCCCGCACGCGTGGCTGCCGGGCGTGCATCTCCGGGCTGCTGGACCTGTGCCGTCATTGCACCTGATACCTGTGCGCCGGCACGACGGCGCGCAACAGCCGATGCAATCCGGCACCGACGGCACCGCGCATCGCATAGCCGGCGGCCTGCGCCTTGCTCAGATGAACGGGCTCGCTCAAAGGATCGCGCCGTGCAAGAATGCGCAACAGGCGCTTGGCGAGCGTCTGGATCACCGCAATTTCGAGCCCGAGGCGCCGGTCCTTCACGCTTGTCGCAAAGCCTTCACTCTCCTTCAACAGGTCTGCGGTTTGCGCGACCAGCCCTTTGAGACATTCGCGCAGAGCGGGGCTTGCCCGATTGCGGGCAAGCATGTCGACGCTCACACCCGCTGCTGCCATGGCGTCGAGTGGAATGTAGATGCGGTTGAGTCTTTGATAATCGGATCCACAGTCCTGCAGATGGTTGATGATCTGCAAGGCCGCGCATAGTGCATCGTTGGCCGGCCAGGTCGCTTTCGATTCTCCGTGCACGTCGAGCACGAAGCGCCCGACCGGCATGGCCGAGCGCGAGCAGTAATCGATCAACTCGTCCCAGTTTGCATATCGCTGCTTGGTGGCGTCCTGCCGGAATGCGTCGAGCAGATCCTGCGCGTGACGCGGGGTGAGCTGCTGCGCTTCGAGAACGCTGCGCAGCTTCACGCCTTCAGGCTCATGATCCGATTGACCAAGCAGGCTCGCCTCCATCCGATTGAGGCGATCGACTTTTTCTTGGCTTGTCAGCGAGGCGTGGTCGGCAATGTCGTCGGCAACGCGTACAAATTCATAGAAGGCGAGGATTGCCGGACGATGCTGCGGCTTGATCAGCCAGGACGCAACCGGAAAATTCTCGTCATGCGAGCCTTTGCCCGATCGAAGTTGTCCGCTCGTCTTCATTATACGCTCCGCGCGTCGGCATGGACGCGCCCCTTCCACTGGCCGCCTCTGCGTCGGAAATGCTGATACGCGGAATGCAACGTATAGGTCATGTAAAGCAATGCGATTCCCGGAAGGGCAACGCTCCATATGGGCGAAAGACAATAGTACCGCAACGTGGGCACGAACGATAATGACATCGCCGCCCAGGCCAGAAGGCCCAGATATCGCGGCAATCCAGAGGCAAACAGGGCCAGCGCGGGCGGCGCAACGAAAGTGATCGCCATGCCCAAAATTGTGCCGGTCAAGGCAAGCAGCGAGTAGCGCAGTTGGCTGTAGGCCGACCGCGAGATCATCCGCGCCACATCGGCAAAGGTCGGGTACGGCCGGATACTATGCGCACGGTTGGTCAGGCCAAGCCAGATCGGCCCTACTGTCTTTAGCTCGGCTGCCAACGAGCAGTCGTCGATTAAAGCACCACGGATACTGGCAATGCCGCCGACGCTCGCGAGCGCGTCGGCGCGGACGAGCATGCAGCCGCCTGCGGCGGCGGCCATTGATAAATCGGCGCGCGATACCCACGCGAATGGATACAGCATCTGGAAGAAATAGATAAAAGCCGGAACATGGATTTTCTCGGCAAAGCTGACACAACGCAGCTTGGCCATCAGAGACGTCAGCACAAATCGGCCAGCAATCGACTGCGACACCAGCCAGGAGAGCGTGTCAGGCGCGTGCTCGATGTCGGCGTCGGTGAGCAGCAGATATTCGGGGTTGGAGGCTTCGGCCGCGGCAATGCCCTGGCTCACCGCCCATAGTTTTCCGGTCCAGCCGGGGGCCGGTCCTGTCGTTCTGATGACGCGCAGCCGCCCATCGCCGGCCGCGGCGTCTGTTGCGAGCTCTCCGGTGCCGTCGTCGCTATCGTCGTCGACGACCACGATGGTAAATGGTCCGGGATAGTGCTGCCGCAGCAACGACCTCACGCTGCGCGCGATGCATTCGGATTCGTTGCGCGCAGGAATGACCGCGGCAATCGCAGGCCACTGGCCCGATATGCCGGCGATGCGCCGGGTATCTCTCACGCTCGCGTGCCAATACGCGCCCCGCGCCAAGATCAGGTAGGCCCAAATCGCCACGCAGATCACCGCGATGATTATACTCGTCGCCATCACCTTTCCGCCTGCATCACCCGTCCCCGCATCAACCTCGATTACTACATTAAGTTCAACTCGTCTCTTGAACCGTTTGACAATGTGAGAGATTTTGCCGGCCTTTGTAGCCCTGCACGTTGACATGGGGAAGCGGGCACCTACACTCCCGCCCTCTTCGGATGTCAGGCTTCCTTTTGTGAATACCCCCGCGCCCGCCAAACTGCCCCGCTCCGCCGACGTCGTGATCGTCGGCGCCGGTAATGCTGCATTCTGTGCCGCGCACGCTGCCGCCGAGCACGGCGTTTCCGTCCTTGTGCTCGAGCGCGCGCCGCAGGAAGAATCCGGCGGCAACAGCCGATTTACAGCCGGCGCGTTCCGATGCGTCTACGACGGCGTCGACGACCTGCGTGCGCTCATGCCGGACCTCACCGACGAGGAAGTCGCTAGTACCGATTTCGGCACTTACACCCAGGACAAGTTTTTCGACGACATGGGCCGGGTGACAGAATACAGGACCGACCCCGACCTCTGCGAGATCCTCATCACGCGCAGCAAGGACACGATGCTCTGGATGCAAAAAAAGGGCATCCGGTTCATCCCGATCTACGGCCGCCAAGCCTACAAGATCGATGGCAAGTTCAAATTCTGGGGCGGCCTCACGGTGGAGTCGTGGGGCGGCGGCCCGGGTTTGATCGACGCGCACACGACCATTGCCAAAAAGAACGGCGTCACCGTTGCCTACAATGCGCGCGCACTTTCACTCATTGCCGACGACGATGGCGTCAAAGGCATCCGCGTCAAGCACGACGGCCGCACGGCCGATGTCAAGGCGAAATGCGTGGTGCTCGCAGCCGGCGGCTTTCAGGCGAACAGCGAGATGCGCACCCGCTACCTTGGCCCCGGCTGGGAATTAGCGAAAATTCGCGGCACGCGCTTCAATACCGGTGACGGGATCCGCATGGCGCTCGATATCGGCGCGATGCCGACAGGGAACTGGTCCGGATGCCACGCCGTCGGCTGGGACCGCAACGCGCCCGAGTTCGGCGACCTTGCGGTTGGCGACAACTTCCAAAAGCACTCCTACCCATGGGGCATCATGATCAATGCCAATGGGGAGCGCTTCGTCGACGAGGGCGCGGACTTTCGCAACTACACTTACGCGAAATACGGGCGCGTCATTCTCATGCAGCCGGGTCAATTCGCCTGGCAGGTCTTCGACAAGAAGATCATTCCGATGCTACGCGACGAATATCGGATCAAGCAGGTCACCAAGGTCCGCGCCGACACGCTCGAGGATCTGGTCAAGAGGCTCGACGATGTCGACGCCAAGCGCGCGCTCGAGACAATCAAAGCATACAACAAGGCGGTGCGTACCGACGTTCCTTTTAATCCGAACGTCAAGGACGGGCGGCGAACCGAAGGCCTCACCATCAACAAATCGAACTGGGCCAACACGATCGACGAGCCACCGTTCGAGGCCTATGCCGTGACTTGCGGCATCACATTCACTTTCGGCGGGCTGAAAATCGATACGTCCGGCCGCGTGATCGATACCGACGGTCAGGTCATTGCGGGCCTGCATGCGGCGGGTGAACTGGTGGGCGGGCTATTCTATTTCAACTATCCCGGAGGCACCGGCCTGATGGCGGGCTCAGTCTTCGGAAGAATTGCCGGCACGACGGCCGGCCAGCGCGCGGCGCAGACGCCGGCCTAGCGAGGGACGCAGCGCACGGCCGCAGTGCTATTTCCGTGATTTGGAAGCCCGCTCCCGTAGGCGATAAAATTGGATAGCGGCGCGCGCCGTTTCCGGCCGCAACTTGTTGAACCTTTCAAAATATTCCGGAAATTCCCCGCCGGCTCCGCTGCGGACTGCGAGAATCGCACGCGTCGTCCTCCAGGACAGGTTGATTGATTTTGAAAGAACCAGAAGCTGATCCCCGGTGTCGTGCACCAAGGCCCGCTCGATTGCGCCTACAGGCAAGTCCGTTAGCAACGACAATGCGGCTGTTGTTTCGTCAAACTTTCCACTTTCGGCAAACCTGCAAAGCCGCTGTTCGGTCAATTCGCCTTTTTGATGGAGCTGCTCGACTTGGGCCATAGCGGTGGCAAAATCAGATGAATAGTCGCGCAGGCTCGTCTGAAGCTGGTCAGCGGCCCGCTTGATCATCTCGTGGACGAGATCGGCTTTGCTCCGGTCCGCCGTCTCAAATCTGCGTTGCACGACTTCCGATGCCGACTCAAACAGTGCCAGGAGGTACTCGCGCGGAATCTCCGGCCGGGCCCAGACCAGAACCGCAAGTTCGCTGTCATTTTTGGAACGCGACACCAGTTTCGTGTAGCCATAATCCGAGAAACGCGCGCCGGCATTCGCTGCCGTGCTTATCACCACTTTCTGGTCACCGCGCTCGACGAGGACGTCGGTCACACCCTCACTCAACTTGCTGCGCTGCGATATTGCGAAGAGATGATCCTGGCCTTTCGTTTTGGCGCCGGCAATCAGGGTCTCCTCGTCGAGGCATTCGGAGCGCCTCAGCACCGGACCGGCGACGTCGATCGAATCGTCGAGCGCGAGTTCCCGCGTTATTCTGGGCGGGGTATTCGACAGCTTGGCGATACGCTCCCCGAAGGCCGCGCGCGCAGAATGGTCGATTTCATTCACCAGTCGGCCCATCACATCGTCAAAAAGAGAGGTTTGTTCGCTGCCAAAATTCGCTGATCCGGCGGCAAACAGATCGGTAACGCGGCGCAAAATCTCCGCGCGGGACGCAATGTTTCTCTGCGAAATCGCGGCTTCAAGCTCGTCGATCAGCGATTGGCGCGAGGCCATAACGGCGGGCCGCACGCCGCGGCCGCGCTGGCGACGTTCGCCTGCTTCGGTGGGTGCAACGCTATGCGGCATTTTCGATTTCGGGAATGGTATAGGTGCCGCTGAAATCGATCTCCGACGGCAAACACGGCCGCTGGAATAGGAAGCCTTGCAGCGATGTCACGCCGGCGAGACGCAACAGCCGGTACTGGTCCGCGGTTTCGACGCCTTCCGCGGTCGTCTCGATATCGAGACTGCGCGCCAGCGTGAGTGTCGCTGCAATGATGGCTGCACATTCCGTGCGCTTGGTCAAATTTTGGGTAAACGATTTGTCGACCTTGATCTTCCCGAACGGGAACATCAGGAGCTGGCTCAGCGACGAATATCCCGTCCCGAAGTCGTCGAGCGTGATCGCAATCCCGAGGTTTTTGAACTGCCGCAAAATCGGCAGACATTCGGTTGCTGACTCAATAAGCGCCGTTTCCGTTATCTCGAGTTCCAGCCGCTCAGGTGACAGGCCAGACTGCGCTAGCGCGCAAATTACGATGTCTACCAGATTGTTCTTCCTGAACTGAACGGCAGAGAGATTGACCGACAGCTTGACGCTATCCGGCCATGTTGCAGCCTCGGTACAGGCCGTCTGCATTAGCCACTCGCCGATCTGCGTGATCATGCCGGTTTCTTCGGCGAGCGGAATGAATTGATCCGGCAGGATCACGCCTTTGGTCGGATGCCGCCAGCGAATAAGCGCTTCCGCTCCGCAAATGCCGAGTGTCTGCGTTTCGACGATCGGCTGATAATACAGTTCGAGCTCGTTGCTCTGGATCGCGCGCCGCAGTTCACTCTCAAGCTCGTGACGTGCGCTTGCCGCCAAACTCATTTCCGGATCGAAGAAGCAGTGTCGGTTTCGACCAGCTGACTTTGCGCGGTAAAGCGCAAGGTCCGCCATTTTCATCAGACCATCGGAGCTCGTCGCGTGCTCGGGCGCGAGTGCGATGCCTATACTCGTGGCGATGTTGACCTCATTCCCATCGATATCGAAGGGCTTTGAGATGATATCGATAATACGGTCGGCAAGAGCGCTAGCTGCTTCGCGCTGGTTCTCGTCACTGTCCTGAACGATTGCAAATTCGTCGCCGCCCAAGCGCGCCAGAACATCGGTCTCCCGCAACGATGCCTTCAGGCGAACGGCCGTTTCGCGCAACAGCGCGTCGCCGACAGCATGGCCAAGCGTATCATTGACATGTTTGAAGCGGTCAAGATCCAGCAGCAGGACCGCGAATGAATCGCCGCGCCGGCGACGCCGTGCGATCGCCTCCTCGATCTTGTCCATGATTGACAGGCGGTTCGCAAGGCCGGTCAGCACGTCGTGATGCGCCATGAAGGCGATGCGCTGCTCGGATCTTTTCCGCTCGGTGATGTCGTCAATGACGACAATGAGGTGTCGTGCCGTGCCCGCGGCATCGCGGCTTACTATACGGTTCGTGGCGATAACGCGCGTTTGGCCATCCGGCATCTCGAGTTCATAGTCGTTCGAGTAACCACCAAATGCGCCCGCGAGTGCTTCATTGTCCGCCGTATCGATCCTTTCGGCGTCTTTTCGCTGATAGATCTCGAATACCGTCTTTCCGAGGACATCACTGCGATCGACCTTGAGCATCGTCTCAAATGCGCGGTTAACGAGGATGAATTTACGCGTGATAGCATCTTTGACGACTACAGCGATCGGAATGTTTTCGATAATCGAGTTCAGAAACTGTTTGGTTTGGTCGAGCTGCTGCTCGGTGTCTAAGTGGGCCGTGATGTCCTGATGTACGGCCACTGAGCCGCCATCGGGCATTGTGCGTCGACAAATTGCTAGCGTGCGGCCGTCCCGAAGCCTATTGATTAGATATCCGGGGTCAGGAAGAAAAGCCTCGCGCAGCCGGTCTTGGATATAGCCTTTGGAATCTTCCGGGCAGGAACCCGCCGCAACCCGCAACTCCAGAATGTCCTTAAGTGTCATTCCCGGTTTTGTCGTGCCAGGCTCGATGCCGTACATCGTGCTGTAAAGATCGTTCGCGAGTTCCAATCTCTTGTCCGGCCCAAACATGCATATGCCATGCGGCATATTCGCAAGCGTCGCATTCAAAAGCATGTTGGTGTGCTCAAGGCGCTTTCTTGCTGCCTCACGCTGCGTTTGTCCCCTGATGCTCAGCGCCGTCGCGCACGCGATCAGGAGCGTCAGCAATGACGCAAAGATGTAGCCTGATTTTCTTTTTTCCTCGACATGCGCGAAAATTTCCGGCACGGCGACGCCGACCGTAACGACGAAAGGATAATCGCTAGCGACTCTGTACGCGATAAGGCGTGGAATGCTGTCGCTCAAGCCACTTCCCGTGTAGTACCACCCTGCCCGTGTGGACGATAGACTGGTGAACAGATCGGCGCGCGAAAAATCCTTGCCGAGCACGTACATCGTATCTCCGCTCGTAGCGCGGACGATCCCATCGAGACCGATGACACGGATGTATCCCTTCTCGCCGATATTCACCGAGTTATAGATTCGCGTCAGATATCCCGAGTCGAGAGAGGCGGCGACGACTCCGTCAAATCGCCCATCGGGGCGTACGCTCCGGCGAGAAAGCTCGATCGTCCATTTGCCGGCCATCGTTTCTGACAGGATCGGCTTTCCGACAAAAAGCTCGCTGGTCGTCGTCTCGGCCTGAATTTTGAAGAACGCACGATCTTTCACACTCTTGCCGCGCAAGCTTGCGTCGCTGCTGAGCAACACAATTCCGTTGCGATCGACGATGGTCACCCGCGATATTGCGTCCGACAACGACCGATTGGCCTTGAGCGTACCCAGCAGATCGAAATTTTCGGGCCGTTGCGCGTAAAGCGCCGCGATGACCGTCAGCGATCGGTCGACTTCACCCAACGAATTGGAAAGATGGCTCGCCAAGGCGCCGGCAAGGTTCGTTGAATTCTGGATCGCAGCGCGTTCAGCGCTGTTGCGCTCGCTCGAAAGAAAAAATGACAGTGTGATCCACACAGCGCCGATCAGCAGCGCGCCAATCAGCACTGAACGATGCCTCACGAAAGGCTGCCATATCGTGGCGAGTTTGATCATCTGCGAGGTGCCGCCAAGCCTCGAGGCCACAGTGCAAACACTCAGAAAAAATAGCGGAAAGCCATTGACATTCTGTTATTTGACCCACCTTTTGAGCCTTTCGGACGATGTCGCGCCTGCCCGAAAACCGGGCCAAAAATCGCGTCTGCGGATCGTTAAGCTTTATTTTGCGTTACGTATTTCGGGCCATCGCACATTCAAAGCCGACCGAGAAGATCGTTCCACGCACCAGGTAGATCACCATCCGCGTCATGGCGCAGAAAAATCTCCCGATCACAACCGACATCCCGGCACGACTCGACCGGTTGCCGTGGGGCCGGTTTCACACTCTCGTCGTCGTAGCGCTCGGCATCACATGGATCTTCGACGGTCTGGAAGTAACGCTTGCAGGAAGCCTCGCCGGCGCGCTGAAAGAAAGTCCCTCGCTTCGTTTTTCGAATACCGACGTCGGGCTCGCGAGCAGCGCGTATCTCGCTGGAGCCGTGCTCGGCGCAATTTTTTTCGGGTGGCTGACCGATCGGCTGGGCCGCAAGAAGCTCTTTTTTCTGACGCTGGCGTTGTATCTCATTGCAACAGCGGCAACCGCTTTTTCATGGGACATTGCAAGCTTCGCGCTCTTTCGGTTCCTTACCGGCGCCGGTATTGGCGGCGAATACGCGGCGATCAATTCCACCATTCAGGAGCTCGTGCCCGCACGCGTGCGCGGATGGAACGATCTTGTCATCAATGGGAGCTTCTGGATCGGCGCGGCTCTTGGCGCGCTAGGCTCTTTGGTCCTGCTTGATCCACGGTTTATCGATCCGGATTTTGGCTGGCGGCTCGGATTCCTGATTGGTGCCGGTCTGGCCTGCTTGATCTTTTTCATGCGACTCTGGATTCCGGAGAGTCCGCGATGGTTGATCACGCATGGCCATACAGAAGAAGCCGAAAAGGTCATTGCCGATATCGAAACCCGTTTCCCCTCGCTGCCACCGGCACATGGCCTGCCACTCGCCCGATTGCGCGCCCGACGTTCAACGCCACTGCACCTGGTGATGGATGTTCTGTTCCGGCGGCATCTACGCCGGACGATGGTTGGCCTGAGCCTGATGGCAGCCCAGGCGTTCTTCTACAATGCAATATTTTTCACGTATGCGTTGATCCTCACTGACTTCTACGGTGTCGCATCAGGTCATGTGGGCTGGTACATCCTGCCCTTTGCCATTGGAAATTTTCTCGGACCATTGCTGCTCGGTCGTTTGTTCGACACACGCGGCCGCCGACCGATGATCGCGTTCACTTACATTGTTTCGGGTACACTGCTTGCACTCACTGGATGGCTGTTCTTGCGAAATCTCGTGGATGAGACAACCCAGACCGTCTGCTGGATGGTGATTTTCTTCTTCGCCTCGGCGGCGGCGAGTTCGGCTTACCTCACTGTCAGTGAGACCTTCCCGCTTGAAATCCGGGCGCTTGCGATCGCTTTCTTCTACGCAGTGGGCACCGGCGTGGGCGGCGTCATTGCGCCCTGGCTGTTCGGTGCCCTCATCGAGACCGGCTCGCGCGCAAGTGTCTTCGGTGGATACCTGACCGGTGCCGCCCTGATGGTGCTCGCCGGCTGCGTGGCCTGGCGTTGGGGCGTCGACGCAGAGCGCAAGCCGTTGGAAAGTGTCGCCAGGCCTCTGACGTTTCTCGATTAAAGAGCGCCGCTCGATACGAGATCGCGCAGCGCGTCCGGCGCCACGATTACAATCCCGCCCCGCTCCAGCTTGAGCCACTTCCTGCGCTGCCAGGCCTGAAGCTGCTTGTTCGCGCTTTCGCGCGATACCCCGATCATTTGACTGATCTCGCGCTGGGTCACCTGAATTTTGGTCTTCGGTGGCGCGTCCGCCGATGGCCGATAAAGATGCAGCAACACCTTGGCGAGGCGGTTCGGCAAGCCAAGGAAAACAATGTCTTCGACCTGCTCGCTGGTTCTGCGCAGGCGCCCGCAAAGCACCTTGATGAGTCGCAAGGCCAGCTCGGGATCGTCTTTGATCAAAGGGATAAAATCCCGCCGCTCGATGATCATGAGCTCGCAATTGTCGATCGCGACGGCATCCGCCGTTCTTTGCCCGCCATCGAGAAACGCAATCTCCCCGAACAAGTCGCCGGGGACGATCAAATTAAAGATTGCATCCTTGCCCTGCTCGGACGGCGTGCTGATTCTTACGGCGCCTGACCGGACGGCGTAGAGCCGCGACCCGACATCGCCTTTCCGGAATATGATCGCGCCCTTTTTTATCTTGCTGTTTATGACACGGGGCGCCAGCCGCTCTATGACCGCGTCGCCGAGATCTTTGAAAAAGGGATGGGCGCGAAGCAGCGTGTTCCTGTCGAACACTTGCGTTCGTGATTGCCCGCTCGTCCCAGCTGCCATCGCGGTCGAATCCAGCGTCCAGGCCAATAATCGCAAGGATACGATAAATCGGTCCGCCGCGGCAGACTCTTTGGCCGCAGCTCAAAATCCACCGGACGCGCAAATTTACTGGGTCAAAGCTGCTTCAATTATGCCGTTTTTAGATCAACGGATCGGTAAACCCGCCCTGGCGAGCGCCCCAAACTGGCCCGGATGGGACCCCCCTGCAATCTTTTGGCGAACTGTGAGCTAGCTCACCGTAGCCATCCCATAGCCCGTGCTACCGGTCTCCAAAATGGAGGTCGCGATCCGTACATCAGCCGACTTTCGAAAGACGCAGCGCCGGCGGGCAGAGTTGCACAGCCGCGCTGAAGCCGCGGTGGCCACCATCTGGCTGGTTTTCTATGTGCTCGGGCTCGCAGTCGCCGTTTCCTCACCAATCGTATCGCGCGCCATAGAGCTCGCCGCACACTAGGTACAAGCCGATGAAGATCCGCCAGGTCACTTATTTTCTCGCGCTGTGCAAAGAGCAAAGCTTCACGCGTGCCGCCAGGCGCTGCGGTGTGGCCCAGCCATCGCTGACGCGGGCCATACAGCTTCTGGAACAGGAAATCGGCGGACGGTTATTTGCAAGAAGCAATTCAAACGTCCGCCTGACCGAGCTCGGAGCTCTGGTGTACCCGGAGTTCTTGCGTATCAGTCAGTCCACAGAAAGCATCGAACGCACCGCAGCCAGTTTCGTGGCATCGAACCCGGAAACCTCCGATCAGAGGCCGATAGAGGGTTTCACGCGTGCGCTCTCGATAGGCGCGGCGACTGTCTCGATCCTCGCGGCGGGCTTAGCGCTTCACCCGACACCACAGGCCACGGCGCTCGAGTCCGCTCCAGCGGGCACCCACGCCGACCCTTTCGGCCTGCAGTCGAAAGGTGACGGACACTCACTTCCAACGCAAAAAACGGAGGAGCTTTCCTGATGCTCGCAGCGGAATGGCACCTGATCGACGAAAGCTATGGTTGGCAAGCATTGGGCTTTTCGACCACATGGACGACAAAAACAGCGCAAACCGGCGATGAAATGTGCCGATTCCGACGCACCCTGCACGACTGCTGCGAGGCTTTAATACGCATTCCAGTAGCTCATGAATGAATTCTTAAACTTCGTGACCTATTTTTCGCAAGGCATCGTTCGAAATGAACGCCTGCCCTTTTTGGACAGGCTTTAAGGCTCGACAACCGATGTCTGGATCGGATCCAAAAGACAACACTGCCCTGTGCCCGCAATGCCGGACCGAAATGGTTCATGTTGCGGTCACGCCGCATCCGGTCGTCCGCAATATGCAACGCAATACTTTTGTTTGTTACACGTGCAAACGCACGCGCACTTACATGCTGCCGGGCACGTTTACGCCCGAGATGCGCGAAGACACCGCCGCGCAGAAGGCATCTTAAGTGACAGATCCACACACCCTAAACGAACGCAGGCAGGATACGCGCGTAGCCACTCATCGCCGCGGAGTCATCAAGTTCGGTCCGGCCGGGCAAGAGCTCTCGTGTACCGTGGAGGACCTGACCACCACGGGCGCTGGTCTTCGCGTTCCAAGTACCTTTGGACTGCCACGAGTCTTCCGTCTGACAATCGACGGCGAGGTCGGCTCTAAACATTGCCGGATCGTGTGGACGGATGGCAAAAGGATCGGCGTAGCGTTTGAGTGAGCTAAAGGTTCGGCAATCAGCCAATTAGTCTTTTTGCCCAGAAAACAAATTCATAGAATTTGTCCGGATAGGCAATAAAGTAGAAAATCAGAGCTGGTGGTGCCAGCAAAAACAGCCAATCGCGCATTGGCGGCTCCTGCGTCGTGGCACATCATCTGCCAGACAGTTTTATTATTAGATAAAAAGTTGCGTCAGATTTTAGCGATGCTGCGCCGCGACACGCCTCGAGAACGGCTAGCTAAATGTGACACCGATTTTGATGTCGGTCCTCCAGACCGCACGACAAGGTCGGCGAACGCCGTCGAA
>JBKPRE010000233.1:0-27882 GCA_046734435.1 Pseudomonadota bacterium | reverse complement strand
CCGGCCGCGCGCGCTCCGGACTGTGCGCGAGCAGCCGCTTAAGCCCAAATGGCAAAAACGTCATGAGCGGTTCCAGCCGGCAAGAGCACCGGTCACGACAGCCTAAGGTTGGGCGTTTAACGGGGCGTTAACCGTGGAGCCGGTCGACACGATCAGTTGGCGGTCGGCTTGCCCTCGATCTTCGGCAGCTGGTCAGGGCTTTGTGTCTTGGGCTGAGCATTGGCCCTGTTGGCAAGCTCGACGGTCAGTCGCTCGGCCGCATCAGGTGACATTTGCGCCATGATTTCCGACATCTTCCGGGGATTCATCTCCGTTGAAACGTCAATCAGGATCCTCATCTCGAGGCGGTCGAATATCCGCGCCGCATCCTTGGGTTTCATATTCTCATACATGGAGACGATGCTTTTGAAGCGCTCAGCCCCCACCTTGTCGCGCGTCCCCATCGCGGTATTGACGCGGCTTTCCGTGCCCTTGAGCTCGGCAACCTTGGCCTCGAGGCGCTTCTCAGCGGCCTTGAGCAGGTTTTCGCGCATTTCAAGCTCGCGGTTGCGCGTGTCGAGCTCCTGCCGGCGGCTCTGAAGACGCTCGAGCACCGCGCGCTCGCCAGGCGAGGTAATGCGTCCAGGCTCGAGCGGGATCGCCGCGCCGGCAACTTCCAGCTTGGTAGGATCCGGCGGCTTGTCGCTGACCTTAAGCGCCGGATCGCCCGGCTTTTCCTCGGCAGCGCCGACCGAACCCGTGACGTCGCTCGAGTTGCTCCTGTTGAAACTGAACATTTCCTGGGCCCAGGGCTGCCGCGGCCCTGCCGTTCCGGGCTTGGCATATTTTTCAGTCAGAACGATTTTGGGCTGATCGGGCACGCTCTCACGTGAAGTAATTTGCAGATCGCCCCGGTATCGGGCCTGCATCCGCTCAGCCAAAGTATAGCCGCCGTCAAAGACCAGGCCAGACACTTTGAGCGCAAGCAGGCTTATCGTGGCAAATAGCACGATCGGAATAAGCCGGACATCGCGCGCAAAACGGGTCATGCGGCTTGGTCGCTCAATCGCGTGCGGGCCCGATCGGCAAATGCTTGCGCCGCGGCCGCCACGGCCTTGGCATCCTGCAAGGCCGGCGATTCACCAGCCGGCCGTGTAACGCCGGCGATGCGCACCAATCGCGCCAGCAACTGATTGCCTGCGCTCAAATGAAGATCGAGCTCAGCGACGAGCACCTCGCCACGCTCGAGTTTTTCGCTCAGGGCCTGCTCCCCCTGGTGCATCATCGATTTGAGCCCCGCAATTGCGCGATCAGCAATTTCGGTGGCCGTGACCAGTTCCGAAATCGTCGCCCGTAGCGAATTCTCATCAGCCTTGAGCAGTCGAAGCTGCTTGTTGAGCCGGACGCAATACAAGATCGTGAGCAACAGCAGGACCGAGACCATGGTCTCGACCAGAAAACCGTAGTGGTAGCTCACGGTACCTCCATTGGAGTAGTGGTTGTTGTTTCATCAGCCTTTTCGAACATGGCGAAGGTCGTACGCGGCTTACGCAGGGGCTTGGCGACGCGCACGGCAACACGATCGCCGACGCGTCCCATGCGGCCCTCGGTCAACGTGATATCGCCGCAACGGACTGTGACCATTGCTTCGGGCTTAATCTCAAGCATGAGCGTGTCGCCGACATTGAGACCCATCATGCGACGTAGCGGTAGACGCGCCTCGTAGAGCACAGCATCGACTCCGATCCGCGCCTGGCCGATTTCGGTCGCAAGATGGCCTTCCCAGATCTCGTCGCGCCCGAATTTTTCGCCCATGAACATCTGCAGCAAGACAGCGCGGATCGGTTCGATGGTCGCGTAGGGCAACAACAACTCGATCGTGCCGCCACGATCTTCCATGTCGATGCGCAGGCGGACGAGAATTGCAGCGTTGGCAGGCCGGGAAATCGCAGCAAACCGCGGATTGGTTTCAAGCCGGTCGATGTTGAACTTAACCGGAGACAAAGGCTTGAACGCGAGCTCCGCGTCAGCAAGCACAACTTCAATCATGCGCTTCACAAGATTGGTCTCGATCGTGGTGTAGGGTCGGCCCTCTACACGGATTGTACTCTGGCCTCTGCGACCGCCGAGCAGCACGTCGATTATCGAATAGATCAGGCTTGAATTGATGGTCGCAAGACCGAAGTTGTCCCACTCCTCGGCCTTGAAGACCGCGAGTATCGCCGGCAATGGAATCGAATTGAGGTAGTCGCCGAAGCGGACCGAGGTAATGCGATCAAGCGAAACTTCGACGTTGTCGGAAGTGAAATTGCGCAAGCTGGTTGTCATCAGCCGCACGAGACGGTCGAACACGATTTCCAGCATCGGCAACCGTTCGTACGAAACCATCGCCGAATCGATGATTGCGCGGATGCCGGAATTGTCGTTGAGCGAGACGTCGGCGAGACTGAAGCCGAGCAGGCTGTCGATTTCTTCCTGGTTGAGAATGCGTTCAGCACCGCCCTTTGCGGATTGAAGCCCACCCGGGTCGTCGGCCATCGCTGCCCATTGCGCGGCCGCATCATCGGTGGGTGCTCCAACCGCAACTTCCGCGCCTGTTGGAGCTGCACCGGTGTCAGATTCCAGCGCGAGCCCCCACTCTGCCGCGAGCGCGTCTTGGTCGATCTGGTCTTTTGTCGCCATTGCCTGAACCGTCTGCTTTTATTCGCGTCGCAATATCACTGGACAACGATTTCCTTGAACAGCACGGCCGTGACGTGGTTCGGCGCAACCGCAGCATTGACGCGGCGGGTCAATTCTTCTTTGAGGCGATAGAGTCCTGCAGAGCCATCAAGATCGGTTGGCCGCAGTTCCCGCAGGTAGGTCTGAAAAGCGTCCATGACCCGCGGCATCAGCGGCTGGATCTGCGGCACAAGCGTTGAGTCCGGAAGTTCAAGAACGATCTTGACCTTGAGGTATTGCGTTCGGTCGCCGCCGGAATTCGAAAGGTTCACCAGGACATCGGGAAGATCGACGAACGTTGCCGGTTTGGCTGCGACCTGCGGTTCCTTGTGGCTGGAGCCGCCCTTGAAAAAATAGTAGGCGCCACCTCCGCCTCCGATGAGCACCAGCAGCCCGGCGCCACCGATGATCATCCACTTCAGCGGCGGCAGCTTGAACTTCGGAATGAACTTGAAGAGCTTTGATTTTGACGCCGCCTGTTCGGTTCCTTCGTCCGGCTTTTCGTCTTCTTCGACGTCCGCCTCTTTCGCCTTGGCTGCCATGAATGACCCCGGATCGCGAGTTTGGGCGGGGCGGCAAGCGACGTTGTTTTTGGCGAAACAGCGCGGCTGCGCGCCACCGCGCGCCCCTTGCGATCGAAGGTAGGTCCGTATGGTTAACAGATACTTTCCCGGTCCCCGCCAGCAGGAAACTTTTGCCGGGTAGCCCGCTCAGCCGGCTGTTTTTTGCCGCTTCCGACCAGGCGAAATTTTATCCAAATACTTGATTCTAAACAGCTTTTCTGGTTGGCACAGCCGGTGCAATGCATTGGTAGCTGCGGGCTTGGGAGAGCCCACGGTATCGGATGCGGTCGACTGGCCTCGGGAGGGCCGGCCTGACCGAACTAAAAAGGGGAGTTGCCGATGCAGAATGCACTTCTGGTCGGGCTGTCACGCCAGGTCGCGCTCTCGCGCGAGATGGACGTCATTGCGAACAACCTCGCAAACATGACCACCTCCGGCTTCAAAGCCGACGGTGCCGTGTTCGAGGAATACGTCAGCCCAACCGCGCGCGCCAATAATTTTCCAGCTGCTGATAGTCGCATAAGTTTCGTGCACGATCGCGCGACCTGGATGGACCTGAGCCAGGGACCGCTCGAGCGCACCGGCAACCCGTTGGACGTCGCCATCAACGGCAAGGGATACCTGGCGGTGCAGACGCCCCGTGGCGAGCGCTATACGCGCAACGGCGCCTTGCAAATCAACAACAGCGGCGAGCTGGTCACCGCCGAAGGTTTCCAGGTCATGGGCGAATCCGGCCCGATCACCTTCCAGCCCAAAGATCGCAACATCACGATCAGCGAGGACGGCACCATCAGCGTACGCGAGGGTGGCAACACCCAGACGGAATCACAACGCGGGCAATTACGTGTTGTGAGCTTCGATCAGCCTGGCCGGTTGCAGAAAGACGGCACCGGGGTTTTCGTCGCACCGGCAGGGATCACACCCCAAGCCGATAAATTGTCGCGCATCATGCAGGGCACGGTCGAGAAATCGAACGTCCGTTCGGTCATCGAAATGACACGCATGATCGAAGTGACGCGCAGCTACACCCACATCGCCAACATCCTGTCGCAGCAGTCCGACTTGCGTCGGACGGCAATCGAGAAACTTTCCGAAGTACCGACAAGCTAGATGGCCGGAGGCTAAACAATGAGAGCGCTCCATACAGCGGCAACTGGAATGATGGCCCAGGAACTAAACGTCCAGGTCATCTCCAACAATATCGCCAACATGCGGACCACCGGCTACAAGCGCCAGCGCGCTGAATTTCAGGACCTGCTCTACGAATACGTCAGCCGTGTCGGCACACAGACGTCAGCGCAAGGCAACATCCTGCCGGCTGGCATCGAGCTAGGGTCCGGCGTCAAAACCGCCGGCACACCACGCCTTATGAGCCAGGGCGAACTGACGCAGACTGGCAAGGATTTTGACCTCGCCATCCGGGGCGAAGGGTTTTTCAAAATTTTGCTGCCCGATGGCCGCACCTCCTATACGCGCGACGGCTCCCTTGAGCTCGACGCACAGGGACGCCTTGTCACGGCGCAGGGCAATCTGATCCAGCCCAACATCACTATTCCGCAGAATGCGATGTCGGTCTCCGTGAACTCGCAAGGCCAGGTGTTCGTGACCCAACCAGGCTCCAATACGCCGACCCAGGTCGGACAGATTGAACTTGCGATTTTTGTCAACAAGGCCGGCCTGCAGAGCATCGGCGACAATATGTATCTCGAGACCCCAGCCTCGGGCACGCCGCAAAATGGCAATCCGAACTCGGACGGATTTGGCAATCTCCAACAAGGCTTCCTTGAACAGGCAAACGTCGAAGCGGTCAGCGAGATTTCCGATCTGATCGCCGCACAACGCGCCTACGAAATGAACGCGAAAGTGATTTCCGCCGCCGACCAGATGTTGTCGGCCGCCTCCAACATGATGCGCTGAGGTCTTGCCATGATACGTCTATTCCTTGCCGCATTTGTCGCGTCCGGCGTCTTCACAACGTGCGCCAGCGCGCAAGCTCCAAATCAGCCGAGACTGAAGTCCGAAGCGATTATTCACGGAGACATCGTGCGCATCGGCGATCTGATCGAAAATTCCGGCGTCGTTGCCAATGTGCCGATCTTCCGTGCGCCAGACCTCGGCTATACCGGCGCCGTATCCGTGGATGCTGTTCTCAATGCGATCCGCGATCATGCGCTAATCGGGATTGACACCGCGGGTTTGAGCAAGGTCGTGGTCACGCGCGCGACCCGCACAGTCCCAACAACAGAGATCGAAGACCTGATCGCACGGACCCTATCGGCCAGATTCGATCTGGGGGACAGCAAGGACATCACCGTCAACCTTGGACAAGACATGCGTACGATCTATGTCGATCCCTTGGCGGTCGGAGAACCGCGAGTTGCGCACATCGACTACGACACGCGTACCGCCCGTTTCGACGCGACGATCGAGATTCCGGGGGGGCCCGGGAAGCGGAGCGTGCTTCGCGTCGCGGGTCGCGCCACTCCAACCGTCGAAGTTGTGACCATTGGAAGGTCCGTCGAGCGCGGCAACATCATAAAAGATGCGGACATCGTAGTGGAGCGTCGCCCCCGCAGCGAGGTCAGCCGGGAGGTCATCACCAAACGCGCCGACGTTATTGGCATGGCAGCCCGCGGAGCGATGCAGGGTGGCCGTCCCCTGCGAGCCGCGGATCTGATGAAGCCTGATCTTGTCTTGCGCAACCAGGCCGTGACGCTGGTCTATGAAGCTCCCGGAATGGTGCTCACGATACGCGGCAAGGCCAACGATGGTGGCGCGGAAGGCGACGTGATCAGCGTTACCAACGAGCAGTCGAAGCGCATGGTCCAGGGCAAAATCATCGGACCGGGCCGCGTGGCGGTCACAAACGGTTCGCCGCGCCTTGCCGCCAACAACGCCACCGGATCCGTCAATGCAAATGCGCGCTAACGGTCAATCTCTTGGTCCCGTCATGCGTCACTTACGTGCGGTTTCCATCGTGTCGAAAATCCTGTGCATCAATGTGAAAGCAATCTCATGAAAGTCGTCATGGTTATGCGTCGCGCGGTCCTTGCCGCCTTGGCCAGTTCCCTCCTCAGCGGGTGCGCGTATCTCGATCGGCTCAGATCGGTCGGCGAGCAGCCACCGCTGGCCGCAGTGGACAATCCGACCACGCGCCCGGGATATAAGCCCGTCCAGATGCCAATGCCGGCGGCACAGCCCGCGGCATACAATCCGAATTCGCTTTGGCGCAACGGTTCGCGCGCCTTCTTCAAGGATCAGCGTGCGCACCAGGTGGGCGACATTCTAACGGTAAAAGTCAACATCACCGACAAGGCAAATATTGAAAACGAAACCAAACGCACGCGAACGATGACTGAGGATTCAGGTATCGCCAATTTCTTCGGCAAACCAAAAGTGCCGATCATGAACACGCCGGTGCCGACCCGCATCTTTACGGCCGATTCAAGCACGACCGGCAATGGCAAGGGCTCGGTTGACCGGACGGAAGAGCTCAAAACGAATGTCGCCGGCGTGGTGACGCAAGTATTGCCGAACGGCAACCTGGTGATCGAGGGTAAGCAGGAAATTCGCGTCAACTTCGAGGTTCGCGAACTCATCGTCGCTGGAATTGTGCGACCGGAAGATATCGAGAGCGACAACACGATCGACTCGAACAAGATCGCGCAGGCGCGTATCGCGTATGGAGGCCGTGGGCAGATTACCGATATGCAGCAGAGCCGCTATGGCGAGCAGGTCTTCGACATACTCCTGCCGTTCTAGTCCCGCGTAGCGCACCGGGCTCCCGCGCCGTTTTCGCATCGCGCGAGCGCAAACGGCGTAAATGACGCGGTCTCCGACTGCTCCCCGGTCGGAGGCCGCGCTTTTTTCATGCCGTGTTGAACGATCCGAAAAAATTGCCCGGCAGCATCGCCGGGCAATACGCCTAAATCTCGATCAAATTTTCCGCAGATCAATCGTCGCGGTAGACGCGCTCGCGCCGCTCATGCCGTTCCTGCGCTTCGACCGATAGCGTGGCAATCGGGCGCGCCTCAAGCCGGCGCAGTGAGATGGGCTCGCCTGTCTCTTCGCAATAGCCGTAGGTGCCGTCGTCGATTCGAGTCAGCGCCTCATCAATCTTCGCAATCAGCTTGCGCTGGCGATCGCGTGCGCGCAGCTCAATCGCCCGATCAGTTTCGGATGACGCGCGGTCCGCGAGATCGGGATGATTCTGATTCTCTTCTTGAAGATGCTGCAGCGTTTCCTTGGCTTCCTTGAGTATATCCTCCCTCCAGGCGAGCAGCTTGGCGCGAAAATATTCGCGCTGGCGCTCGTTCATAAACGGCTCCTTGTCGGACGGCCGATAGTTTTTGGTTTTGGCCAACATTCCCACCTACTCCCTGATTTTTATTCTTGGGCGTGTGTCGTACCGCCCCCTCCGAGCGGCAGGCTTATATACGTCCGCCAACCGCCGGACAATATCCGATTGGCGTTCCCAATCGGGCCTGATTTGTATGACGGTTCAATGACTTCCGCAAAAACGCGGCAGACCGGTAGCCTTGCCGCAGGAGCTAACGGACCCCCGCTTTGGCGAGCTCCACTGCGACACGGAGGTCGATTTCGCCCAGCACAAGGTCAAGACCCGCGTCGCCCGACGTTTCGGTCAAGCCCTCTGATGCGACCCTCAAGCGCGCAAGGATCGATTGATCCACGCCCCCATCGAGCAGCCCGAGCTTGAGCGTGTCGAGCACGTCGAGGGCATTGCGCCCTTTGGCGACGGCGCGCTTCTTTCGCTCGGTCGGGTCTTCCACCCCCTGCAGCGCGATCAGAGCGTCGACAGTTGAAATCGCTCGCAATGACGCAGCGCCCGTTGAAGTGCGGGGCATATCCTGCTCGCTCACGCTGAACGAGGCGCCAGCGGTCCGCCGCGCGGTTGTCGGCGTCGCCGCAAGTGCGGTTCCATTTGGCCCGTAGACGCGCATGGCGATTGTTCCCCACCGAGATGGATCGGTTCTCGAGTACCACGCAGCCTGAGCCGGTATGGTTAATGGCAGGTAAATAACCCGGCAAAAATTACCGCCCGGATCGTTTCGTGCCGCGTTACGGATGTCGCGCTTCCCCGGCCGCCGTCGAAAACAGATGATTTGCCAAAGTCTTGCCCTCCGAGACGGCTTGGCATGCTGTTCGCATAGAGGTTGGCAGTCAGACGTCACATTGGGGAGCAGTGATGACGAAGGCTTTGCGGGCTGCATGCCTGGTTGTGATCTTGGCGCTTTGCGTCCCGGTGAAAGCCGGGGCGACGTCGCGCATCAAGGATCTCACCAATATCGAAGGCGTGCGGCAGAATCAGTTGATCGGCTATGGCTTGGTCGTCGGACTTAACGGTACTGGCGACACGCTCAACAACATCCCATTCACCAAGCAGTCGCTGACCGCGATGCTCGAGCGGCTTGGCGTCAATATCCGCGGGCAGACAATCCGCACGGGCAACATCGCCGCAGTGATGGTGACCGCCAACCTTCCCGCCTTCGGCACCCAAGGAACGCGCATTGACGTCACCGTTTCCGCTATGGGTGATTCCAAGAGCCTGCAAGGCGGAACGCTGCTGGTGACGCCACTCCTCGCCGCCGATGGCAACGTGTACGCCGTTGCGCAAGGATCGCTGGCGATCGGCGGCTTTCAGGCCGAAGGCGAAGCGGCCAAGATCACCCGCGGTGTGCCGACCGTCGGCCGGATCGCTAACGGAGCACTGATCGAGCGCGAGATCGATTTCACGCTCAATCGGCTTGGTCAGCTGCGCATGGCGCTGCGCAACCCCGACTTCACGACCGCCAAGCGCATTGCTGCCGCGATCAACGACTATATCGGAACCGCAAGTGCAGAACCGATCGATCAGTCGACCGTGGTCATCACGGTGCCACCAAAGTCGACGGCCAATATCGTCAGCTTCCTTACCGAAATCGAGCAGCTGCAGGTCGAACCCGATCTACCGGCGCGTATCGTCATCGACGAACGCTCAGGCGTGGTCGTAATCGGCCGCGACGTGCGAGTGTCGACGGTCGCGGTCGCGCAGGGCAACCTGACGGTGACGGTCTCTGAAACGCCCGAGGTCAGTCAGCCACTGCCCTTCGCGCGCGGAAGGACGCGAGTGGTGCCGCGGACCAGCATCGGGGTCCAGGAAGACGGGAAGAAAATGTTTGTCGTGCGGGAAGGCGTATCCCTGCAGCAGGTCGTCGACGGTCTCAATGCAATGGGCATTGGGCCTCGCGATCTGATCACAATACTGCAGGCGATCAAGGCCGCCGGTGCAATCCAGGCCGACATTGAGGTGATGTGATGGCGAACGCTCTCACAATGTCCGCGCCGGGGCTCAAGCCGCTCGACGCGCTTACAAACAGCATGTTCGCCGCCAAAGCGCCGGGCGCCGGCAAGGAGGAAAAGGCGCGCGCCGCGGCCCAGGATTTCGAAGCCGTGTTCCTAAACTCGATGTTCCAGCACATGTTCACTGGCATCGACGGCGACGGTCCCTTCGGTGGCACTGGCGCCACGGGTGTTTGGCGTTCAATGCTTACGGACGAGTACGCGAAATCGTTCGCCAAGTCGGGCGGCATCGGAATTGCCGACCAAGTGTATCGCACTCTGATCGCTCAGCAGGAGGCACGGCAATGAGTGCGCCCGAACAGCAGAATGCGATTGCCAACCCGAGCGCTGCAGAGAAAGCGATCGCCGGCCTGGAAAGTATCATGGACCGGCTGGAACAGGCGCTTACGGAAGAAACGGCGCGCGTGCGGGCCGGCAAGCTTCGGGATGCGGGAGCCCTCAGCGAGGCCAAGATCGAATTTGCCCGGCTCTATGCAGTCGAAAGCGCGCGAATAAGAGCGGCAAAGGATACAATCGTCCGATGGATTCCAGACGCGTTCGACCGACTGAACAAGCGCCACAACACCTTTCGCGACCTGCTGCAGACAAATCTGACCGTGCTTGCGACCGCTCACGCCGTGTCAGAAGGCATCATTCGGGGCGTTTCGGGCGAACTCGCACGCAAGCAAGCGCCGTCGACTTATGGGGCCAACGGCCGGGCGCATGCACCGACCGCAAAGGCAACCCAGCCTCTCGCGCTTAGCCGCTCGCTTTAGCCGATCCTGATTGAAGCCCAGAATGAGTCGCGCGCTGCGCGTCAGCGCGGCCACCCGGAATGGCAGCTGCGCGGAGCCTCGTCCCAAAGCCAACCGCATTTCGTGCAGCCACCGAGACCGAGCGCCAGCAGGAAAAGGCAACCAACCGCGAGAAGCTTTTTGATCATAGGCTTAAGCTTAGCCGATCACTTCGCCTGCAGCGAGCATCGGCGAGACTATCATCCAAACGGTGGATGTTCTCCGCACTCAACCTCTTCTGGTCGTGGACGAAAGCCCTATATAAACATTCGTATATGAATGGCAGGTTCCGGCCAAAGGTCGCGAGCCATCGGCATAAAAGGTACCCGGATTCATGTCTGTCCGTCCTGTAAAACGCATCGTGCAGTCCAAGCCAACGATCGAGGGTGCCGGCGTGAGGCTGCGTCGCGCCTTTGGCTTCGGAGAAACGTCAGAGACCGACCCCTTTTTGCTGCTCGACGATTTTCGTAATGACCGGCCGGCTGACTATTTGGCCGGATTTCCGTGGCATCCGCACCGCGGCATCGAAACCATAACGTATGTTTTGTCGGGAACCGTCGAGCACGGTGACAGTCTCGGCAATCGCGGCACGCTCGGTTCGGGCGATGTACAATGGATGACCGCCGGCCGCGGCATCATGCATCAAGAAATGCCGCAAGGTGATTCCGAAGGGCGCATGCACGGCTTCCAACTTTGGGCGAACCTGCCCTCCTCTCTCAAGATGACCGCGCCGCGCTACCAGGACGTCAAGGGTGCCGATATTCCGGAAGTCGTGGACGACGACGGCACACGGGTGCGTGTCGTCTGCGGCGAGTTCTGGGGCAAAAAGGGACCAGTGGACGGTGTGGCTGCTGACCCGCGCTACCTTGATGTGTTTGTGCCCCCGAACAAACGGAAGACGCTCAAGGTTGAAGTCGAGCGCCGCGCCTTTGCCTATGTTTTCGAGGGCGACGGCAGGTTCGCCTCTTCTTCCAAGCCGTTCGGTGTACTTTCGGAGAAACAGGTTGATGGCGAGGAGATCCTCTTCCGGGAGTCGGCTGGCGACCGCTCTCTCGTCCTATTTGACGCAGGTGACGAGATCACCGTGCAGGCCGGAGAGCAAGGCATCCGCTTCCTGCTGGTGTCAGGAAAGCCGATCCAGGAGCCCGTCGCTTGGTATGGGCCGATTGTGATGAATACTCAGATGGAGCTGCAGCAGGCCGTTTCCGAGTTGCGGAACGGCACATTCATCAAGCCTAAGCTTGTCGAAGCGATCCGCTCCACGCCCGATCCGCGGCCGGCTGAGAGCGAGCAACGATAACTTTTTTAGCCGCCGCTTATCACCGGCGGCTTTGGCTTTCTTGTTCACGTCAGCGCACGGCGAAACTCGGTGGGAGACATTCCGGTCGCCCTCCGGAAGCCCGACGAGAACGAGCTTGTCTCCGCGTAGCCGACCGCCAGCGCAACGTCCGTGACCGATCGATTTGCGAGGAGAACTTTCGCGCGCTCAACCCGCCGATTCATGTGAAAGCGATGGGGCGGCATTCCCAAACTCTGCTTGAAGGCACGCGCAAAATGGTAAGGGCTCAATTGCGCGACTGCCGACAATGTCAAGAGACTGATCGTTTCCGAAAGGTGCTCTTCGATGAATGCAAGCACCCGCTTGCGTTGCCAACCGGCGAGACCACCGCGCACTGCCGCCCGTTGGACTCCGACGCCGCCGTCGAGGCTCACTGGCCCGTGAATCGGCAATACGCCGAGTGGCGCGGCGGGCTTCGGCGCTTTCGACCTTAGTTGAGGTTTTCTATCGCGTAACCGGTCGGGGTAGCAGCGATGGTGATCGTCGCTAGCCCCGGCATCGCCGGGGCTTTTTGCACGGCTACTACTCTGCAGGAATGGGGGTTGCCGGTGCTGTCGGCGCGGTTACGGCTTGCGAAGGGGCCGTGGGCCCCTTGAGCGGTCGTTCCTCCATCGAAATGAGAAACGCCATGCCGAAAGATAAGACCAGCGCGCAGGCAAGAAATACAAATCGAAATGCGTATGCAAGCTCTGGCGCCGATGCGGTGCGGGCTAGCATTTCGACCGACATTCCCGTCACACCCCCGAGGCCACCAAGAACGATCGCGCCAAGCAGGGCGACGACCATCGCCGAAAAGAGAGCGCGGAAAAAGTTCGCCGCGCCTGTGGCGATACCCATTTGCGTCCGCGAAACTGCGTTTTGCATGCAGACGGTGGAAACCGGGAAGACGGTGCCGAGCCCAGATCCGATCAACAACAGCACCAGGAGCACGAGCGCTATTGGCATCGATGTCGGCCAGATCGCCAAAGGCGCGAGCGACAGAATTGACAGCGAAAGTCCTATTAATGCCATTCGCTTGTAGCGTACGACGTGCATCATCATGCGTCCGGTGATGGTTGAAAATACGACGGTAGCGCCCATCAGAGGAATCAGGGCCATGCCCGATTCGCTTGCAGACAGATGCAAGACAACTTCGAAGTAAAGCGGCACGAAGATCGTCATGCCCACAAGGGTGCCCATGTTGCAGGCGCCAGCGAGCGTCGCGCAGCGAACAACCGGATTGGCGAGAACGGACAGCGGGAGGAACGGCTCGCTTACCGCCACTAACCTCCAGGAAAACACACCCCAGAGCGCGGCAGAGCCGAACAGCAGCGCGCCGATCTGCGGTGAAATCCACTCGAAGCGACGGCCACCCCAGGTTAAGGCCAGGAGGAGCGCAATCGACGCAGCCATCATGAGCAACGCTCCGATGACGTCGAGCTTGTGCTTGCGCGGATGGTAAGGCACGCGGCGCAGCACGTTCGAGGTCATCCCCAACGCGCACAGTCCGAGCGGCAGGTTGATCCAGAAGATCAGCGACCAGTCGATATGCTCGGTCAGAAAGCCGCCGAGCACGGGGCCGCCGACCGAAGACGTCGCGAATACGGCACCGATATACCCCTGGTAGCGTCCGCGCTCGCGTGGAGAAACAATGTCGGCGATGATCGTCTGGGTGAGCGCCATCAGCCCGCCCCCGCCGAGGCCCTGAAACCCGCGCGAGAGCACCAGCGCAGACATCGTAGGTGCCAGCGCGCACGCAACCGAGCCGGTCACGAAAATGACGATCGCGGTGAGCATGACGACGCGGCGACCGTGGATGTCCGCGAGCTTGCCGTAGAGCGGGGTCACCGCTGTTCCGGTGAGGAGATAGGCCGTCACAACCCAGGACAGGTCCTCAAGATTGCCGAAATGCCGCCCGATTGTCGGCAGCGCTGTCGCGACGATTGTCTGGTCGAGAGCCCCGAGAAACATCGCTAGCATGATGCCGAGGACGATCGCCCTGACTTCCGGGTGAGTTAGGGCGCGCAACTCAGTCTGGGAATCTGCCTTTGTTGGTCGCGGTTTGGATTTCGGCTTTGCTGAGGTCATAATTGGATTCAAAAAACTCAATGCCCAACAACGCGCTCAATGCCCTGCCGGTTCTCGCAAAGCAAGACGCTGCAACGCGGGGGTGCTATGTGGGGAAATAACATGAGGCGACAAGCACCCCGTCGGCCACAGGAACTCCTCTTGCGCTTATTGGCCTTACTGCTCGTTGTTCTTCTTGCCGCTGCGCCTGCGAGTGCCCGCGACATGCTTGCACCCGGCTTTGTTTATCTGCGCGACGTCGATTCGAGCATCACCCAGGACATTCGGTACGCAACCCGTGACAATTTCACCGGCCATCCTCTTCCCGGCTACAGTGCACCCGAATGCGTGCTGCGGCGCGAAGCAGCTGAAGCGCTCAAACAGGTTCAGACGGACCTGGCACGGCAAAACCTCGGCTTGAAAGTGTACGATTGCTATCGGCCAATCAGAGCTTCCCGCGCCATGACCGCGTGGGCTCATGACGGAAGCGATGACACGGCGACGCGGCGTTTTTACCCGGCACTGCATAAGCGCAGCCTATTCGCGCTCGGCTTTATCGCCGCAAGATCGAGACACTCAACCGGCACCGCGATCGACGTCACACTCGTCAGATTGCCGGTCGCGCGCGCACCTCATTTCGAGCCAACCGTACGGTATGGACCCTGCACAGGCCCGGCGGACCAAAGGGCGCCGGACAACAGTATCGACATGGGGACGGGCTTTGACTGCTTCGACACCAGGAGCTACGGGGCAAATGTATCAATTGCACCGGAGCAACGGCACTGGCGCGTTTTGCTGCAATCGGCGATGCGCCGGCACGGATTTGCCAACTACTTTCGTGAATGGTGGCACTATTCTTTTTACGGCGCACCTGAGCCGCGTGCCTATGATTTTTCAATTACGCCACGCGGGCGATGAGGAGCCGGACTAGGGCGCGCGGCGGCGCCGATCCGATGACGGACCGCGCGCGCCTTTCGGCCACTTACCCGGCCAACTGACGATGTATTCTTCCAACCTATCATCGGGCACGTCCGTTTCACTGGCCGTCACGCGGCCGCGTACCGACACACCGGCACGATGCACTGTCTCCGGATCGCCGGATACCAGCGGATGCCACCATGCAAGATCCTTGCCTTCCGCAACCAGACGATAGGCGCAAGTCGGCGGCAACCACTTGAGGCGACGCACGTTGCGCGGTGTCAGTCGAACGCAGTCCCTCACCTTGGACTGACGATGCGCATAGTCGCGACAGCGGCAACTCTCGCCATCGAGCAATTTGCAACCGACATCGGTAAACACGGTCGCGTCGGTATCCTCGTCGATCAGCTTGTTCAGGCAGCATCGGCCGCAGCCATCGCACAAGCTCTCCCACTCGGCGCGTGTCATCTCCGACATTGCCTTGCGGCGCCAGAATGAAGCTTGCGGATCAGGCATTAAGGGAATCTCCCGACGAGGTTCGGTTGTACCTGTTCACAGGCATCCCGTCACGGCATCATGCCGGAGGCTCATTTCGGCCACTTTTCACGGTATTTCTCCGTTCACCTTGGTTCCAGCCGGGCGGAACCGTGGCATTGGCTGCGGGTTGGCTGATCGGCTAAAATTGCTTCGCTCCGGCGTCCGGCCGGCACCCTTTCAAGAGCAGCACGTCTTGCGCGACCTATTTCCCGACCACTGGAAGCGAAGCATCAAGCGGTTCCTGCTCGGGCTGGATGCGTGGATAGACTTCAGCCTGTTTCGCAGTGCATCTGGTGCCCGCGAATCCTACGAGCGTTTCTCGACGTTCATGGACCGCTTCCACGTCTCAGGATGGCGTCGTTGGCTCAATGAACTGCTTTCGGAAGGCGCTACATTAGGCGCGTTTGGACTGGTGGTGCTGCTGGCACTCGCCGTACCGGCATTCCGTGAAACCTCCGACGACGACTGGCTGAAGAAATCGGAACTGGCCGTCACATTTCTCGACCGCTATGGCAATGAAGTCGGTTCGCGCGGAATTCGGCACAACGATTCGATTCCGCTCGACCAATTTCCCGATCATCTGATCAAAGCGGTGCTATCGACAGAAGACCGCCGCTTCTACGAGCATTTCGGAATCGACCTCGCGGGCACCGCGCGCGCGCTGGTTGCCAACACAAAGGCGGGAGGCGTTGTGCAGGGCGGCTCCTCGATCACGCAGCAGCTCGCCAAAAACCTGTTCCTCAGCAATGAACGAACGCTCGAGCGCAAGGTCAAGGAAGCCTTCCTTGCGATGTGGCTGGAAGCGCGGCTAACGAAGAACGAGATCCTCAAGCTTTATCTCGACCGCGCCTACATGGGAGGTGGCGCGTTCGGCGTAGATGCAGCAGCTCAGTATTATTTCAATAAGTCGGCGCGCGATGTGAACCTTGCCGAAGCCGCGATGCTTGCGGGCTTGTTCAAGGCACCGACCAAGTTTGCCCCGCATATCAACCTGCCGGCGGCCCGCGCGCGAGCTAACGTTGTGCTCGATAATCTTGTCGAAGCCAACATGATGACGGAAGGCCAGGTCTTCGGCGCCCGCCGCCATCCGGCCACGCCCGTCGATCGCCGTGACGATCGTGCGCCAAACTACTATCTCGACTGGGCTTTTGACGAGATGAAGAAGCTCGTCGAAACATTTCCGAAATCAATGACGGAACGCGTGTTCGTGGTGCGTACGGCTCTCGATACGAGCCTTCAATATAACGCAGATGCGGCCGTCGAGAGCTCGTTGCGACAATATGGTCAGGAATATCACGCGAAGCAGGCCGCGGCTGTTCTAATGGACGTGGATGGCGCGGTGCGAGCGATGGTAGGCGGACGTGATTACGGCGCAAGCCAGTTCAACCGTGCAACCGATGCGATGCGCCAGCCCGGCTCATCGTTCAAACCTTATGTCTACGCGGCCGCACTCATGAATGGCATGAAGCCGACATCGATTGTGGTCGATGGACCGGTCTGTATCGGCAACTGGTGCCCCCACAACTACGGCAACGGCTACTCCGGCTCGATGACGCTGTTGATGGCGCTCACCAAATCCATCAATACCATCGCGGTAAAGCTCTCGATTTCGATCGGCAACGGCAACGCAAAGGTTGGGCGTGCAAAGATTGTCAAACTCGCCCACGACATGGGCGTGCGCACACCGCTTCCAGATACGCCTTCGTTGCCGATCGGCGCGGATGAAGTCACCGTGCTCGACCATACCGGGGCCTATGCCACCTTTCCCAATATGGGCAAGGCAGTGACGCCGCACGCGATCCTTGAAGTGCGCACCGGCACTGGTGACCTGGTGTGGCGCTTTGATCGTGACGGGCCAAAGCCGCGGCAGGTGATGCCACCCAGCGTTGCCGGCGACATGATCAAAATGATGAACAGCGTCGTCGAGAACGGTACCGGTCGGCGCGCGAGACTTGACGACACTGCCGCAGCGGGAAAAACCGGCACGACCAATGCTTATCGCGATGCTTGGTTTGTCGGCTACACGGGCAATTTTGTATGCGGTGTCTGGGTGGGCAATGATGACTACCAGGTAATGAACCGCATGACAGGCGGCTCCGTGCCAGCGATGACATGGCACAAGATCATGGCTTACGCGCACCAAGGAATCGAATTGAAGCAACTTCCTGGAGTTCCCGCGCCGCAGGTTCGCCAACAGCCGGCGGTCGCCGAGGTCAAGTCGAAGTCCAACGAGGCTCAGCCGCCTCCACGGCCTGCACTTCTCACCAAACGAGGGGCCGATGTGTTGGTCCGTGTTGAGAGGATGATGGATGACGCCAATCGCGCCCTCGGCCCCGTTGCGCCAGCACGCCCGACTGTCTCAAGCGGCAAGGACAAGCAGGCCCAGGTGCCTGACAAAGGCAAGGCGCTGGCCGCCTCGCTGGAGGAACGCGCGTTCGGCAATCGCAACTAACTAGTCGCCGGGCAATGGGCGCAGTTTCTTCCAACAGAACCCATTTCTCAAACACGCAAGCGGATCAATCGTGCGTTTGCTGACCGGAACATTGTTCGCTCTCGCCGTCGCGACATTCGTCGGGCTGGGCATGACTTACTTTGCCTTGAGCCGGGGCGCGGCTTTTGGTGCGTTGCCCATCGAGAGCTGGATAGCTTGGCCAAAGACCGGAACGGTGGACGCCGACCCTTATGCGCGCGCGTCCATCGCCCGCGCAGGACGTCTGCCGGTTGCGCTCGGTGACGGCGTATCGTTTACCGTCCGGTCGGACGACAACGGGAAGCTTCTCGACGGGCGCTGCGACATTACTCTGTCCGGAATTACCCCGGCCGCACGCTTTTGGACGTTGACCCTCTATAACAACGACGGGGACCTCATAGCGAACTCTATCAATCGCTACGGTTTCACAAGTGAGGAGATCGTTCGGCGTGCCGACGGAAATTTCGAGATCGTCGTGGCGCCGCGCGCAAATCCCGGCAATTGGCTGCCGACGGGCGGCATCGAACGCTATCAACTCGTGCTGCGTCTTTATGACACCGCCGTCGGTGTTTCGACAAAGGCCGGCCGTGAGGTGCCGATGCCCGCAGTTTCGACGCGGAGTTGCCCATGATCCGCTGGCTGCTCCTGCTTTTAGGCGGCGCGCTTCTTGGCGGAGTCGTGCATCTGGCAACGGTTATCATCTTGCCGCGCACCGCGACGCAGGATGCATACGCGCGACTGACGCCGGTCGCACCAGTCAATACGGTCGTCGCCCTGCCCATTCCATCGCCTGAGAAGGCGATCATGCCGTTCATGGATCCGGCGTTTGCGAGCGCCGTATGCCGGTACGATCTTTCTGAAGGACCTCTGAAGCTCACCGTGCCGGTCAGCCCGGCCTATACTTCAGTTTCCTTCTACACACGGTATGACGTCGCTTATTATGCGATCAACGATCGTGCGGCCGGCCGACGTGTCATTGAGCTCGACCTGATGACAGCCGCCCAACATGAGCAAGTGCCGGAAGATGAAGAGATCACCGCTGCCGACCGGCTGATCGTTGAATCGCCGACACCCACTGGTCTGATCGCCATCCGCGCGATGGCGCCCGAACCGGGATTAATGCCGGTGGCTCAAAGCACAGTCGCGGCATCGCGATGCACGCGGCAAACCGAGCCAGCACGAACCAGGAAATGACCTAGTTCGTCGACGCCAGACTTGGCTCGCGGGCCCAGGTCGGTGCAGGGTATTGCTGATATCGCGCAATATGATTTTGTAGCAGCGTGATTGACCGCTCAGCTTCGATCGCCTGCGGCGAAGGCGTGATAATAACAAGCCGCTCAAGCGCAAAATGGTATGAGGCAACGCGGTCGGCGAGATTCTGCTGGACAATCGCTATCACGTGCGCGTTTTCTCGCATCCTGCGCACCGCGTTTTCGTGCTCCTTTTTGCTGAGGCCTGATACGAAGCCCATACTTTTTTGCCGTTTCTGGTCGATGTCGACCACACGGGTGGCCGTTTCAAAAAACTGCGACAGGCGCGCGATATCGTTGCGGATGTCGTCGATGAGTTGCGAATAACGCGAGGAAGGTGAACGGCTCCAGAGGGACTCCAGCCGTTGAGAGTATTTTCTATAATCGGCCGAATTGGTGCGGTATAGACCATATTCGCCTGCAACCGCGTACCATTGCTGCCGATCAAAGGGCGGCTCAATCAGCGGATAAGCGAGATCGCGCAAGGTCCGCTCGTCGTCAGTGTATTCGAATCGTGAAGGCGGAATCCGTTTCGGTGCGCCCGCATCCCGCCCGATCCAGTCGTGGATACCGTCGGTCACCAAAACGGGATGGACTTCGCCAAAATCATAATTTGCGCAGCCCCCGAGGACCGCGGCACCGATGAGCACGAGTGCCTGCCGCCACACCTTTTTGAGCGCTGGCGGCGATGAATGGCTCATGGATTTCGTCGATTGGACCGATCAGCGTGCGGCGCGGCGCCGTCGACGGCGGCCGTGATTGTTCCCGCTATGCGGCTCAAGACCATTCGAGCCATCGGGATCACGTTCGATTCGGATGACGGGAAGAATAATCACCGTCGCCGGCTCGGTATTTGCGTCGACATATTTGCCACCGCGTGGGCTCGCGTCGTCGGGAAATCGGATGATTTCACCCATTGCAGTCCCCCTTCCGCCCCGGCGTGGTTTGCTTTGACCGCCAGACCGGTATCGTTCCGCAATTAAAGGACTTGCAAGGTTAACGCTCTGCTAACGGGCGACAGCTAATGTCGGCCATCCTGTAGTGCCGGCGTATCACGATGGCGAAGCCTTCCGCGTGCGTTTCCCTCGACAGCCTGGTCGATTTGGCCTGCCGGGACGGGGTCGATGTGCGTCCTACTCTGGCGCGGGTCCTGACGGACTTATATGTGCAACGGCCTTCGCATAGCGGCGAAGAGGAAATTCAATATGTCGAACTGGTGCTCGGCCTGATTGATTCGGTCGACGCAAAGACGCGCGCCGCAATTGCTGCAAAGCTCCGGCAATATCCGAAAGCGCCGCCAGCCGTCCTCCACAGGCTCGACAGCCTGGCGGGCGCCAAGCCCGCCGAGGATGAAAATAGCGCGGACTTGCGCGAGTTGTTTTTCTCATCGGCGCCGGAAGAGCGCCGTCTTATTCTCATGAACCTCGATGTTGTATCGGACCCGACAAGGCGTCGCCCGGTGCAATCTGAAGGAGAACTGGTCAGGCGCCTAGAACGCGCGGCGCTGCGGCGAAATCCCTCCGAATTCAGCCGCATCCTTGCGCGTGCTCTCAATATCAGCCAGGGGCTCGCCGAACGAATTTCATTCGATAGTTCAGGCGAGCCCGTAATTGTCGTGGCGAAAGTCCTCGGCATGAAAACGGAGGTGGTGCAACGAATTCTGCTTTTCCTCAACCCTGCCGTCGGCCGATCCGTCATGCGCATTTTCGAGTTGTGCCAGCTCTACGGCGAACTAAGTTCAGCCGCCGCTGAACACATGCTGACGATTTGGCAGGCCAAACCCGTCCGGCCGCGTGCGGAATATGAAACAGTTTATTGGGATGATGAACACCGCGGTGCGCGCTCATCCGGCACAGAAATAACGCGCGCCGGCGTCCAGCAGACCGCACAAGCCGGACGGACCAAGATCAACGAAAGGTAGAAGGAGCTATTGCACAACGTTGTCGAGGAAATTTCGGCCTGCGCGGTCTTCAACCTCGATGATCCAAAGATCTGGATCAAAACGTATTTCTTTCGTCAGGCGCGTCTCGATATCTGCTTCGGCTGCCGGCGTATCGCGCCCAACAAGCGCCACGAATAGCCGATCGGCCGGCTGCGCTTCGTCAAACGCAGACTGCGGGGCCGGACCGTATAACGCCCCCGTCCCATCCAGCCGGTTTAGTTTGACAAAAATGGCGCCAGCCTCTTCGGCGCCATGCCGGCGTACTGCCGCAAAAACGCCCTCGACATTACAGCGGCGCAGATACGCAGCCACCCAAATTCCGGTTTTCAAGCGCATCGGCTTCAGTAGCACGAGCTACAGTGGCGAGGCCATTCACTCCAGCGGGCGGCCGGTCATAGCGGCAAGTTCGCGCACAAACCGGTCAGAAATCTGGCCGGTCACCGGCAGGCGGTGGTCGCGCTCGAATTTCTCGATTGCGTTGCGTGTTTCCGGGTCATAGACGCCGGTTGCCTTGATCTGTCCATATCCGAAATCGGCGAGAGCACGCTGTATCGAGACGATGCGCTTAGACGGCGCAATCAATTTGGCGATGGGGTCCGTTGCCGGCGGGCTGGGCGCGGCTGCGCCAGCGACCGGTTTCGCTACGTAATTTGATATCGCGCGAAGCAGGTTCTCGTTGGCTTCCGGATTGACTTTCAAGCCGGAGGCTTGAAGGAAATCGCGCACCGCTGCGTCCGTTTTCGAGCCCCAAATTCCATCGGCAGGCCCGTCATAAAAACTCTTCCGGCTCAGTTCGCGTTGAATATTCGCGATCAGCTGGACACGAGCCTGGGCTGCCAAATCCGATCCGAGGTGTGACTGCGTGCTCGAAATGCGCGGCGGGACTATTGCCTCCTGTTGAAGCAGCGGACGAGCCGCAAATATCGGAGCCGGATGCGGCCCCTTTTGCAGGAACAATGCGTTGCTGACTATCGCGAAAATGGCAACCGTCGACATCACTATCGCGACGAATTCGCGCGGATGCTGTGCGATCGCTGCAGCAATGCGGCCTGCACCCTGGAAACCTGCGGAGCCCCTGCGGGATGACCGTCTACGCACTTTTCTTCACCCAATCATTTGAGCCATACGGATTGCCTCGGTGACTTTCCGTCACGAGTTTGACCGAATCGGTCGGCGTCCGCTCGCCACTTTGACCGATGGGCAATCGGACCGTCACCCGCGTCCCCTCGCCGACCCGGCTGCGGATATCGACCTCGCCATCATGCAGCTTCACCAGGCCTTTGACGATCGATAGCCCGAGCCCCGCCCCGTCATGTCTGCGGTCGTGGCACGAGCTCGTCTGAAAGAAAGCTTCTCCTAGACGCGCAAGATCGTGCTGTTCGATTCCGATACCCGTGTCTTCAATCGTCACCAGCAGATTTGATCCGTCGCATGACGCGCCAATGGTGACGCAGCCCGCGCGAGGCGTGAACTTCACCGCGTTTGAGATGAGATTGATGAGGATCTGGCTGAACGCGCGTTTGTCTGCTGCAAGCTCGGGCAGATTCTGGTCAAGCCGTAGCCTAAGCTCGATGCCCGCTTCCCGCGCCTGCAAAGCCAGCAAATCGACGCAGTTCTCAATGGCCGGTCCCGGCGCCAATTTCTCCCGGGCAACCTCGAGGTGGCCGGCTTCAATCTTTGAAGCGTCGAGCATGCTGTTCACGATGGAAAGAAGATGGCGGCCCGAACCGTTGATCAATTTCGCATATTCGACCTGGTCCGACGCGCTGATTTTGACAGCGCTGTTGGTCAGCAACTCGGAGAAGCCGATGATCGCGTTCAAGGGAGTACGGAGCTCGTGACCTATGGTGGCGACAAAGCGGCTTGTGCCCGCACTCGCCCGCTCGGATTCGAGTCGGGCCGTCTCAAGCGCGTCTTCGCGGGTCATTCGCTCACTGATATCGCGGAGGACCGCGACGACGTCTTGGTCTGTTTTTTCATGTCCGACGGGTACGCATTCGAACGGCCTGCACCGCATTTCGACCCAAACGAATTGACCGGGACGTCCCGCTCCGACATTCCGCTGGATGCGAAATTCAAGCGAACGCAAATCGTCCGAACATGCCGCATCGGCAAGTGTGGCCAGAAAGGCAGGCCGATCAGCAACGTGCACGCGTTCGAAAAGTTCGCCGCCGATAAGTTTTGTAATCGGAGTGCCGAATAGCGGTTCGGCCGACGGCGAAGCGAAAATAACCGAGCTGCTTTTGCTGCAACGGACGATAACGTCCGTCATGTTCCCGATCAGAAGCTGATAGCGATTTTCCTCTGCGCCGAGCAGCTGGGCAGCTGTACGAACGAGTGACACGGCACCAAGCGCGAGACCTGTCGCATATAGCAACGCAGATAGGATCGCGAGTGCAGCAAGAGCCGCGTGCGTATCCGCGCTGGTCGGCCGGGTAAGTCCGGTCGTGCCGAGCATCAACAACAACAGGCCCGCGGCCATTGAAAGCGCTGCCGAAATCAATACGACCCGACGCGATCCGGAAAGTGCCGCCTCGAGGGGGACCACGACGAGCCAGATCGCCGCAAATGATCCAATGCCCCCCGCGAAAAACGCGACGAGTACAACAAGCGCGCTCAGCGAGAGCGAGGATAGAATGTGCGCGGTCTCGTAACGCCCGGTGCGAACCAGGAAGTAGACTATGAGAATCGGGGTGATGAGCCAGGAGAAGACGACGATTTCAACTTCATTCGGTACGCCGCGCAAAATCAGATAGACTGGAAGGCTTGCGAGCGCAGCAAGACTTCCCATCAAACGCGGCAGAATGAAAGCACGATAACGCGCGGCCGTAAGGGCATCCTGTTGCGCGGCGACAGGCAGCAAAGCGTCGACGTAGTTTCGTATTGGCGAGAAAAAACTCACCGTCCCTGTCACGTCTCGGCAAGCGGACGCGCCCCTATCTCGCGCGGACCTTAGGACACAGGCGATTAATCGAAGGCTAAAGGCCCGGCGTGGCAATGCCTTATCAACACCGCCCGCGCGGCCTTGAGGATGGTTGTTCGGCTATTCGCCGGTCATGGTGAAATTTCAGTTGCCGTCTCGTGATGCACGGGCCGGCTGCAGCCGATTTCTTACCGGTCCGGTAACCATGTCGGTAATCCGGTCAAGCCTGATAAACGGGGCGGAACGTGCGTGTGCGAAATTTGTCGCAATCGCGGGTATCTCAAATTTGACGAAAATTCGCTTCGAGTTTGTCCAAAAAGCTCGTTGCATTTCGAACAACAGTTTCAGTGCTATCTGCTACGGTTTGTCTCAAAGGCGGCGTAACGCCTGCCGGGGATCGTTACGGGTAGGGTCATGTTCTTTCTTCTGCGAATGGCATTTTGGCTGTGCGTTGTTTGCGTGCTGCTGCCCAGCGGCACCAAATCGACGTCGCAGGATGCACAGATTGACGCTTCGGAAGCCGTGACATTCGCAAGCGCGGCCGTTTCCGACGTTCGGGGTTTCTGCGAACGCCAACCCGATGCTTGCGTTACAGGCGGCAAGGTCGCCGTCGCCCTTGGCCACAAGGCCGAGGCCGGCGCACGAACGCTCTATGAGTTCATCACGAAGCTCCGTGAAAAATCCGCAGCGCCAGAAAAGGCCGACAACAAGGCGGCTGGCGGTCAGGGCACGTTGACCCCGAGCGATATGGCCCCGGCCTGGCGTGCTCCGGTCCCGTTGCCGCCCCGGCGTGAAGCACGCGCTAACGGCCCGGCGGCATAAACCCCCAATTCAGGCCGATTTCATCGCATTCGGCACCTGCCAATCTATTGGCGGCGCCGAGCGCGAGCGTATATATGTGCGTCATGACTGCTATTGATGAGATCGTTGAAAATTTCGCGCTACTCGAGGAGTGGGACGATCGTTACCGCTATGTCATCGAGCTTGGGCGCACGCTGCCGCCTTTGCCCGAGAGCGCTCACTCCGAAGCCAACAAGGTCCAAGGCTGTGCCAGCCAGGTCTGGCTACTGACACATGTAAAGCCCAACGGGTCTTCGGGACCGGTGCTCACATTTGAAGGCGATAGCGATGCTCACATCGTGCGCGGCCTGATCGCGATATTGTTTGCGCTGTACTCCGGCAAGAGCGCGCGGGAAATTCTGGACATCGACGCACTGGCGCTGTTCGAGCGGATTGGTCTCCGGGCAAATCTTACGCCTCAACGCTCAAACGGCTTGCGTTCGATGGTGCAGCGGATCCGCACCGAAGCCGGCGCGGCTTTGGCTGCCGTAGCATAGCCGCAGTTAGTCAACGCTGAACGCCGCGCCATCAGCTAGCCAAGTGCGCACCCGCGAGCGAGTGCGGCCGCTTGTACTTGGGCCATAGCCATAATGTCGGGCGAGGCGCTCGAGCGCGAGCTGCAGCACGATCTTCGCCGAACGCGCGGGCCAGCCGCGCTCACGCTCGGTTACTTCGAGCCTTTTCAAAAAGCAGCATATGTCGACAAGCAACCCGGAAAATTCCGGACCTACCGCATCAAGTGCATGGTGCAAGCGTTGCCGAGCTGCAATGACGCTATCCGGAAAGAAGCTTGTTTGATGACCGCCTGATCGGCGATCGGACGGGACCGGATTCGACCAATTCGAAGTTGTCCGCGGCATGAGATGTGCGCGCGTGAATTCGGCGCGAAGCCTTTCACCAGCCTGCAGCTGGTGAGGCTCGATCATCATCCGGCCGTCCCGGCCGCGTCGCCGGGCAAGCCAGGCCAGCGGACTCTCATTTTCGTCGACGACGACTTTTGCTCGGCCATCATCCGTTGCGACCTCTCGCTCTCCCAGAAGGAGATGTTGTGCGCGAAAGCCGTCGATCTCAGGCTGCTGCGGTTCCGGCGCAGACTGTCCGATTTGATGTTTCACGCTCACATGCGCACCTCAAATTCCGACCAAACGGGAAAGTTATAGGACTATATACCTAACACGGCCGGAATGGAAGGGCACATAACTATTTGCCCACAGCTTTTAGGAATTTATCCTTATACGCCTGGAAGCCAGCCAGGCGTTACTTTGCACGCCGGCGCCGCTGTTGCCCCAGCCCCATTTGTTTCGCGAGCTGCGAGCGTGCCGCGGCATAATTCGGCGCGACCATCGGGTAGTCGGCGTTCAGACCCCATTTCTCGCGATACTGCTCGGGCGTCATGTTGTATTGGGTACGCAAATGCCGCTTCAGCGATTTGAATTTCTTGCCGTCCTCGAGGCAGACGATGTATTCGGGAGTGATTGATTTCTTGACCGAAACAGCAGGCCTGAGCGGCTCGGAGGAGCCGTCTGCGGGCTTTCCGGACACTCTCGCGAGCGCCGCGTGAACCTGATTGATCAGCCCGGGAATCTCGCCCGCGGGAACCGTGTTGTTGCTGACGTAAGCGGACACGATTTCTGCGGTCAGTTCGATGAAGTTTCCAGTGGCTGTGCTGTCTGTCATTGCAACTGCCCCGTTTGACGAGGCTGCTGTCGGCAACCTCTCCCCTTCAAACAGGCCCTCTCAACCAACAGCTGCACGCCGACGAATGGAGGACCTATATTTAAAACTACTATCCCACTTCTGTAGTTGCAAGAAAAAGCTCGTTGTCTGATACGACAATATTGGGTCGTATGCGACGAAAGCGGAATCATGGGAAGAAAAACCAAGAAAGTAGAGGCAGGCGCGCAGTCCGGCTCTTTTATGAATTCTTTTCGAGGTGACTTCGGAGTTCGTTGATCGAGGCGAAACGCAATGTGCCTTGTGGTAATTCTGCCTCGATCGAGCCGTCGACATAAAGGGTGTAGCCCATCCCGTCGACAACGCCCGACTTCAGAATAGCGACGGCACGCGGCTTTTGCGCTTCGGGCTCTGGACGTTTGGATACGGGAGGAAACGTTTCGCGTGCCGGCGCAGACGATGGCTTGGCGTCATCCGATACGCTCGACCTTGGTGACTTTGCTTCGGCCGGCCACATCGCATCGAATTTCGCTGGCTGAAGCGGCCGCGGGGGCGATCCAACCGGCGGAGTTGACGCAGGGGATGGTTTCCAGCTTGCGGCCGGTTCTTGACCTCGGCCAGCAGGGCCCCTCACATCGGCCGTCGGTGCCGAACCGCCAGATGGTTGAGGTGGCGACAGGGAAATTTCATCCTCCACCGCCATCGGTGCTTCTTCCGGATTGGGCAAAGTTGGCGCCGCGAACCGATCATAATCGTCATCGCTCGCGGTATTCGCCGGCGCACCCGGCAACGATCCCATTTTCGGGAACGGTGTCTCCGATTTAGAGCGCGGCGGGAAAGGAATACGATCGGGTATGCCGGCCGCAGATGAGGAAGCACGCGTGGCTTCCACAAGGTCCATCGGTTGCGTGTACCTCGCCGGCAAATCGCCTGCCAGCGACTCGGCAATCCGCCGCAACTGGCCGACCGCCACGCCAAGCGCAATTATGATCAGGCCGCCGACGGCCGCCGTGGTGCCGGCGCTGATAAGTGTATTTCCGAAGCTAAATTCGTTGATCGGAATGCCAAATCCGACCATCACCAGCCCCGCTACAAGGGCCAAAGTGCCAATGCTGAACAGCAATACCGCCATACTTTACGATCCCCTCTCGACCAGTAACTTTCGCCGCAGCTTTCCGGCTAAATTATTCTGGCAAAGGCAAATTCTCGCTTTTTCGAAAGCCGGCGGCAACCACTAAATAGACCGTGATTTCTTCGCTAAAAGTCATCTAATGCCGGGCCTGGTGATCTTTGATGCGCCAAGTCGGCTACGCTCGGTTGCTCGGAGCCGCATCACCGCCTAATTAGCTTGATTGAGGAACTCGTCCGGGACAGGCCGGTTTCATCCGAGAACCAGTTTATTCCGTTTCATCGTTTGTGCACCGAGGAGGATCTGATGTCGTTCAAGTTGCCCGACCTGCCATACGCTCACGATGCGCTCGCGCCCTACATGTCGCGCGAGACACTCGAATACCATCACGACAAGCATCACAAGGCCTATGTCGACA